>NZ_JBVHMR010000001.1:0-333871 GCF_055558375.1 Streptomyces sp. NPDC025793 | reverse complement strand
CGAGCAGCGCGCCAGCCCTAGACCCGGCGCGCCGGCCAGTCAAGCCCACGCCCCCCCGGGGACCGCCCCCGCCGCCCCGCCACGGCAGACGCACGGCCACCGCCCACGGCACCCTCAACCACGTCCGCCCGGCAACCGCACCGAACGCGGCTCGGGCTTGCCACCGATCAAGCCCTGAAACAACCCGCCGGGGACCGGCCCACGCGACACCGTCACCCGCGACCACCGAGCAGCGCGCCAGCCCTAGACCCGGCGCGCCGGCCAGTCAAGCCCACGCCCCCCCGGGGACCGCCCCCGCCGCCCCGCCACGGCAGACGCACGACCGCCGCCCACGACACCCTCAACCACGTCCGCCCGGCAACCGCACCGAACGCGGCTCGGGCTTGCCACCGATCAAGTCCTGGAACGCCCGCCGGGGACCGGCCCAGCGGCGGTCGTGGTGGTAGGCGCGCAGGGTCGCGCGGGCGCGGGTGCGGGGGCGGCGGCCGTAGAAGCGGCGGGCCCAGGGGGAGCCGGGCCGGGCCAGCCGGACGGCGCCCACGAGCGCGACCAGCGGCACGATCACGCCGAAGACCGCGGTGCGGGCCTTGCCCTTGCTCAGCGCGATGAGCGAGAGGAGGAAGTTCCCGGTGATGCTGGCGGCGACCGTGCCCCGGCTGTGGAGTTCCTGCTGGGACAGGTCGTTGACGCCGAACGGGGAGAACCCGGCGAGCAGCAGCCCGACGAGCGCCGCGGTGAGGACGACGGCCTCGACGCTCTTGCGGCCCTCCTCGCTCCAGTAGACGTCGTCCAGGTGCAGGATCAGCGCGAACTCGTCCAGGACCAGCCCGGCACCCATGCCGAACAGCACCGCGGAGCCCGCCCCCGCGACGCCGTGCCGGTCGCTGGCGACGGCGCCGAAGCCGCCGACGACGGTGAGGACGACCCCGGGCACGACATGGTGGATGTGCAGCCCGCCCGCCCTGACGTTGCCGAACGGGCCCTTGCCGGCCCGGATCAGGCGGGTGATCACCCTGGTGACCAGGAAGGTCAGCACGAACGCCGCGAGGGCGAGCAGCAACGGGAGTTTGCCCGGTTCGAGGATGTTCCGCTCCCACCAGTGCCCCATGTGCGCACATTACCCGCATAAGCGCCGTCTTCTTCAGCTCTGCCCGGTCCGAGCTCCGGTCGGGGGTCGGGGAGACCCGACGGCCGCCGGATACCCTGCGCCGATGCCCACGACCTCGTCACCCTCGCCTCTCGACGGCCTCCGTTTCGCCTTCGGCACCCTCACCGCGCTGCCCGTCCGGGTGCACCGCTGGGACCGCGGGGCCGCACGCGGCGGCATGCTGGCCGCACCGGCGGCCGGGCTGGTGGTCGGCGCGGCGGCGGCCGGCCTCGGCCTGCTGCTGCTCGCCCTCGGCGCCGGCCCGCTGCTCGCCGCCGTCGGCTCCGTCGCCGTACCGGCGGCGCTGACCCGCGGCCTGCACCTCGACGGCCTCGCGGACACGGCGGACGGGCTGGGCAGCGGCAAGCCCGCGGAGGACGCCCTGCGGATCATGAAGCAGTCGGACATCGGCCCCTTCGGCGTCCTCACCCTGGTCCTGACCCTGCTGGCCCAGGTCGCCGTGCTGGCCCAGCTCTACGGCGACTCCTGGGGCCGGGGCGCGGCGGCGGCCCTGACCTGCGCGGTGGCCGCCCGCCTCGCCCTCACCCTGGCCGCCCGCACCGGCGTACCGGCGGCCCGCCCGGAAGGGCTCGGCGCGGCGGTCGCCGAAGTCGTGCCGACGCGCGGCGCCCTGGCGGCCGCGGCGCTGTGCACGCTCGCGGCGGCGGCCGGGGGCGTGCCGTTCGGGGCGTACGGCACCGTCCGCGCGGCGGCCGCCGTGCTGCTGTCCCTGGCCGCGGCCGAGCTGCTGCTGCGGCGCTGCGTACGGCGGTTCGGCGGGGTCACGGGGGACGTCTTCGGGGCGCTGGAGGAGACGGCGGCCACGGCGGCGCTGGTGGTACTGGCCTTCGGCCACTGAGCGCTAAGCTCTTCGCCCGTACACGGACAAGTGAGCACGATCGGGGGATCTCCGTGCTGAAACTGCGCCGCGGGACGGCCTGGTTCATAGATTTCGCACTCGTGACGGGCGCGGCCGTGGTGCTGGCCGTCCTCACCTTCCACCGCATCACCGCCCTCGTCACCGACGTCCCGTCCCTGGCCACGAAGGGCGGCCTCGACCTCGTCACCTCGCGCGGCGACGTCGTCGGCGTCTCCGAACACCTCGGGCTGTCCCTGTGGGACTCGGTGGTGCTGGACGTGGAGGAGGCCTTCGGGGCACTCGTTCTCGTCACGTTCCTGTACCAGTGGATCTGTCTGCGACTGCTCGGCGGCACCCTCGGCAAGGGCCTGCTCGGCCTGCGGGTCACCCCGCGGCGGTCCCGGCACACCCTGCGCCGCGCGGCCGTCACCACCGCGGCCGACGTCGCGGTGTTCGCGCTGGCCTGCGTGCTGCTGATCGAGGGCCACTTCCTGCTGTCGCTGCTGCTCTGGGCGGCCGCGGTGGTGTTGTTCCTGGTCAACGCGCTGCCGGTGCTCTTCCCCGGCCGCCGCTCGCTGGCCGACCGGCTGGCCGGCACCTCCGTCGAGGGCGCCTTGCGGCGGGCCGGTTCCGGTGCGCCGGACGGCATGCCCCAGGGGTGGTAAGTGGCCGTGACATCACAGTCCGGTGAATACCCGGGGGAATGAGTGGACGCCCGCACGCGCGTAGTCTCGTTGCGGGTGTCCGCCGACACGGTGAAGGCCCCGGTCGCCACCTGTCCTCAGGCCTGGACCTGGGGTCGGCTCCCGGGCCCGGTCGACCCACCCCGCATCGGCCACAGCAACTTCACATCGGAAGCGAGAATTCACCACCGTGACTGCTCTGACTCTCAGCACCTCCGCGGCGCCCGGCCTCCGGGCCGACGCGATCGTGATCGGTGTCGCCAAGGGAACCAAGGGCCCCGTCGTGGCGCCGGGCGCCGAGGCCGTGGACAAGGCGTACGGCGGCAAGCTGGCCGGCGTCCTGGAGACCCTCGGCGCCTCGGGTGCCGAGGGCGAGCTGACCAAGCTGCCCGCTCCGGCGGACTTCAAGGCCCCGCTCGTGGTGGCGGTGGGCCTGGGCGCCGAGTCCGACGCCAAGGGCGAGGCGGACGGCTTTGACGCCGACGCGCTGCGCAAGGCGGCCGGCGTGGCCGCCCGGGCGCTCGCCGGTGCCAAGAAGGCCGCGTTCGCGCTGCCCGTCGACGGCCCGGGCGCCGTCGGCGCGATCGCCGAGGGCGTGCTGCTCGGCGCGTACGCCTTCGACGCCTACAAGGAGGCCGCGAACGGCTCCGCCAAGGGCAAGAACGGCAAGGCGCCGCTCGCCGAGGCCGCGCTGCTCGGCGGCAAGCCGCGCGACGCCGCCCACAAGAGTGCCCTCGCCCGCGCCGTCGCGGTCTCCGAGGAGCTGAACCGCGCCCGCGACCTGATCAACACCCCGCCGAACGATCTGACGCCGGCCATCTTCGCGGACCTCGCGCAGACCGCGGCCAAGGAGCACGGCCTCAAGGTGCAGGTGCTCGACGACAAGGCCCTGGTCAAGGGCGGCTACGGCGGCATCCTCGGCGTCGGCGGCGGCTCGGCCGCGACCCCGCGCCTGGTGAAGCTGTCGTACAAGCACCCGAAGGCGGACAAGCACCTGGCCTTCGTCGGCAAGGGCATCACCTACGACTCGGGCGGCATCTCGCTGAAGCCGGCCGGCCACAACGAGACCATGAAGTGCGACATGAGCGGTGCCGCCGCCGTGTTCGCCGCGGTCGTCGCCGCCGCCCGCCTCGGTCTGGAGGTCAACGTCACCGGCTGGCTCGCGCTGGCCGAGAACATGCCCTCCGGCTCCGCGGTGCGCCCGGGTGACGTGCTGCGCATGTACAGCGGCAAGACGGTGGAGGTGCTCAACACCGACGCCGAGGGCCGGCTGGTGCTGGCCGACGCGCTGTGGGCGGCCTCGCTGGAGAAGCCGGACGCGATCGTGGACGTCGCGACCCTCACCGGCGCGATGATGCTGGCCCTGGGCAGCCGCACCTTCGGTGTCATGGCCAACGACGACGCGTTCCGCTCCGCGCTGCACGAGGCGGCCGAGGAGGTCGGCGAGCCGGCCTGGCCGATGCCGCTGCCGGAGCACCTGCGCAAGGGCATGGAGTCCCAGGTCGCCGACATCGCGAACATGGGCGAGCGGATGGGCGGCGGCCTGGTCGCCGGTCTGTTCCTGCGCGAGTTCGTGGGCGAGGGCATCACCTGGGCGCACCTCGACATCGCCGGCCCGGCGTTCAACGAGGGCGGGGCGTTCGGGTACACGCCGAAGGGCGGTACCGGTTCGGCGGTGCGCACGCTCGTCCGGCTGGCCGAGCAGACCGCCTCCGGCGACCTGGGCTGACGTTCGTCCGTGAGCTCGGGGCTCACTGTCGTATCGCCGTTCCGCCGCGTGGGGGCCGGTCGCGCCCACGCGGCGGAGCCGCACATCGAATGCGGCCCCGCGCCCCTTCGGGCGCTCTAGTGGGACGTCTCACACCCCGGCCCGGCGTCTCGTACGCCTCGAACAAGTGCAAAGATGGAGCCCGGCAGGACAGGGCCCCCACCGAAGGGCCGAAGCATCAAGCGGCCGGACACCAGCCGCCCGCCGGTCACTGGAGATCGGCGCAAGGCGCACATGCATGGAGGACGTGACGTGGCGAACGACGCCAGCACCGTTTTCGACCTAGTGATCCTCGGCGGTGGTAGCGGTGGTTACGCCGCGGCCCTGCGCGGGGCGCAGCTGGGCCTGGACGTCGCCCTGATCGAGAAGGACAAGGTCGGCGGCACCTGCCTGCACCGGGGTTGCATCCCCACCAAGGCCCTGCTCCACGCGGGCGAGATCGCCGACCAGGCCCGCGAGAGCGAGCAGTTCGGCGTCAAGGCCACCTTCGAGGGCATCGACGTCCCGGCCGTCCACAAGTACAAGGACGGCGTCATCGCCGGCCTGTACAAGGGCCTGCAGGGTCTGATCGCGTCCCGCAAGGTGACCTACATCGAGGGTGAGGGCCGGCTGTCCTCCCCCACCTCCGTCGACGTGAACGGCCGGCGCGTCCAGGGCCGCCACGTCCTGCTGGCGACCGGCTCCGTGCCGAAGTCGCTGCCGGGCCTGGAGATCGACGGCAACCGGATCATCTCCTCCGACCACGCCCTCGTCCTGGACCGCGTGCCGCAGTCCGCGATCATCCTGGGCGGCGGTGTCATCGGCGTCGAGTTCGCCTCGGCGTGGAAGTCCTTCGGCTCGGACGTCACGGTCATCGAGGGCCTGAAGCACCTCGTCCCGGTCGAGGACGAGAACTCCTCGAAGCTTCTTGAGCGCGCGTTCCGCAAGCGCGGCATCAAGTTCAACCTCGGCACCTTCTTCCAGAAGGCCGAGTACACGCAGAACGGCGTGAAGGTCACCCTCGCCGACGGCAAGGAGTTCGAGGCCGAGGTCCTCCTCGTCGCCGTCGGCCGTGGCCCGGTCTCCCAGGGCCTGGGCTACGAGGAGCAGGGCGTCGCCATGGACCGCGGTTACGTCCTGGTCGACGAGTACATGCGGACGAACGTCCCGACCATCTCCGCCGTCGGTGACCTGGTCCCGACGCTCCAGCTCGCGCACGTCGGCTTCGCCGAGGGCATCCTGGTGGCAGAGCGTCTGGCCGGTCTGAAGGTCGTTCCGATCGACTACGACGGTGTCCCGCGGGTGACGTACTGCCACCCGGAGGTCGCCTCCGTCGGTATCACCGAGGCCAAGGCCAAGGAGATCTACGGCGCGGACAAGGTCGTCGCTCTGAAGTACAACCTGGCGGGCAACGGCAAGAGCAAGATCCTGAACACCGCGGGCGAGATCAAGCTCGTCCAGGTGAAGGACGGTGCCGTGGTCGGCGTCCACATGGTCGGCGACCGCATGGGCGAGCAGGTCGGCGAGGCCCAGCTGATCTACAACTGGGAGGCGCTGCCGGCCGAGGTCGCCCAGCTCATCCACGCCCACCCGACGCAGAACGAGGCGATGGGCGAGGCGCACCTGGCGCTGGCCGGCAAGCCGCTGCACTCCCACGACTGAGCCTTCGGTCAACGGGCGCGACGACACAGACTTCCGCAATTTCGTAAGGAGCAACCGAAACCATGGCGGTTTCCGTAACCCTTCCGGCGCTCGGTGAGAGCGTCACCGAGGGCACTGTCACCCGCTGGCTGAAGGCCGAGGGCGAGCGCGTCGAGGCCGACGAGCCGCTGCTCGAGGTGTCGACCGACAAGGTCGACACCGAGATCCCCTCGCCCGTCTCCGGTGTGCTGTCCTCCATCAAGGTGGCCGAGGACGAGACGGTCGAGGTCGGCGCCGAGCTGGCCATCATCGACGACGGCACGGGCGCGCCCGCTGCCGCTCCCGCCCCGGCCGCCGCCGCGGCCCCGGCCCCCGTGGCCGAGCCCGCCCCGGCCCCCGTGGCCGAGCCCGCCCCGGCCCCGGTCGCCGAGGCCCCCGCGGCTCCGGCCCCCGCCGCCGCTGCCCCGGCCGCCCCGGCCGGCGCCGCGACCGGCACGGACGTGGTCCTCCCGGCGCTCGGTGAGTCCGTCACCGAGGGCACCGTCACCCGCTGGCTGAAGCAGGTCGGCGAGGAGGTCGCGGAGGACGAGCCTCTGCTGGAGGTCTCCACCGACAAGGTCGACACGGAGATCCCGGCGCCGGTCGCCGGTGTCCTGCTGGAGATCGTGGTCGGCGAGGACGAGACCGCCGAGGTCGGCGCCAAGCTCGCCGTCATCGGCGCCCCGGGTGCCGCCCCGGCCGCCGCTCCGGCTCCGGCCGCCCCGGCCCCCGCCGCCGCTGCCCCGGCCGCCCCGGTCCCGGCTCCGGCCGCCCCGGCGCCCGCGCCCGCCGCCCCGGCCCCGGCGCCGGCGCCCGCCCCGGTCGCCGCCGCCCCGGCTCCGGCCCCCGCGCCGGCCGCTCCGGCTCCGGTCGCCCCGGCCCCCGCCGCTCCCGCTCCGGCCGCCGCCCAGGCGACGGACGAGGGCGCGTACGTCACCCCGCTGGTGCGCAAGCTCGCCGCCGAGAACGGTGTCGACCTCGGCGCCGTCAAGGGCACCGGCGTCGGCGGCCGTATCCGCAAGCAGGACGTCATCGCCGCCGCCGAGGCCGCGAAGGCCGCCGCCGCCGCTCCGGCCCCCGTGGCCGCCGCCGCTGTGACTGCCGGAGGCCATGCCGCCAAGAAGGCCCCGGCGCTGGAGGTCTCCCCCCTGCGTGGCCAGACCGTCAAGATGCCCCGCATCCGCAAGGTCATCGGCGACAACATGGTCAAGGCGCTGCACGAGCAGGCCCAGCTGTCCTCGGTCGTCGAGGTCGATGTGACCCGCCTGATGCGCCTGCGCACCCAGGCCAAGGACTCGTTCGCGGCCCGCGAGGGCGTCAAGCTCTCCCCGATGCCGTTCTTCGTCAAGGCCGCCGCCCAGGCACTGAAGGCCCACCCGGTCATCAACGCCCGGATCAACGAGGCCGAGGGCACCATCACCTACTTCGACACCGAGAACATCGGTATCGCGGTGGACTCCGAGAAGGGCCTGATGACCCCGGTCATCAAGGGCGCCGGTGACCTCAACATCGCCGGTATCTCCAAGGCCACGGCCGACCTGGCCGGCAAGGTCCGCGCCAACAAGATCACCCCGGACGAGCTGTCCGGCGCGACCTTCACCATCTCCAACACCGGCTCGCGCGGCGCGCTGTTCGACACGATCATCGTGCCGCCGAACCAGGTCGCGATCCTCGGCATCGGTGCCACGGTCAAGCGTCCGGCCGTCATCGAGACCGAGGAGGGCACGGTCATCGGCGTCCGCGACATGACCTACCTGACCCTCTCCTACGACCACCGTCTGGTGGACGGCGCCGACGCGGCCCGTTACCTGACGGCCGTCAAGGCGATCCTGGAGGCGGGCGAGTTCGAGGTCGAACTGGGCCTGTGACCCTCCTGGCCTGATCAGGCAGTACGGCACCCCGTCCGGAGCTTTCCGGGCGGGGTGTTCGTGTTTGTCGGCGCGCGTTGCGTGTAAGCCTCGTCTCACCTGCGCAAAAGCCCCCCACACGTCCCGCCGACGAAGCGAACCCGCCGTATTGTCTAAACGTCAGCCCTCCCTAAGGAGCCCTCCATGACCGCGCCCGTCGTCCACTCGCTGCGCGAACAGATCCGCGAGCACATCGTGGAGGGAATCGTGAGCGGTCGCTGGCAGCCGGGCGAGCGCATCGTGGAGCGCCGTATCGCCACCGAGCTGGAGGTCAGCCAGACCCCGGTCCGCGAGGCCCTGCGCGAGCTGGAGTCGCTGCGACTGATCGAGTCGGCGCCGAACAAGGGCGTCCGCGTCCGCAATCTGACCGCGGCCGACCTGGAGGAGAGCTACCCGGTCCGGGCCGGACTGGAGGCCATCGCGGCGGAGCTGGCGGCCGACCGCCTGGCCGCGGACTGCTCGGCCCTGGAGCCGCACGTCCTGGCCCTGTACGAGGCCGACCGCGACGCCGACGGCACCGCACAGGTCCGGCACACGGTCGGCTTCCACCGCGAACTGGTCCGCGCGGCGGCCAACTCGGTGCTGCTGCACACCTGGGAAGGTCTCGGCATCGAGGTCTTCACGGCGCTGTCCATCCGCTGGCTGGGCACGGTCCAGCAGTCGTACGCCGAGGAGCACGAGGAGCTGGTGCAGGCCTTCAAGCGCCGGGATCCGCAGATCGCGGAGCTGGTGAAGGCTCACGTCCTCGGCTGCGCCCCCGCGCCCGTAGCGCGCCCGTAGCGCGCCGCAGCCTGCCCCGGCACCGGCGAGCAGAGCCCCGCTCAAACGTAGCTCCACCTGCGAAAACATGGCTCTCAACCGACACTCGGTGCCCTGATCGAAGGCACCGCGTGCCGACTTTCTCGCAATCGAGAAGTTTTGCCCCTCAACCCTTTGATCGATCATCGATCAGGGAGTTATTGTCACCGACGGACACGCGACGGAGTCGCACCTCGACACTGTCACCGAAGTCCTCGCCCTGTCCTGCCAGACCTAGGGCAACCCGAACCCTTACCGACGAGGGAACCCCCTTCGACTGAGGAAGGCGGCGACATGACCGACCCCAACGCCATCCAGCCGAGCGCGCTCGACCAGCTCCCCGACCGCGATCCGGAGGAGACCGCCGAGTGGCAGGCCTCCCTGGACGCCGTCGCCCAGCAGGCCGGGCCGCACCGCGCCGCGTACCTGATGCGCCGGACGCTGGAGCGTGCCGAGGCGGGCGGCATCGCGCTGCCGAAGCTCCTCGAGACGGACTACGTCAACACCATCCCCACCTCCGCCGAGCCGGGCCTGCCCGGCGACCCGGAGATGGAGGCCCGGATCACCGCCTGGAACCGCTGGAACGCGGCCGCCATGGTGACCCGGGGCGCCAAGCACGGCGTGGGCGGCCACATCGCCACCTTCGCGTCGGCCGCGTGGCTGTACGAGACCGGCTTCAACCACTTCTTCAAGGGCAAGGAGGGCGACGGCTCCGGCGACCAGCTGTACATCCAGGGCCACGCCTCCCCCGGCATCTACGCCCGTGCCTTCCTCGACGGCCGCCTGACCGAGGCGCACCTGGACAACTTCCGCCAGGAGGCCGGCGGCAACGGTCTGCCGTCGTACCCGCACCCGCGCCGCCTGCCCTGGCTGTGGGAGTTCCCGACGGTGTCGATGGGCCTCGGCCCGCTCTCCGCCATCTACCAGGCGCGCTTCAACCGCTACCTGACCAACCGCGGCATCAAGGACGTCTCCGCCTCGCACGTGTGGGCGTTCCTCGGCGACGGCGAGATGGACGAGCCGGAGTCGACGGCCGCGCTCGCGCTCGCCTCCCGCGAGGGCCTGGACAACCTGACCTTCGTCATCAACTGCAACCTGCAGCGCCTCGACGGCCCGGTCCGCGCCAACTTCAAGATCGTGCAGGAGCTGGAGGCCCAGTTCCGCGGCGCCGGCTGGAACGTCGTCAAGACGCTGTGGGGTTCGGCCTGGGACGAGCTGTTCGCCCTCGACACGACGGGCGCGCTGGTACGCCGCCTGCGCGAGGTACCGGACGCGCAGGTCCAGACGTACCAGACCCGCGACGCCGCCTACATCCGCCAGGACTTCTTCGGCAAGGACCCGGCGCTCGTCGAGCTGGCGAAGCTGCTGAGCGACGACAAGATCCTTGAGTGTTTCCACCTCTCCCGCGGTGGTCACGAGGCCCGCAAGGTCTACGCCGCGTACAAGGCCGCCGTCGAGCACAAGGGCGCGCCGACCGTGATCCTGGCCCAGACGGTCAAGGGCCACACCCTCGGCGAGGGCTTCGCGTCGAAGAACGCCAACCACCAGATGAAGAAGCTGACGGTGGACGAGTTCAAGACGATGCGCGACCTTCTCGAACTGCCCATCAAGGACGGCGACTTCGTCGACGGCGTGGTCCCCTACGGCCACCCGGGCACCGACTCCCCCGAGGTCCGCTACCTCCAGGAGCGCCGCGCGGCCCTCGGCGGCCCGGCCCCGGCCCGCCGCACGCACGCCCTGGCCCCGCTGCCCGCCCCCGCCGAGAAGGCCTTCGCCTCCTTCGACAAGGGCTCCGGCTCGCAGAACGTGGCCACCACGATGGCCTTCGTCCGCCTGGTCAAGGACCTGGTCCGCGACAAGGAGACGGGCAGGCGCTGGGTGCCGATCGTCCCCGACGAGGCGCGCACCTTCGGCATGGAGTCCCTGTTCCCCTCGCTGGGCATCTACTCCCCCAAGGGCCAGACGTACGAGCCGGTCGACCGCGACCAGCTGATGTACTACAAGGAGGCCAAGAACGGCCAGATCCTCAACGAGGGGATCACCGAGGCCGGTTCGATGGCCGACTTCATCGCCGCTTCGTCGTCGTACGCGACGCACGGCGAGGCGATGATCCCCTTCTACATCTTCTACTCGATGTTCGGCTGGCAGCGCACGGCCGACCAGATGTGGCAGCTCGGCGACCAGCTCGGCCGCGGCTTCCTCGTGGGCGCCACGGCGGGCCGTACGACCCTGACGGGCGAGGGCCTCCAGCACGCCGACGGCCACTCGCCGGTGATCGCGGCGACGAACCCCGCCGCCCTCTCCTACGACCCGGCCTTCGCCTACGAGATCGCGGTGATCGTCCGCGAGGGTCTGCGCCGGATGTACGGCGAGGCCAAGCCGGGCGAGGACCAGAACGTCTTCTACTACCTGACGGTCTACAACGAGCCGCTGCCGCAGCCCGCGAAGCCGCAGGGCCTCGGCATCGACGAGGGCATCGTCAAGGGTCTGTACCGCTTCAACACGGCGGAGTCCGCGGGTCTGTCCCCGGCCGCCAACGCCGCGCGCATCCAGCTGCTGGGTTCGGGTACGGCGATCCACTGGGCCGTCGAGGCGCAGAGGCTGCTCGCCGAGGAGTGGGGTGTCGCGGCCGACGTCTGGTCCGCGACCTCCTGGACGGAGCTGCGCCGGGACGCGATGGAGGCCGACGCGGCCCTCCTGCGCGGCGAGGAGCGCGTGCCGTACGTCCGCCAGGCGCTGCAGGGCGCCGAGGGTCCGGTGCTCGCCGTCTCCGACTACATGCGCCAGGTCCCGGACCAGATCGCGCAGTGGGTGGAGCAGGACTACTCCTCGCTGGGCGCCGACGGCTTCGGCCTGTCGGACACGCGTGACGCCGCCCGCCGCCACTTCGGCGTCGACGCCGAGTCGATCGTCGTCGCGGCCCTGGCCCAGCTCGCCCGCCGCGGCGAGGTCAAGGCCACGGCGGTCAAGGAGGCCCGGGAGAAGTACGGGCTGTAAGAACGGGCTGTGAGAGCAGACCGACGAGGCCCCCGCCGAGGACACCGCGGCGGGGGCCTCGTTGCATGATGGCCGTATGCGCGCCGCCCGGCTCATCAAAATGGTGCTCCTCCTCCAGTCCCGGCCCGTCATGACCGCCGCCGAGCTGGCGCAGGAGCTGGAGGTGTCGGAGCGGACGGTCACGCGGGACGCGCAGGCGCTGTCGGAGGCGGGGGTGCCGGTGTACGCCGACCGGGGGCGGGCCGGCGGCTACCGGCTGGTCGGCGGGTACCGCACGCGGCTGACGGGGCTGGCCAGGAGCGAGGCCGAGGCGCTGTTCCTGAGCGGGGTGCCGGGGGCGCTGCGGGAGATGGGCCTTGAGGACGCCGCCTCCGCCGCCCGGCTGAAGGTGTCGGCCGCCCTGCTGCCCTCGCTGCGGGACGCCCCGGACAGCGCGGCCCGGCGCTTCCACCTGGACGCGCCGGCCTGGTTCCGCGAGCCGGAGACGCCCGCGCCGCTGCCGGTGCTGGCCGAGGCGGTGTGGGCCGACCGACGGGTCCGCGCGCTCTACCGGCGCGGGGAGACCACGGTCGAGCGTGAGCTGGAGCCGTACGGGCTCGTACTGAAGGCGGGGGTCTGGTACCTGTGCGCACGCGTCGCCGACGCCGATGCCGGAGCGGGTGCCTTCCGGACGTACCGGCTCGACCGGTTCGGCGCCGTGGAGGCCCTGGCCGAGTGCTTCGACCGGGACCCCGGCTTCGATCTGCCCGCGTACTGGGCCGGGCAGGCCGAGCGGTTCGCGCGCTCGATCCTGCGCGCCGAGGTCGTCGTACGGCTGTCCCCGGAGGGGGTGCGGCGGCTGCGGCACGCCGTCGATCCGCCGGCCGCGCGTGCGGCGCTCGGCGCCGGGGGTGAGCCGGACGGCGAGGGCTGGGTGACGGTGACGGTCCCGGTGGAGTCCGAGGAGGTGGCCTACGCGCAGCTGACGGCGCTCGGCGCGGAGGCGGAGGTACTGGCGCCGGCGACCCTGCGGGAGCGGTTCGCGGCGGACGCGGCCCGGCTCGCCGCGCGGTACGGCCGCGGGGGCGCCTGATAACGATCCGCCGTACTCCCGCGCACTCCGCGTGCGTCGCACGGGCCGAGGCCCGATGCTGGTGGCGTGATGGACGAGACGGAGTTCTGGGAGCTGATCGACACCAGCCGCGAGGCCGCCGAGGGGGACGCCGAGGAACAGGCCGACCTGCTCGTGGACCGGCTGCTCCAGCTGGAGCCGGACCTGGTGCTGGACTTCGCCCGTCACTTCGAGGCCCGCTACAACCGCGCCTACCGCTGGGATCTGTGGGGCGCCGCGTGGGTGCTGCTGGACGGGGCCAGCGACGACGCGTTCGACTTCTTCCGGTGCTGGCTGATCGGCCAGGGCCGGGAGGTCTTCGAGGGCGCTCTGCACGACCCGGACGCGCTGGCCGACCTGCTGGGCGAGTTCGACGAGGAGATCGACGGCGACGGCGAGGAGCTGGGCTACGCCGCGGACGAGGCGTACGAGCAGCTGACCGGCACGGTCGCTCCCGAGCTGGGCATCGCCCCGGCGCCCGCCGAGCCCGAGGGCGCCTCGATCGACTTCGAGAACGAAGCCGTCCTGGCGGAGCGTTACCCCAGACTCTGGGATCGTTTCAGGGGCTGATTCCCCGGCGATTCCCGAACTCCCCTGTCACACAAGGGGCTTGGGGATCTCGCGGGCCGGGGTGTGCAGGGGCGGCGCGGCGTTGGCCCGGTCGAGCGCGGAGGCCGTGCCGGCCGCCGGCCCGACCACGACCGCGGCGAGGACGCAGACCACGGTCCAGGGGCCGCGCACCGCCCGGCCCCACACGGATTCCGGCGCGGACCACCGGGAGTTCTCGGCGTGCTGTTCCTGCTGTCGCGTACGACCGCTCATCGTCAACCCACGTCCGGTCGGCCTGTCTCGGCCTGCTGTCACGGCCGACCGTAGGACGCGGGGCTCGGAGATGCCTGCGCGGCGCCTATGGCGTCGCTGTGGACGGCGTACGGGACGCGGCGGGCGTACGGGCCGCGGTGGGCGCGTGCGCCGGGGCGGGGGTGTGCGCCGGGGCGGGCCGGTGCGCCGGGGCGGGTACGTGCACCGGGGTCGCGGTGCGGGGCGGGATCGGCGGGGCGACGGGGCGGCCCTGGAGGCGGGCGGCCTGTCGGCGGATCTCGGGGAGGCGGGCGCTGAGCGCGGCGCCGGGGCAGCTGGTCATGTAGCCGGCGTCGTGGCCGGCCAGGACGGGCAGGGTGGCGGTGGTGCCGGCCCGGTAGCGGCTGTGGCTGCTGCTGGAGAGCAGCTGGATGGTGGCGCGCGGGTCGATCCCGGCGAGGCCGAGCTTCCAGGCGGCCAGGGCGGCGATCGCGTCGGTCATGGCCCGGGGCACCGGGACGCCGGCGGTGAAGGTGCCGAGGGCGGCGATGCCGGCGGTGCGGTGGTTGAAGCCCAGGGTGTGGGCGCCGGTGACGGGCCGGTCGACGCCTCCGGCGCGGCCCTCGTAGATGGTGCCGCAGCGGTCGACGACGAAGTTGTAGCCGAGGTCGTCCCAGTTGCGGTCGCTGCGCTGGCCGGCGTACAGGTGCCGGATGATGGCGGGCGCGTCCGCGCAGTCGTAGTTGCTCGGTGAGTCGGTGTGGTGCAGGAAGACGGCGACCACCTTGTCGTCGTAGCGCGGGGGCGGCTGCTGGGCGGCGCCGGGGCCCAGCCAGACCGACCGCGGCACGATGGCCGGCCGGGCGGCGCGGTAGGCGGTCGCGGCCGACCCCGCCCCGTGCCGCTCGACGCGCACGGTGGCGGGTCCGTCGACCCCGCGGACGAACAGCACGAGCGCCAGCAGGGCGCAGACGCCGGGCAGACACCCGATCAGCACCAGCACCGGTCCGGAGACCCGCGTGCCCGGCCCCCACCGCCGTACCCCGTCCGGCTCAGCGGGCCGGGTCGGCCGGCCCGGCGGCTCCGGCGGCCCGTACACCCCCTGCGCCCGCGGTGTTCCCGGTCCTATCGGCGATCTTCTGAACGATCTCGCCAGCGGCCTTCTCGGCGACCTTCTCGACGACCTTCGCAGCGACCGGCTCAGCGGTCTTCGGACAACGCGCATGGTCCCACTCTCACGGCGATGCGCCGTGCCCGCGATGTGCGCTGTGCCACCCGGTGGAACCATCGTCCTGGTCCGGGACGTTTCTGCGGGTACACACATACGTGGCCGGTTCGCCGCGCGGCGGCCGTTCAGGTGTGGGTGACTGATCACCGGGCCCGTCCCGTCCGTACGTAGGGGTCCGAGAGAAAGGCGGCTCCGTGGACCTGCTCGACCTGGTGCTTGTGCTGGTGATCATCGTCTACGCGGTGTCCGGATACCGGCGTGGTCTGGTGGCCGGCTGCGTCTCGCTGGCGGGGTTCGTCGGCGGCGCCGTCGTCGGCGTGTGGGTGCTGCCGTGGGTCGCGGGCCTGGTGGCACGCGGTACGGCGGAGGCGACGGTCCTCGCGGTGATGACGGTGCTGGTGCCGGCGGTGGTGGGGCACGAGCTGGCGGGCCGGCTGGCGCTGCGGCTGCGCGGGGAGCTGGACCGCGGCCCGCTGCGGGTGGCGGACGGGATAGGCGGTGCGGCGGCCAACTCGGTCGCGGTGCTGATCGTGGCCTGGGTGGCGGCGAGCGTGCTGGGCGCGGCCCCGTCGCAGGCGGTGACGACGGCGATACGGAACTCGACGCTGCTCGGCGCGGTGCAGGAGGCGATGCCGCGGACGACGCCCGCGTGGTTCTCGCGGGCGACGTCGGCGCTGACCGAGGCGGGCTTCCCGCAGGTCTTCAACCCGTTCGAGAACGAGTCGACGGCCCAGGTGGCCCGGCCCTCCGGCGACAGCGTGACCCCGGCCGCGACCAGCGCGGCGAGGCTGAGCACCGTGAAGATCGAGGGTGTCTCGGGCAACGAGGGCCGGGAGGGCAGCGGCTTCGTCTACGCCACGGAGCGGGTGATGACCAACGCGCACGTGGTGGCGGGCATCGACCACCCGAGCGTGCGGATCGGCGGGGTCGGGCGGTCGTACGACGCCCGGGTGGTGCTCTTCGACCCCGACCGGGACGTGGCCGTGCTGTACGTGCCGGGCCTGCGCGCGCCGGTGCTGCGCTTCGACACGAGCGCGGCGCGCGGGGACTCGGCGGTGGTCGCGGGCTATCCGCAGGACGGCAGCCTGAACCTCCAGGCGGCGACGGTGGCGAGCCGGGTGAACGCGACCGGGCAGAACATCTACAACGACCGCACGGTCACCCGGGACATCTACTCGATCCGCTCCACGGTCCGCCCGGGCAACTCCGGCGGCCCGCTGCTGACCACGGACGGCAGGGTGTTCGGCGTGGTCTTCGCCCGCTCCACCTCGGACGCCGAGACGGGGTACGCGCTGACGGCGGCCGAGGTGGCGGACGCCGCCCGGCGCGCGGCCACGGCGACGACCCCGGTGGGCACGGGCCACCTGGTCAGCTCCTAGAAGGTGCCCGTCACAGGGTGCGGCCCATGAGCACGTCGTCGACGTAGACGCCGTCGAGGAGGAACTCCTGGGGCTGCACGCCCTCGACGGCGAACCCCTCGGACGCGTACAGCGCGCGGGCGGGGGCGTTGTGCCCGAGCACGCGTAGGCTCAGCCGGCGCGCCCCGCGGCGGCGTGCCTCCGCGACGGCGGCCCGGACCAGCGCCCGCCCGAGGCCCTGCCCGCGCGCCTCGTCGGCGACGGCGAGGCCCTGGATCGACAGGACGTGCGCGTTGGAGGCGAGCGGCGTCGCGCGGGCCAGGCGGATGTAGCCGACGATCCGCCCGTCGGCCTCGGCGACCAGGTGGTCCCGCGGGAGGTGGCGCTCGTCGAAGAACGGCGGCTCGGGCGGAGGCGAGACGGCGTGCAGGGTGGACCAGGTGGCGCGGTCGAGGAGCGCGAGGCCCTCCTCGTCACCGGCCACGGCGATGCGTATGTTCGGCTGCTTGTACGGCTCCGGCATGACGATCACCCTACGGCGGGCGGCCGGAAGCGCCCCAGGGGGTTTTCCCGCGGGCATGCTGGGGTCCATGGAGGCACAGGAACGTATGCGGATCGCGGTGGCGGGTGCGTCCGGGCTCATCGGCAGTGCGCTGGCCCGGTCCCTGACGGCGGACGGGCACGAGGTCGTCCGGCTGGTGCGCCGGGCGGCGGCGGGGCCGGACGAGGTCTGCTGGGACCCCGAGGGACAGTATGTGGACGCCGCGGGGCTGACCGGCTGTACGGCCGTGGTCAATCTGGCGGGGGCCGGGATCGGCGACCGGCGCTGGACGCCGCAGTACAAGCGGCTGCTGCGGGACAGCCGGGTGCTGGGCACGGCCGCGCTGGCGGAGGCGGTGGCGGCGCTGCCCGAGCCGCCGCGGGTCTTCGTCGGCGGCAGCGCGATCGGCATCTACGGCGACACCGGCGACCGGGTGGTGGACGAGGAGGCGCCGCCGGGTGACGGGTTCCTGCCCGGGCTGTGCGTGGAGTGGGAGGAGGCGGCGGCGCCCGCGCAGGAGGCGGGGGTGCGGACGGTGTTCGCACGGACGGGACTGGTGGTGGCGCGCGGCGGCGGGGCCTGGGGGCGGCTGTTCCCGCTGTTCCGGGCGGGGCTCGGCGGGCGGCTGGGCGACGGGCGGCAGTACTGGTCGTACATCGCGCTGCACGACGAGGTCGCGGCGATCCGGCATCTCATCGACCACGAGGGCCTGTCCGGGCCGTTCAACCTGACCGCGCCCGAGCCGCTGACGAACCGTGAGATCACGGCCGCGATGTCCCGTGTCCTGCGCCGTCCGGCCCCGTTCGCGGTTCCGGCGCCGGTGCTGCGGGCGGTGCTGGGTGAGCTGGCCGGGGATGTGCTGGGCAGTCAACGGGTGGTGCCGAAGCGGCTGTTGGCGTCGGGGTTCCGGTTCGCGTTCCCCGGTGCCGAGGAGGCGATCCGCGCGGCGGACTGAACCGGCCATGGGAGACAGGCGAACGCATGTGACCGTATGCGACCTCCATGCGACCGTGCCCTGTTCATGCGCGACTGTTTACGACCGATCACGGCCCTAACCTCGACCCGAACTCGGGTATCCCCGGAGCCTGTTGGGGGCATGACGTCTCCACCGGCCGCGCAACCACAGGAGGGGCCTCGTGCTTGAGCCCGCGTACCAGGTGGACGTCGTCATCGTGGGAGCCGGAATCGCCGGTCTCTCGGCGGCTCATCGGCTCACCAGCGCAGGAGTAACCACCGCAGTCCTGGAGGCCGCCCCTTACGTGGGCGGCCGCATGTCGACCGAGAAGGTCGACGGCTTCCGGCTCGACCGCATCGGACAGCTGCTGTCCACGTCCTATCCCGAACTCCGCACGACCCCGGGCCTGGACTCCCTGGTCCTGCGCACCTTCGCGCCCGGCGTCCTGCTGCACCGCGACGGCCGCACCCAGCGGGCGGGCGCACCAGCGGCCGGAGGGAGCGCACGGGGCGCACTCCATGCCGTACGCGCCCTGGCGAGCGCCCCCAGGGGTGCGGCGGCCGCCCCCGGCCGGACCGGCGCGCCGGTGGGCGGCGCGGTGGACCAGGCCCGGCTGGGCGTCGCCCTCGGCCGGATCGCCACCACCCCCGTCGAGCGCATCCTGGCCCGCCCCGAGATGCCCGCCGCCCAGGCCCTCGCCCGGCGCGGGGTCCCGGCGCGCACCGTCGAGGGCTTCCTGCGCCCCCTGCTGGCCACGCTCCTGTGCGACCCCGGGCTGACCACGTCCAGCCGGTGCGCCGACCTCGCGCTGCGCGCCTTCGCGAGCGGGCGGCTGTGTGTGCCGGAGGGGGGCGCGGACGTGCTGCCGGAACTGCTGGCACGCACGCTGCCGCCCGGCACCGTGCACACCGGGGTGCGGGTGACCTCGGTGTGCACCACGTCGGTGACCACGGCCGAGCACGGGGAGATCCGCTGCCGGGCGGTGCTGCTGGCGACGGACGCGCGGGCGGCGGCGGAGCTGCTGCCGGGCCTGCGGGTGCCGGACTTCCATCCGGTCACCGTCGTCCACCACACCACCGACGACGCGACGGCCGCCTTCGCCACCGGCACCTCGCTCCTGCTGGACGCCGACCGGGGCGGGCCGGTGGCGCACACGGCGGTGCTCAGCAACGTGGACCCGAGCCGGGCACCGGTCGGCCGCGCCCTGATCTCCTCGACGGTCCTCGGCCGCCCGCCGGAGGGCGTGGACACCGCCGTGCGCATCCACCTCTCCCGGCTCTACGGCACCTCGACGCGCCGCTGGGAGACGCTGGCCGTGCACCACACGCCGGAGGCGGTCCCGGCGATGCGCCCGCCCCACGACCTGCGCCGCCCGGTGCGCCTCCTAGCGGGCCTGTACGTCTGCGGCGACCACCGCGACACCAGCACGGTCCAGGGCGCGCTGCACTCGGCCCACCGGGCGGCGGGGGCGATCCTGGCGGACCTGGGGGCGGCGGGTTCGATGCACAGCGCGGACCCGGCGCCGACGTTGCCGAAGGCGGCGTAGCCGGGAAGCCCTCAGCCCAGTGCGGCCACCTTCTCCCGGTACCCCCTCGCGGGCGCCGCGTCCCGGTACGGCTCCAGCCGCCGCTCGAAGTCCCGCACGTACTCGATCGCGCGAGCGGACCTCATCTCGGCGGCCGCGCCGGCGGCCTCCGCGGCCAGCGTGCACGCCTGGTCGAGCTCGCCGAGGCCCAGGCGGGCCGTGGCGAGCACGATGCGGCAGAACAGCCGGCTGCGGGCGAAGGAGGGCGCGCGCAGCTGGAGGGAGCGTTCGGCGTGCTGGGCGGCGGCCCGGAACTGCTGAAGGTCCCGGTGGCAGTGCCCGAACTCGTCCGCGAGCTGGGCCTCGTCGAAGAACTTGGCCCAGTACGGCACGTCGTCCCCGGGCCGGGCCGCCTCCAGGGCGCGCTCGGCCCGGACCAGCGCCGCGGTGCACGCCCGCACCTCGCCCAGCACGCCGTGCGCCCGCGCCTCGGAGGCGTGCAGCAGCGCCTGCACGACCGGCGGTGCGCCGGTGCCGACCCCCTGCTGGGCCACCCGGGCCAGCTGCACGGCCTCCCTGCCGTGCCCGAGGTAGACGGCCTGGCGGCTCATGGTGACCAGCACGTAGGAGCCGTACGCCCGGTCGCCGGCCGCCTGCGCGAGCCGCAGCGCCTGTACGAAGTAGCGCTGGGCGAGGCCGTGCGCCGCGATGTCGTACGACGTCCAGCCCGCGAGGCGGGTCAGGTCGGCGGCGGCGCCGAACAGCCGGCGGCCGGTCTGCTCGTCGTAGGTGCCGCGGAGCATCGGCTCGCACTCGTGCTCCAGGTAGCGCACGAGGGCCTGGCGGGCGTGGCCGCCGCCGAAGCGGTCGTCGAGGGTGCGGAACAGCTCGCCCACCGAGCGGAGCGCGGCGATGTCGCCGCCGCTGACCTTGTGCCCGGGGACGCGCTCGGCGTGCCCGCGGGAGCGGGGCGGGGCGAGCGGCTGGGGCTTGGCGAGGCCCGCCCGGGCCTGCGCGGGCACCCGGGGCGCGGGCTCCCGGGCCACCTTGTCGTCGGCCTTGCCGATCAGCCAGTCCCGGCTGGGCACGACGAGCCCGGCCGGGGTGAAGGCGATCTTGCGCAGTTCGGCGTGGCTGCCGGAGTCCTTGCGCCACAGCCCGCTGACGATGTCGACGGCCTCTTCCGGGGTGGCCGCGAACTCCAGCCCGGCGTACACCGGGGCGCACGCGTCCAGGCCGAGGTCCTGAGCCGTGAGCCGGCGTCCGAGCCGCCGCGTGAACACCTCGGCGATCAGGGCGGGGGTGGTGCCCCTGGGCTGCTGTCCGCGCAGCCAGCGGGTGACCGAGGTCTTGTCGTATCTGAGGTCCAGCCCGTGCTCCAGGCCGAGCTGATCGACGCGACGGGCCAGCCCCGCGTTGGAGAACCCCGCTTCTGCGATGAGCGCGGCGAGTTGGCGGTTGGGGGTGCGCTGCGCGGGTCGGTCCGTCATCTGCGGTGCGGTCTCCTGCCTTCCGGGCTGACGCAGTGCCCGGATTGCCGTTGAGCAGCCCTTATGGCCTCGTGAACGGCGTGAATGTAGCGGAGAGTGAGGGTGCGATCACACATTCCGCCACCCATTCATCCGATCGTGTGAGAAACACCCGTAGGGCTGACGTACTCCGGTCGGACGTACAGTGGCGTGGGCGCGTTACGCGCCTGTCACACCGATTGCCCGGTCGATGGCCCGGTCACCGAGGGAGGCGCTTGCCGTGAGTGAGTTGCGGTTCGTCCGCAAGGGGTTCGGCGCGGACGCCGTCGAATACCAGGAGGCCTGGGACGAACAGCGCCGGGTGCACGCGGCCCGGTTCGCCGACGAGGTCCCGGACACCGTCCTCCTCCTCGAACACCCTCCCGTGTACACGGCGGGCCGCCGCACCGCGCCCGAGGAGCGCCCGCTGGACGGCACCCCCGTGATCGACGTGGACCGCGGCGGCAAGATCACCTGGCACGGACCGGGCCAGCTGGTGGGCTACCCGATCCAGAAGCTGCCCCGCCCGGTGGACGTGGTCGCGCACCTGCGCCGCCTGGAGGACGCGATGATCGCGGTGTGCGCCGAGTTCGGCGTCGAGACCTCCCGGGTCGAGGGCCGCGCCGGCGTGTGGGTGCTCGGCGACCCGGTCGAGCAGCGCCCCGGGTTCGGCGGACTCACCCTCGACTTCGACCCGCGCGCAGCCGACCCCGAGTTCGACCCCCGGCTCAACGGCCCCGAGTACGCGCCCTCGAACGCGGGCCAGCGTCGCGAGGACCGCAAGATCTGCGCCATGGGCATCCGCGTCGCCAAGGGCGTCACGATGCACGGCTTCGCCCTGAACGTGAACCCGGACACCTCGAACTTCGACAAGATCATCCCGTGCGGCATCCGCGACGCGGGCGTGACCTCCCTCTCGTACGAACTCGGCCGCGAGGTGACCATCGACGAGGTGCTGCCGATCGCCGAGAGGCATCTGCGGGACGTCCTCGGAAACGCGGAACTGCGCCCCCGGGTGGTCGAGAAGGCGTCCGCCTGACCCGTTCCGCCGGGAATGCGCCCTGCGGCAGCGGGGTTGGCTCCAGCGGCAGGGCGCATTTTGCACGGGCGTACCCTGGTGTGCGCCGAGGAATCAAAGCTTAGGGAGCCGGTCGTGTCCGCAGTCGCACCCGACGGACGCAAGATGCTGCGCCTGGAGGTCCGTAACAGCCAGACCCCCATCGAGCGCAAGCCCGAGTGGATCAAGACCCGGGCGAAAATGGGTCCCGAGTACACGAAGATGCAGAACCTCGTGAAGAGCGAGGGCCTGCACACGGTCTGCCAGGAAGCCGGCTGCCCGAACATCTACGAGTGCTGGGAAGACCGCGAGGCGACCTTCCTCATCGGCGGCGACCAGTGCACCCGACGCTGCGACTTCTGCCAGATCGACACCGGCAAGCCGGAGGCGCTCGACCGCGACGAGCCGCGCCGCGTCGGCGAGTCCGTGGTCACGATGGACCTGAACTACGCCACCATCACCGGCGTCGCCCGCGACGACCTGGAGGACGGCGGCGCCTGGCTGTACGCCGAGACCGTGCGCCAGATCCACCGGCAGACGGCGGACCGCGAGGCCGGCCGCACGAAGGTCGAGCTGCTGGCCCCCGACTTCAACGCGGTCCCGGAGCAGCTGGCCGAGGTCTTCGACTCCCGCCCCGAGGTCTTCGCGCACAATGTCGAGACGGTGCCGCGGATCTTCAAGCGGATCCGCCCCGGCTTCCGCTACGAGCGCTCCCTGAAGGTCATCACCGAGGCCCGCGACTTCGGACTGGTCACCAAGTCGAACCTGATCCTCGGCATGGGCGAGACCCGCGAGGAGATCAGCGAGGCGCTGCGGCAGCTGCACGACGCGGGTTGCGAGCTGGTCACCATCACGCAGTATCTGCGCCCCTCCGTCCGACACCACCCGGTCGAGCGCTGGGTCAAGCCGCAGGAGTTCGTGGAGCTGAAGGAGGAGGCCGAGCAGATCGGCTTCTCCGGGGTGATGTCGGGTCCGCTGGTGCGCTCCTCGTACCGGGCCGGGCGGCTGTACCAGATGGCCGTCGAGAAGCGTGGGAGTTACATCGCCTCCCAGGCTGTGTGAATTCACGCACAAGTAATTACCGGCCAGTAATGGCCGAGTCGACGCGGTCCTGACCGTCCTCGCTGATGAGGGCGTTCATCAGGGCCGCGTCAGCTTTTGGGTGTACCGCATCAAGGTTTCATTGGCGTTTGACCGGTCGGTCACGCCCTGGTAACACCAAACAGTGACTCTGCTATCACGCCCCGTACACCACCCGCCGCTCCGAGGGGGGACCTCGAACATGCAGGCCGCGCCCGTACGCGCCACCGCCATCCCGTCCTTCACCGATGCTCTCCGCGCCGTCGAGCACCTGCTCATGAGCGGCGGTCAGCGCACCGCCCGCCGCAATGCCTGGACCTCCGTGCTGGAGGACCGCCGCCGCGCCAAGGACCGCGTGGAGGCACAGCGCGTCCTGGAGCAGGCCGCGGACCGCTCCTGACCGCTCCTTCCCCGGGCACTGCCGTCGTCGGCACTCCACGGGCCACGTAGACTTCGTGCCATGGCGAGGAAGGAAACCGCGGCGGACGCCGCGAACGCAGGGCGACTGAAGCAGATCGCTCTCACATACAAGATGACCCGTAAGGCCGACAAGAAGATCGGTCTTGTGCTCGGGGCCGTCGGAATCGGCGTTTTCGCCGTCTTCCTCGCGATCGGCTTCCTGCTCGGCCATCCCGTCTACCTGGGCATCTTCGGCCTGCTGATCGCTCTGCTGGCGGCCGCGATCGTGTTCGGCCGCCGGGCCGAGCGTGCCGCCTTCGGCCAGATGGAGGGCCAGCCGGGCGCCGCGGCCGCCGTGCTGGACAACATCGGCCGGGGCTGGACGACGACCCCGGCGGTGGCGATGAACCGCAGCCAGGACGTGGTGCACCGGGCGGTCGGCAAGGCCGGCATCGTGCTGGTCGCCGAGGGCAACCCGAACCGGGTGAAGACCCTGCTGGCCGCCGAGAAGAAGAAGATGAACCGCATCGTGGCCGACGTGCCCGTGCACGACGTCATCGTCGGCGACGGCGAGGGCCTGGTCGAGCTGAAGAAGCTGCGGACGACCATGCTGAAGTTCCCGCGCGTGCTGACCGGCCCCCAGGTGACGGCCACCAACGACCGGCTGCGCGCCATGGGCGACCTGATGAGCAACATGCCGGTGCCGAAGGGCCCCATGCCCAAGGGCATGCGCATGCCGAAGGGCCGCTGAGCCCCGACACGCGCTAGTCCAGCGAGCGGAACTCCCGCTCGCAGTACACCATCGGCGACCCCTCGCCCAGCCGCACCCCCGTTACCCGGCCGATCAGGATCGTGTGATCCCCGGCCGGGTAACGCGCGTATGCGGCGCAGTCCAGCTGTACGGGCGCCTGGTACACCGTCGGCAGCCCGGTGGGGCTCGGCTTGAGCACCGGGTCGGCGAACTTGTCCGCCCCCTTGGTGGCGAAGCGCAGCGCCAGGTGCTGGTGCTCCGGGGCCAGCACGCTCACCGCGAAGTGCTCGCAGCGCGCGAAGACCAGCGCCGAGTCGGCCGTGTCCGACAGGCACACCAGGACCAGCGGGGGCTCCAGGGAGACCGAGCAGAAGGAGCTGGCCGTGAAGCCGCGGGGGGTGCCGTCCTCGCAGTGGGCGGTCACCACCACCACGCCCGACGGAAAGCGGGCCATGGCGTCCCGGAAGTCCTCGGGGGTCACCTCGGCCGCCATCACATCCTGGCCATCGGTCATTGCGTGCACCACCTGTCCCGCGACGTCGGTCCGACGACCGTCCGTGTCCGGGCGGTCACGACCACGGTCACGACTATGCCGCCGGGCAGGGGGCGGGGCAACCGGATCATGGCCGGGTGCGCGTGGTGCGCCCGGCGACGCGCGTGGTGCGCCCGGCGACGCTCAGATCCGTACTTCGACCGTCTTCGCCAGCCGGTCGTGCAGGCCGCGGCCGTCGCGGTCCCAGACCAGGGCCGGGATCGCGAGGCACAGCAGGATCGTGCGGACCAGGGCGCGGACCGGGTTGACCGTGCCGGTCCCCAGGGCCACGACGCGGACGCCGAACAGGCGCTTGCCCGGGGTGAAGCCGACCGTGCCGACGGTCAGGACGCTCAGGACGAAGAAGACACCGAGGGCCCAGTTGCCGGTCGCCTGGCTGTAGCCGTTGGTGATCAGGCCGTATGCGATCAGGACGCTCATCGCCCAGTCCACGGCGAGGGCGCCCAGGCGCCGGCCGGGCCGGGCGATCGAGTTCGGCCCGTCCTGCGGGAGACCGAGCTGTTCACCCCGGTGGCCGAAGTCCGCGCCGGCGTCTTCCATGGCTTCGCGGGGCCCGGAGAGCCATGATCCGATTGCCTGCCTGTTGTCCACCCGTCAACGGTACTGCGCCCGGCCGCGAGCCCTGTGCCGAGGGGTGTGTCGGGGCTACGGTGGACAGGTGGCCGGTTAACTTCTGCGAAACAAATGGGTCACGCCCGAGAAATCACCCGTCCCTAGGGTCGAGACCAGCGTGTGCCACCGCACTGGCCGCACGAACGATCTACCACCCCGGCGAGGACGGTCGGGAGTAGGAGGAGCTGGATGTTCCAGAACGCCGACGAGGCCAAGAAGTTCATCGCGGACGAGGACGTCAAGTTCGTCGACGTCCGCTTCTGCGACCTGCCGGGCGTCATGCAGCACTTCACGGTGCCCGTCGAGGCGTTCGACCCCGACGAGGAGCTGGCCTTCGACGGATCGTCGATCCGTGGTTTCCAGGCCATCCACGAGTCCGACATGGCGCTGCGCGCCGACCTGTCCACGGCCCGGATCGACCCGTTCCGCCGGGACAAGACCCTCAACGTCAACTTCTTCATCCACGACCCGATCACGGGCGAGCAGTACTCCCGTGACCCGCGCAACGTGGCGAAGAAGGCCGAGGCCTACCTCGCGTCGACCGGCATCGCGGACACCGCGTACTTCGGCCCCGAGGCCGAGTTCTACGTCTTCGACAGCGTGCGCTTCGCCACCTCGGCGAACGAGTCCTTCTACCACATCGACTCCGAGGCGGGCGCCTGGAACACCGGCGCCGTCGAGAACAACCGCGGCTACAAGGTCCGCTACAAGGGCGGCTACTTCCCGGTCCCGCCGGTCGACCACTTCGCCGACCTGCGCGCCGAGATCTCCCTGGAGCTGGACCGGCAGGGTCTGAAGGTCGAGCGCCAGCACCACGAGGTGGGCACCGCCGGCCAGGCCGAGATCAACTACAAGTTCAACACGCTGCTCGCCGCCGCCGACGACCTCCAGCTCTTCAAGTACATCGTGAAGAACGTGGCCTGGCGCAACGGCAAGACCGCGACCTTCATGCCGAAGCCGATCTTCGGCGACAACGGCTCGGGCATGCACGTGCACCAGTCGCTGTGGAGCAACGGCGACCCGCTGTTCTACGACGAGGCCGGTTACGCGGGCCTGTCGGACACCGCCCGCTACTACATCGGCGGCATCCTCAAGCACGCCCCGTCGCTGCTGGCCTTCACCAACCCGACGGTGAACTCGTACCACCGCCTGGTGCCGGGCTTCGAGGCGCCGATCAACCTGGTGTACTCGCAGCGCAACCGCTCCGCGGCCATGCGCATCCCGATCACGGGCTCCAACCCGAAGGCCAAGCGCGTCGAGTTCCGCGCGCCCGACTCCTCCGGCAACCCGTACCTCGCCTTCTCGGCCCTGCTCCTCGCGGGCCTGGACGGCATCAAGAACAAGATCGAGCCGGCCGAGCCGATCGACAAGGACCTGTACGAGCTGGCTCCCGAGGAGCACGCGAACGTCGCCCAGGTCCCGACCTCCCTCCCGGCCGTCCTCGACTCGCTGGAGGCCGACCACGAGTTCCTCCTCCAGGGCGACGTCTTCACGCCGGACCTGATCGAGACGTGGATCGACCTCAAGCGCACCAACGAGATCGCGCCGCTCCAGCTGCGTCCGCACCCGCACGAGTTCGAGCTGTACTTCGACGTGTGACAGACGGATCCCCCGGGATCAGCAGGCCCCTCGGCTCGTGCCGGGGGGCCTCGCTCATGTCCGGCCCGTGTGCCGGAAGCGGTTGCGGTACTCCGTCGGGGTCGTGTCCAGGCGGCGGCGGAACGCTCGGACGAGGGTGTCGACCGTCTGGAAGCCGCAGGCCGAGGCCACCCGGTCGAGAGTGTCGTCGGTGGACTCCAGGCGGCCCCGGGCCACCTGGACACGGGCGGACTCGATGTAGGCGGCCGGGGTCGTGTCCAGCTCGGACTTGAACAGCCGGGTCAGCTGGCGCTCGCTGACGTGCGCGTGGGCGGCGAGGTCGGCGACCGTGAGCCGGCCGGTGGCGTGCCGGTCGACGTACCGGCGCAGGTCGTCCATGCGGCGCGTGGTCGAGACGGGCTCGATCGGCACGCTGAACTGGCTCTGGCCGCCCGGCCGCTTCAGGTACATCACCAGCTGCCGGGCCACGCGCAGCGCGACGGCCTCGCCGAAGTCCTCGGCGACCAGCGCGAGGGTCAGATCGAGGCAGGCGGTGATGCCCGCGCCGGTCCACACGGTGCCGTCGCGCAGGAAGATCGGGTCGGCGTCGACCCGTACGGCCGGGTGCTCGTCGGCCAGTTGCCGCGCGGTCGACCAGTGGGTCGTGGCCCGCCTGCCGTCGAGCAGTCCGGCGGCGGCGAGCAGATGCGCGCCCACGCAGACGGAGGCGACGCGCCGGGAGCGTCCGGCGAGCGTCCGCACCCAGCGGACCACGCCCTCGTCGGTCAGGGCCCGCACCCGGCGTTCCCCGTCGACCTCGACCGCGCCGGGCACCAGCAGGGTGTCGATGGTGCGCCGGGCGGCCTCCTCGCACGTGACGTCGGGCAGCACACGCACCCCGGCCGACGTGGTGACCGGGTCCAGGGTCTCGGCGGCGAGGACGACCCGGCAGCCGGCCGCCTCGTCCGTCTCGCGGCGCAGCAGCGCGAACACCTCCGGCGGGCCGGTGACGTCGAGCAGGTCGACGCCGTCGAAGAGCAGCACGACGATGAACCGCTCGACACCACCCATACGGTCCCCCGCTCCCCTTCGGTGCCGACCGACGGCCGACCGATGTCCGAATCTGCAAGTTACCTGACATTGCCGCCATCCGGGAGCCGCTCATAGCGTGAGGGTCATGACTTCGACGACACTGCGTGACCTCAACGGCTTCGATCAGACCCCGGCCTCGCTCGCCGGTGCGACGCTGATCCTCATCGACTACCAGAACACCTACACCCGGGGCGTCATGGAACTGGCGGGCTGGGAGGCCGCCCTCGACGCCGGGGCCGAACTGCTGGCGCGGGCCCGGTCGGCCGGGGCGAGGGTCGTGCACGTCGTCAACGACGGCGGCCCGGGGACGCCGTACGACATCCGGGCCGAGATCGGCGCGATCCATCCGCGGGTCGCGCCGGCCGAGGGCGAGCCGGTGGTGGTCAAGAAGACGCCGGACGCGTTCCGGGACACCGACCTGGCCGCGCACGTGGACGCCGCCGGGCACCAGGACGTGATCCTCGCGGGCTTCATGACCCACATGTGCGTCGCCTTCACCGCCCAGGGCGCCTTCCTGCGCGGCAACCGCCCCACGGTCGTCGCCGACGCCTGTGCCACCCGCCCGCTCACCACCCCGGTCGCCGGGGTCGGGGCCGCCCAGCTCCACCACAGCGCGCTCGCCACGGTCGCGGACCTCTACGGCGTCGTCGTACCGTCGGCCGCGTCGCTGGCCTGAGCGCAACCTTTTCCGCTTCCCAGGCTTCCTCCTTTCGGGGGATCATCCCTCCTGACCCTGACGGACGAGAGAGGTTGAACGGGGATGTCGCAACAGGACGACTGGGAGCGGGAGTTCGATCACCGGTGGGCGGAGTCCGCCGAGCACAAGGAGCCCTCGGCCCGGGCGCGGATGCTCGCCGCCCGCTGGAAGGAGAACCCGCCGGACCCGGCGCCCTTCCGCGCCGACCCGGACGCGGCGCCGCGCCGGGCGTCGTGGGCGTCGACGGCCGTGGTGGTCGGCTGTGTGGTCGCGGTGATGGCGTTGATCGCGCTCTCGCAGTTCAGCTCCTCCTCGTAGGGGCAGAGCTCACTGCGCGTACCGGGAGGGGCGCTCACAGGCAGCCTTTGCCGCGCCTAGGCTCGTTCGGGACCGCTTCATGGCATGCGGCAGGTGCACACTGGACTGCGGGACGAGTGCGTGACTGCGGGGTGATGCAAGATGCAGAGCCGGTTCCGGAGCGACCGACGGCTGACCGTGCGCATGGGACTCACGATGTTCCTGCTCGGGCTGCTGTACGTGGGCTTCGTCGCGGCATTGATCGTGCTGCTGAGGTCCTGGGTGCTGGTCGTCGTCGTGGTCGGGGCGATGTTCGTGGCCCAGTTCTGGTTCTCCGACAAGATCGCCATGTTCGCGATGCGCGGTCGGGTCGTGGAGCGCGAGGAGTATCCCGAGTTGCACGCGGTCGTGGACCGGCTGTGTGCGATCGCGGACATGCCCAAGCCGGTCGTCGCCGTGTCCGAGATGGACATGCCGAACGCGTTCGCGACCGGGCGGAACCCCGATCACGCGGTGGTCTGCGTGACGACGGGCCTGCTGCGGCGGCTGGAGCCCGCCGAGCTGGAGGGCGTGCTGGCGCACGAGCTGTCGCACGTGGCGCACAAGGACGTCGCCGTGATCACGATCGCGTCCTTCCTCGGCGTGCTGGCCGGCCTGATCGTCCGGTTCGCCCTCTACTCGGGCCTCTTCGGGGGCCGCCGGGACCAGAACACGGCGGCCGTCATGGGCGCCGTGCTGGCCGTCTCGGTGGCGGTGTACGCGATCAGCTTCATGCTGATCCGTGCCCTGTCGCGGTACCGGGAGCTGGCGGCGGACCGCGCGGCCGCGCATCTCACCGGCCGCCCCTCGGCCCTCGCCTCGGCGCTGACCAAGGTCTCCGGGGACATCGCCCGGATCCCGACCAAGGACCTGCGCACGGCCCAGGCGTTCAACGCGTTCTTCTTCACCCCGGCCAAGGGCAAGGAGCCGGGCCTGGAGCGGTTCTTCTCCACCCACCCGACCCTGGAGCAGCGCCTGGAGCAGCTGGGTCGGATCTCGGCGGAGCTGGGCGAGGCCACCACTCCCGGGAAGGCGGGCTGAGCATTGGGGCTGCTGGACATCCTGCTGGGCCGTACGAAACCGGTCGCGCCCGATCTGGATCAGCTCTTCGCGCTGCCCTCGGCGGCCGTGACCCTTGAGGCCGCGGCCGGTTTCACACCCACCGGGGGCGGGGCGGTGTGCTTCGCCACGGTGGAGGGGGCGGCCTTCGAGCAGACCCACCGGGAGGTGCAGGCGCTGCTGGACGCGGACACCGACCGCACGGGCCCGCCGGTGAAGCTGGAGCGGGACACGTACGGCTACTCGTGGCTGGTGTCCGAGCGGACCCCGGACCAGCTGGTGCAGCTGGTCAACGATCTGCACGCGGTGAACAGCGCGATGGAGGTCAACGGCTTCGGCCCGCAGCTGCTGTGCTCGCTGGCCGCGTTCCGGGACGACGCCGGCCGCACACTGGCGCTGGTCTACCTCTACAAGCGGGGCACGTTCTACCCCTTCGCTCCCGTCCCCGGCGGCGGGGAGCGGCGGGACAGCGCGCTGGAACTCCAGGTGAAGGCGGCCCTCGCGAACGACCTGCGCATCGAGCAGGATCTGAGCCGCTGGTTCCCGGTGTGGGGCGCCCCCGGCCTGTGACCGGGGACGCCGGCGCTCACCTGCTCTTCTGCTTCTCCTGCCGGAGGGTCTCGAAGGGCCGCTCCCGGCGGTAGCGCCGCTCCCACCTGGCCTGCCGGTCCCGGCGGTCGCGGTAGGCGCGGTAGCTGTCGGGCGGGGGCGGGGTGCCCGTGCCGGTGGGCGGGGGCGGGCCGGGCGCACCGCGTCCGTGTCCCGCGAGCGTCGCGTACAGGTAGAGCAGCGCGACGGCGGCCAGCCACCAGAGATGGTTTCCGAATCCGAGGATCACCAGGACGAGGGTCCCGGTCGCGATGATGCCACGCATGACGGACCTCCGTGGGGTGAGTGTGGCGGGGGTGGGGTGTGTCGGCTTCGCGCCGTTTGTTCAGGGTAGGGAGCCCACGACCGCGCCCGCACCCCGTTTTCCGCCCGCCGCGCGCCGGCACCCCCGGGCGGGCCACGGCGGTGCTGTTGCACGGTGCGGGAAACGGCAGCAAGGAGCGGCTCCTGCCGCTGCTCGACGCGTTCACGGGGCACGGCTGCCAGGCCCTGGCCTTCGACCTCTCGGGCCACGGCGACAGCACGGGCAGCTCGCCGAGCTGAGCCTGCGGCGGCGGTTCGAGCAGGCGGTGGCGGCGCTCGACGCGCACGCTCCGGCGGACGACTCCTTGGGTTCAGCATGAGCGGCGAGACGGTCGCCGGTCTCGTACGGCACTACGGGCCGCGGGTGAGGGCCGTCGGCCTGTGCTCGCCCGCCGTCTACGCGCCCGAGGCCCGGGAGGTGCCGTTCGAGAACCGCCAGGGACGGTTCAGCGAGATCATCCGTACGCCGGACAGCCGGCGGCGGTCGCGGGCGCTGGAGACGTACCTACGGGGGCCGGATGGTGCCGGCCGTGCCGGGCGACGACACGGTCATCCCGCCGGCCGTGACGCAGGCCCTCCAGGACGCGCTGTCGGCACGCGCCCGCTGCTCCCGCTTCGAACTCGCGGACGCGGAGCACCGGTTGGGCCTGTGGTTCCGGGAGCATCCCGCGCACCGGCGGGCGTTCGTGGAGCGGCTCACGGCCGCGCCGACGTGAGCGCGGACCGGGTGCCCGCCGATGGCGCGGGCACCCGGTGTGCGGTCGGGTGCGGCCGGTCTCAGCGGTTGTAGCGCATGAACGCCCGGACCATGTGGCAGGTCGTGTCGGACGGCGGGCGCATGCCGATGTCCTCCGCCGTGGTGCGGATCGCGGCGTCGGAGGCCTGGGACGGGAGGTAGACGCCGGAGTCGAGCAGGGCTATGGCGAGGCGCATGGCCTTCAGCCGGCGGTTGTGCGTGACGTACCACTGGCGCGGTCGTCCGGCCGGCAGCGGGCGCTTCGTCACGGGCTGGACGGGCGAGTCGAACAGCACGGGGTGCTGGGCGGTGGACTGGGTCCGGGACGGCTTCGGCCTCAGGGCGGCAGCGGGCACAGGCATCCTCCTGTCGCGGTCAGGGCGCCTACCGGACAGCCCGGCGACACCCTCGAACACTGCCTCCAGTCTACTGCCGGGCACTGACATCGAGGGAGCCCGCGGAGCCCGGCAAACATCCAGGTGAACAAGGGAATTGTCGTCGTGTCACCTACGGTTTTCACGATGCATGTGGGGCTGCAGAAATTCGAACAAAGGGGGGACGGCATGAACTACCCGCACACCGCTGCGCCCGCGCCACGGCCCGTGGACATCCGCCCCCTGCTCAAGCGCAAGCGCGTCTGGGTCGGCTGCGTCCTCCTGTTGGTGATCGGCTCGGCCGCCGGACGGTGCGGCGCCCACGACGACACCGTGAGGACTACCGCCGCATCGAGGGCCGACCGTCACCGCCACCGTGACGGCCGCGCCCAAGCCCGCCGTCACGGTCACCAGGACCGCCGAGCCCACACCCGCACCGACAGTGACCGTCACCAGGACGGCGACGGCCGGCACCGACGACTCCACCCTCGACACCGGCAGCACCACCGGCAGCACCGGGACCTGCTCGATCGTCTCCGCCGCAGGCAACTGCTACGCGGCGGGCGAGTTCTGCCGCAACAGCGACCACGGGGCCGCGACGACCGACGCGAGCGGTACGCCCATCACGTGCTCCCCCAGTGGCAGCCGCCGGCGCTGGACCGGCTCCTGATCCGGGGCGCGTACCGTGTCCGCATGGAAATCTGGATCAATCCGGCCTGCTCCAAGTGCCGCAGTGCCATCAGCCTGCTCGACGCCGAGGGGGCCGAGTACACCGTCCGGCGCTACCTGGACGACGTGCCCGGTGCCGACGAGATCAGGGCCGTGCTCGACCGGCTGAACCTCGAACCGTGGGACATCACCCGCACCCAGGAGGCCGACGCCAAGGAACTGGGGCTCAAGGACTGGGCGAAGGACGCCGGCACGCGCGAGCGGTGGATCACCGCCCTCGCCGAGCACCCCCGGCTCATCCAGCGCCCGATCATCACCGCCGACGACGGAACGGCCCTGGTGGCCCGCACCGAGGACGCCGTACGCGAGGCCCTCTCGCACAACAAGGGCTGAGCCGACAGCAAGTCCCGTGTGGCGCAGGTCACTTCAGCGGCTCCCGTGGTCGCTGAGTCACCTCGTTCGGTATCTCGTACATAGCGACGTACGCTCCCCTACCTCTTACAGGAGGCGCGCATGTCGCGCAGGCGAACTCTCGGTCCGAAGAAGACGATCGCACTGCTCGTCGGTGCCGCGGCGGTGGCGGGCGGCGGGGCCTTCGCGCTCGCCACCACGTCCAACGCCGCCCAGACCGCGCAGAACGCGAAGACCCTGTCCGCCGGGAACTCGACCGTCTGCCAGGGGCTCGCCACGGCCCTCGGCAACAACGAACGGTTCATCGCCGGGCAGCAGGCCGCCCCGGACGCCCAGTCGGCGGCCCGGATCGCCAACCGGCAGGCGGTCATCGCGCAGATCAAGGTCCAGCAGAAGGCGGCCGGTTGCACCGTTGGGGAGTCGGCTCAGGGCTCCCAGTCGGCACAGCAGGGCGCGGGGCAGCAGTCCGGCAGTGCCCAGCCGAGCGCACAGCCCTCGCAGTCCGCCGCCGGGAGCGGCGGCGCCGGTAGTGCCGGTGGTGCCGGTGGTGCCGCCGCCTCCGGGCAGCAGGTCTGCAACGGCTCCACCGTCACGCTCTCCGGCGAGGGCGGCGCCCCGGCCGCGTCCAGCGACCGGTTCCCGGCGGGGACGACCCTGAAGGTCACCAACCTGGACAACAAGAAGTCCACGACGGTGAAGGTCACCTCGGTCTCCGGCAGTTGTGTCCTGCTGAACAACGCGGCCTTCGAACAGGTCCGGGAATCGGGCAAGTTCCTCATCCGTCACGCGCTGATCGAGAAGGTGGGGTGAGGCCGGGGAGCATCAGTCGGCAGACAGGAACGCGGTGATACGGCCCGCCAGGCCGGCCGGCGCCGACTGGGGCAGCGCGTGATGGGAGACGCCCGGCAGGACCGCCGTCTCCACGCGCGGCAGCAGCCCGGCGGCCCCGACCGCCACCTCGCGCGGGATGGGGGTCCCCCCGCTTGAGCGAAGTCGAGAGTGGGGGAGGGTCCTGCTGTTCGCGGCCACGAGCAGCAGGACCGGCGTCCTGAGCGCGCGCAGCGCGTCCGGCGCCGGGCGCGGCCCCGTGACCGGCCTGCGGGCCGGGAAGCCCGCGCCCGCCTCCTGGAGGGCGAGCCGGTCCGGGTCGAGCGGCGCCCCCGCTCCGGTCTCCCTCCACGAAGGCCCGGACCCGGCGGGGTGAGGGACGCGGCAGCATCGGCAGGCGCGCAGCAGGTACGCCGCCTTGAACCCGGCGAAACACTGGGTCGGGTCCAGGAGGAACAGGCGGCGTACCCGGCCGGGCGCCCGCAGGGTGTGGTGCAGGGCGATCCAGCCGCCGTACGAGTACGCGCCCAGGCCGGCCTCGTCGGCGCCCAGGCCGTCGAGCAGGGCGTCCAGCCAGGCGGACAGATCGGCGACCGTACGGGGGTGACGGTCGGCGGCCGGGACGCTCAGGCCGGGGGCGCCGATCAGGTCGGCGGCGTACACCCGGCGGACGCGGGCGAGGGCGGCGGCCTGGCCGTACCAGGAGACGGAGGTGGCCGCCCCGCCGCCCGGGGGCAGGAGCAGCGGGGGTGCGTCGCGCGGGCCGCAGGAGTTGACGCGGGTGTCCCCGAAGGGGTGCGGACGGTCGGCGCCTCGCGGTCGGCGGGCCACTTGGCCGGCACCCTGTCGTATGCGTCCCGGAAGTCCACCGCCGCACGGTAGCGCCTCACCGCGTGAGACGCGGCACAGAAACATCAGGTAACACGGGGTTCACACAAGGGCAACGGACGAGAAATCGCCTGTTGCGAGGCTGCCCGCGAGATCGACGCGGCGCCCCGGTGCCGTGGCGCCGCAGCCACCCGCAGCACCGCAGCACCGCAGCACCCGCGACAAGTGCGCCCGACCCACCCGAAGGAAGTGGCCCCGTGACCTTCAAGGCCGAGTACATCTGGATCGACGGCACCGCCCCGACGGCGAAGCTCCGTTCCAAGACGAAGATCATCGCGGGTTCTCCGGCCGGTCTCGACGCGCTGCCGATCTGGGGCTTCGACGGCTCCTCCACCAACCAGGCCGAGGGCCACGCCTCGGACCGCGTGCTCAAGCCGGTCTTCACCTGCCCGGACCCGATCCGCGGCGGCGAGGACATCCTGGTGCTGTGCGAGGTCCTCGACATCGACATGACGCCGCACGTGTCCAACACCCGTGCCGCGCTCACCGAGGTCGCCGAGCGGTTCGCCGCGCAGGAGCCGGTCTTCGGCATCGAGCAGGAGTACACCTTCTTCGACGGCACCCGCCCGCTCGGCTTCCCCGAGAACGGCTTCCCGGCCCCGCAGGGCGGCTACTACTGCGGCGTCGGCGCCGACGAGATCTTCGGCCGCGACGTCGTCGAGGCCCACCTGGAGAACTGCCTGAAGGCCGGTCTCGGCATCTCCGGCATCAACGCCGAGGTCATGCCGGGCCAGTGGGAGTTCCAGGTCGGCCCGCTCGCCCCGCTGGAGGTCTCCGACCAGCTGTGGGTGGCCCGCTGGCTGCTGTACCGCACCGCCGAGGACTTCGGCGTCTCGGCGACCCTCGACCCGAAGCCGGTCAAGGGCGACTGGAACGGCGCGGGCGCGCACACCAACTTCTCCACGAAGGCGATGCGCGAGGGCTATGCCGCGATCATCACCGCGTGCGAGTCGCTCGGCGAGGGCTCCAAGCCGCTGGACCACGTCAAGAACTACGGCGCCGGCATCGACGAGCGCCTGACCGGCCTGCACGAGACCGCCCCGTGGGACGAGTACTCCTACGGCGTCTCCGACCGCGGCGCCTCGGTCCGTATCCCGTGGCAGGTCGAGAAGGACGGCAAGGGTTACATCGAGGACCGCCGCCCGAACGCCAACGTCGACCCGTACGTGGTGACCCGCCTGCTCGTGGACACCTGCTGCTCCGCCCTGGAGAAGGCCGGCCAGGTCTGATCCCCCACACACGCACCCAGGGGCGCCCGCCATTCCGGCGGGCGCCCCTGTCGCGTATCACGCACGGGGCCGACGTCAACTTCCCGCCAAGGAAGCGTCCACGCAGTGAGAGGAGGGTCCTCGTCGGCGGCCGCGTCTGCTTCAATGGGTGCATGGCCAGTTCCCAGAAGTGCACCGCGACAGGTCGCCACGACCTTGAGCCCTTCTGGCCTTCCCGTCAGCACCACGACTTCGACCGGGTGTGTTGTCGCGCGACCGACGCGCGGGCCCTGTAGAGCCGTAACCCCCGGCCTTCCGGCCAGCGCGAAACGACGTACGTCCCGCCGGCGCGCCCGACCACGAATCGCGGCCGTCGCCCTTCCTGACGAACCTCTCGCGCGAAAGAGCTGACCTCTCATGGCGACCACTCATTCCCTCTCGTCCGCCACCTCCCTCACCGCTCCCGCCCGGCACCGGCTGCGCGCCGTCGACCGGGACGAGGTGATCGAGGTCCCGGACGTCCTGCCGCCCGGCGCCACCTGGCTGCCCGCGCCGCAGCACACCCTGCCCACCCTGCCCGGCCAGCCGCCGATGGTCGGCTACCTGGTGCTGGTCCCGGCCGACCAGCGGCCGCCGTTCCTGCCGGTCGCGCTGCCGGAGCAGCCGGCCGAGACCGAGCAGGCCGAGGCCGGACACGGCGAGACCGGGGCCGGCGCCGAGCAGTTGGTGCGGATCGACCCCGTGCAGCGCACCGCCGACGTCGCGGGCCGCGAACTCGACCTGACCTACCTGGAGTTCGAGCTGCTGGCCCACCTGGTGGCCCACCCGCACCGGGTACACACCCGCGACCAGCTGGTCACCACGGTGTGGGGCTACGGCCACGTCGGCGACGGCCGCACCGTCGACGTGCACATCGCCCGGCTGCGCCGCAAGCTGGGCGCGCAGTACCGGCAGACGATCCAGACGGTGCGCCGGGTCGGCTACAAGTACACCCCGCCGACCGGCCACTGACCCTCCCCCGGCTCTGCCCTCGGCAGAGTCCCGTACCGCCGCCCGCCCGGACCGGGCACGATCAGCGGCATGAGGCTTCTGGTGCTGGGCGGTACGGAGTTCGTGGGACGGGCGGTGGCCGAGGCCGCCGTGGCGCGCGGCTGGGAGGTGACCGTCTTCCACCGGGGACGGCGCCAACCGCCGTCCGGGGTGCGGTCGTTGCACGGCGACCGCACCGCTCCCGACGGCCTCGCGGCCCTCGCCGCCGAGCCGGGCGGCTGGGACGCGGTCGTCGACACCTGGTCGGCGCAGCCGCGTGCCGTGCTCGCGGCGGCACGGCTGCTGCGGGACCGTGCCGCGCGGTACGCGTACGTCTCCAGCCGGTCGGTGTACGCCTGGCCCTGGCCCACCACGGGCGGGCCCGGCGCGGCGGTGGTCGAGGGCGCCGCTGCCGACGCGGGGCCGACGGACTACGCCAGGGACAAGCGGGGCGGCGAGCTGGCCGCCGCCGAGGCCTTCGGCGCGGACGCCTCGCTGCTGGTGCGGGCCGGGCTGATCCTCGGCCCGTACGAGAACGTCGGCCGGCTGCCCTGGTGGCTGAACCGGATCGCGCGCGGCGGCCCCGTCCTGGCCCCCGGCCCGCGCGAGCTGCCGGTGCAGTTCATCGACGCCCGCGACCTGGCCGGCTGGCTCCTCGGCGCGCTCCGGCAGGGGTTGAGCGGGCCGTACGACCTGATCGGTCCGCCGGGGCACACCACCATGGGCGAGCTGCTCGACAGCTGTGTCCGGGTCACGGGCGCGGACGCCGAGCTGCGCTGGACCGACCCGGAGACGATCCTGGCCGCCGGGATCGAGCCCTGGACCCAGCTGCCGGTGTGGGTGCCGCCGGAGAGCGAACTGTACGCCGCCGCCCACCGCACGGACGTCTCCCGGGCGCTGGCCACCGGGCTCAGCTGCCGGCCGGCCGCCGAGACCGTCGCCGACACCTGGCGGTGGCTGACGGCGATCGGCGGCGTGGCGCCGGTCCGGCCGGACCGGACGGGCAACGGCCTCGATCCGCAGACGGAGGCGAAGGTGCTGGCCGCGGCCGGGGGTGTACCTGGCACCACCCCCGAGGAGGGGACTTCGGGCGACTGACTGCGGCAGGGGTCTCGGCGACACTGGTGCCATGAACACCGACATCAGTCACGGCACGTTCCGGGAGCGGACACGCGGGGTCCTGCTGGCCGCCGTTCAGGGCCTGACGCTGGCCGTGACCGTGCTGCCCCTCGGTGTGGCGTTCCTCGTCCTGACGCTCCTCTCCGTCGCCTTCGTCCCGCTCGGCATCGGGCTGTTCACGACTCCCGTGGTCCTGACCGGGGTGCGTGCCCTGGCGGACGTGCACCGCAGGCTCGCGGAGCAGTGGTGCGGGATACGGGTCCCGGCCGTCTACCGGCCCGTCCCGGCCGGGACCCGGCCGTGGACCCGCACCTTCCGGCTGCTGGCCGACCCGCAGGTCCGGCGCGACGTGCTGTGGCTGCCGGTGCTCTTCACGGCGGGCTTCGTCACCGCGCTGCTGCCGGCCCTGCTGGTGTTCTACCCGGTCGAGGGGCTCCTGCTGCCGGCCGGGCTGTGGCGGGCGTACGTGCCGGCCGACGGGACCCCCTACTGGTACGCCTTCGTGCCGGTCACCGGCCTGACCAGCGCGTTCGGCGCGGCCGTGCTCGCCGCCCCGCTCCTCGTCGCCGCCTACCGGTACACCCCGCGCACGCTGACGGCCCACTTCCGGCTGGCCCGGGCGGTGCTCGGCGGCGACGCCGAACTCGCCGAGCGGGTACGGGTGTTGACCGAGACACGGCGGGACGCCGTGGACACCTCCGCGGCCGAGCTGCGCCGCATCGAGCGCGACCTGCACGACGGCGCCCAGGCCCGGCTGGTCGCCATGGGCATGGACCTCGGCACGATCGAGATGCTGGTGGAGCACGACCCGGCGCAGGCCAAGCAGTTGCTCGCGCAGGCCCGCAGGAACTCCGCCGAGGCCCTGGAGGAGCTGCGCGACCTGGTGCGCGGGATCCATCCGCCGGTCCTCGCCGAGCGCGGACTCGGCGACGCGGTACGGGCGCTGGCGCTGCGGCTGCCGCTGCCGGCCGAGGTGGCCGTGGAGCTGCCGGGCCGTGCGGACGCCCCGGTGGAGTCGGCGGCCTACTTCGCGGTGAGCGAGGTGCTCACCAACGCCGTCAAGCACTCCGGCGCCGACCGGATCTGGGCCGGCCTGCACCACACCGACGGCCGGCTGCGGATCACGGTCACCGACAACGGCCGGGGCGGGGCGGCGATCGGCGCCGGGTCGGGGCTCGCCGGGGTCGAGCGCCGGCTCGGTACATTCGACGGCGTCCTGGCCGTCAGCAGTCCCGCGGGCGGCCCCACCATGGTGACCATGGAGATCCCGTGCGTGTTGTCCTAGCCGAAGACCTCTTCCTGCTGCGCGACGGGCTCGTCCGGATGCTGACGGCCTTCGGCTTCGAGATCGCGGCCGCCGTCGAGACCGGCCCCGAACTCACCCGCGCGCTGGCCGAGTCGGAGCCGGACATCGCCGTGGTCGACGTCCGGCTGCCGCCCACGCACACCGACGAGGGGCTCCAGTGCGCGCTCGCCGCCCGCAGGGCGCGGCCCGGGCTGCCGGTGCTGGTGCTCTCCCAGCACGTGGAGCAGCTGTACGCGCGCGAGCTGCTCGCGGACGGCACCGGCGGGATCGGCTATCTGCTGAAGGACCGGGTGTTCGACGCCGAGCAGTTCATCGACGCGGTACGGCGGGTCGCGGCCGGCGGTACGGCGATGGACCCGCAGGTGATCCAGCAGTTGCTGGCCCGGCGCTCCGCCGAGGACCGGCCGCTCGCCCGGCTCACCCCGCGTGAGCGGGAGGTGCTGGAGCTGATGGCGCAGGGCCGGTCGAACGCGGGCATCGCCGCCCAGCTCGTGGTGACGGAACGGGCCATCGCCAAACACACCTCCAACATCTTCGCCAAACTGGGACTGGAGGTGTCGGACGACGACAACCGGCGCGTGCTGGCGGTGCTCGCCCACCTCGACCAGGACCGCTGACGCGGCCGGAGTCGACGTCTGTGACCTGCCAACTCACCTGTTTCTACGAGGAATTTGTGAGACCGGTGAACACCTCTGGGGCGGCGTCCGTACACAAGGGCGCCGCTTCACTCCTGTCGGGCGCCTCGATGCTGCCCCGCAAGGAAGTCAGAGGAGTTCCATGGGACGCAACATACGAAAACGCCGTACGCCGCTGGCCACCAAGGCCCTTGCCGGGGCGGCGGCCCTAGCGCTCGGTGGGGGCGGGCTGATCTGGGCGAACTTCTATGCCTCCGCGCATGAGTCGAACAACCAGACATGGGGAGGCAACCAGACGAAGGCCGCGACGGCGCAGGTCGCGACCATCTCCTGCCCGGACGTCGGCCAGAAGCTGACGAACGTGCCCTGGCGGGCCCGCCAGGGCGTGGCGACCGAGCTGGCCACCCTCGACAAGCAGATCACCGAGGCGTACAACCGGCTCGCCTCCACCCGGCAGGCGCAGACGAACGACCCGAGCTTCGTGCAGAACGCGATCGTCGGTCCGCTCAAGGACAAGCGCGCGGCGACGATCGACCGGATCCGGATCGACATCCAGCGGGTCGGCGGGCAGTTCAACACCGCGCTGTCCCAGCTCGCCGCCTGCACGACGCAGTCCGCCAACCAGACCAACGCCGGCGGCCAGAACAACGGCCAGACCGGCGGTCAGCAGAACAACGGCGGCCAGCAGAACAACAACGGCGGCCAGCAGCAGGGCGGTCAGCAGCAGGGCAACAACGGCGGGCAGGGCGGTGACGGCCCGGCCGCGGCGGACTTCGTGGACATCACGAAGGTGGCGCCCAACGTCCAGGGCAAGCCGGCCAAGCAGCAGAACGCCTCGACGGGCACGTTCACCACGCGCTGCGGCGTGAACGCGAACCAGAACCACAACAGCGACAACGTGATCGTCGCGCCGGGTGTGACCAACGGCGCCCACCACGTGCACGACTACGTGGGCAACCAGAAGGTCAACGCGTTCTCCAGCAACCAGACCTTCCTGCAGGGCGGCACCAGCTGCCAGAACCGCAACGACCTGTCGGCGTACTACTGGCCGGTCATCCGCGAGCAGGACGGCACGCAGGAGAAGGACGCGAACGCCGACGGCGGCGGCAAGGACCTCAACGTCGGCAAGATCCTGGTCGCCCAGCAGGCGCAGATCAAGTACGTCGGCTCGCCGGCGAGCAAGGTCGTCGCGATGCCGCAGTTCCTGCGGATCATCACCGGTGACGCCAAGGCCTTCGTCAACGGCCCGGCCAACGCCAACGCGCACTGGAGCTGCACCGGCTTCGAGAACAAGGTGCAGCTGACGGACAAGTACCCGATCTGTCCGCAGGGCAGCCAGGTGGTGCGCTCGTTCGCCTTCCAGAGCTGCTGGGACGGCCAGAACATCGACAGCGCCAACCACCGCACGCACGTGGCCTTCGCCGATCCCGCGAGCGGGGTCTGCCCGAACGGCTTCAAGGCGATCCCGCAGCTGACGATGCGCCTGGTCTACAACGTGCCGCAGCCCGTCATCCAGGCGAACGGCACGGTGAAGAACGCCTACGCGGTCGACGGCTTCCCGGAGGAGCTGCACAAGGCGATCACCGACCACGACGACTTCATCAGCGTCACGACCGGCGGTCTGGCCAACAAGATCGCCAACTGCCTCAACAGCGGCCGGAACTGCGCGTGATGCCGCACGTGAGGCCCTGACACGGGCCACACGACGAGGCCGGTGACGGAGCCCCCCTCCCGTCACCGGCCTTCCCGTGTGCTCAGCTGTGCTCAGCGCTCAGCCGCCGTGCCCGGAGTGCGCGGAGGAGTGCGCGGAGTGGTTCGCGCCGATCTCCACGTCCCCGCCGAGCGTGCCGCGCAGCGCCGTGACGGTGTCATCGGCACCGACGGCGACCCACTTGCGGCCGACGAGGTAGAAACCGCCGTAGTCCTCGGCGGTGTTGATCCACTCGCGCTGGCCGCGGTCGGTGGAGAAGGTGGCGAGGATGAACTTCCCGTCGGTGTTCGTGCAGATGGCCTGCCGGATCGTGTCGGCGTCGGTCTGCATGTCCGGCTTGCACCTCACCTCGGCGGCCAGGCTCTCCAGGCTGCCGGTCGCGGTGGGCGGGACCGCCTTGGTCTCCCCGCCCGCGCCGCAGCCCGCCAGCGCCAGCACGGCGCTCGCACCCAGCAGCAGTCGTGTCACCCTCATCAGTTCCTCCGGTCCTCGCGGCCCCAGCATGGCTCGACTCCTTCGGATACGGACCCCGGCCGTCGTACGCTCAAATGCGATAATCACCCATCCGATGGTGACCGACCGCCGCCCCGCTCGTTCTCCATGGCGTGCAGTCACAGGATGTAGCCCAGCGTCACGCAGCCTCCTCCGCCGGGGAATCCGGCCCGGTCGACGTCGAGCAGGCCGAGGCCGCGCTCGTCGAGCACTATCCACGGCTGGTCCGGATCGCCTATCTGGTGCTGCCGCCGAGCCTCGGCCGCAGCCGCCGGGTGCTGACCGCACACGCCCTCGTCCAGCGCGCCCTGCCCCGGGGCCGCAAGCCGCAGTCGGCCACGATCCCGGCCCAGACCTCGGGCCGGCCGGGCGACCCCGGGTACGCGTTCCTGCGCGAGCGTGTCCTGCGTACGGCCCTGGAGGCGGCGGCCCCCCGCAAGGGCCTGCCCCGGCTCTCCCAACTGCCGCCGCTGCTGCCCCAGGTCTGGGGCCTGAGGCTGTTCCCGCGCTCGGGCGGCGCCGACGAACTCGCCCTGGACCAGCGGCTGTCCGCCCTGTCCGGCCCGGCCCGCGCCGCCTATGTGCTGCGCGGCCTGGAGCAACTCTCCGACGCCGACGTGCGCAGGCTGCTGTCCGCCGCCGGTGTCGAGGACCCGGGCGACGCGCTGGCCTCGGCGAACGGCGTGCCCCTGCAGCCCGCGCTGCTCGCCTCGGCCGAGTTCGACGCGTGCTCGCTCCAGGCCCGGCCCACCGACCTGATGCGCCGCCGCCAGCACACCAAGGCCGTCCTCGCCGCGGCCGCCGCGCTCGCGGTGTGCGGGGCACTGGTCGCCCTGCCGGGCGACGGCTGGGGCCCGGACGGCGCCGCCGCGCCCGTCTACGCCGAGAACCCGGCCGCCCAGGCCGCCCTCGATCCGGCCCGGCTGACCCATGTCTCGCCCACCGCCTGGGAGACCTCCGCACGCAGCGACTTCTCCGTGTGGCCCGCGCGCGGCCCGCTCACCGGCGACCAGGGCCTGCTGCGCCGCGCCCTCGCCGTCTGGGCCCGCCCCGGCAGCGAGGTCCGCGTCTCGGCGACCCCCGGCACCCAGACCGGCGGCCCGGCCGGCCCGCCCCAGCTGCTGTACGCGGGCCAGGTCGACAACGCCCGGGTGGTGATCCTCTACGACGGCCTGCGCATCGTCCGCTACGCCGAGCCGGTGAGCGGCACCGAGGGCGCCGCCCTCGACCTCGCGCGCGCCGACGGCGCGACCGGCGCCGAGGCGAGCGCGCTGCTGCTCGGCCGCTCCGACGGCAACGTGCGGTACCTGACCGCGCCCTGGGTGAAGAAGGCGGCGGCGCGGAACCTGATGAAGCCGGCCGCGGCCGCGACCCCGCTGGCCCTCACCGGCGGCGTCACCGCACCGCTGACCAGCCCGGCGCTCCAGCCCGGTCGCTGCACCTCGTGGACCGTGCTCCAGCTGACCGGCGCCCTGGGCACCGTGGTCTCCACCGACCTCGGCGAGCTGGTCCCGGCCCGGCTGACCGCGGGCCCGCCCGGCGCGCCCGCGGACGCGTCCGGTCCCGCTGGGCTGCGCGCCTGGGCGCCGTTCGCCTGCTCGCTCACGGCCGAGCGCTCGGCGGGCGTCCGGAGCGTGAACGCCTGGCAGTTCGCGGAGCAGCCACTGCCCGACGGCACCGGCGCCGCGGACTGGGTGTGCACCCGGGCCGAGACCTGGCGCGGCGACGGCACGGCGGCGCTGGCCCAGTTCCGCACGCCGGGCCGGCCGGTCGGCGCGGTGGTCGCCAAGGGCACGGACGTACGGGGCTGCGGGCCGCTCGATCCCCAGGTGCTGGCCGGGGTGCTGTGGAAGTCCGCGGCCGGACACTGGTTCCTGCTGGCGGCGGGCGGCAAGGACACCGCGACGATCAGTGCCGCGGGCGGGATCACCGCGTCCGGCCAGGGTCCGCTGCTGATGGCCCGGGCCACGCAGGGGGCGCAGGCCACGCTGAAGGGCACCCTGGCGAACGGCCGGACGATCAGCGGACTGCACTGATCCCGGTTGCTGACACCGGCGTAAACAAGATGTGTCACAGGGGTTCTCAGCGGGCTTACCCCTCAGTACATTGACGCCATGTCTAACACGCAGGCCCGGGTGCCGCTCAAGGCACGCAAAGTGTCCTTCTCCTGGGACGGCACGCCGTTGCACTGGGTGCCGGGCGATCCCTTCACCACGCACACCATCAACGTGCTGCATCTGCTGCTGCCCGCCGGTGAGCGGTGGTTCGTGCACGTGTACAAGCAGGTACTGCCGTACATCCGGGACGAGCGGCTCCGTGCGGACGTCATCGGGTTCATCGGCCAGGAGGCGATGCACTCCCAGGCACACGACGAGGTGCTGCCGCACCTGCGCGAGCAGGGCCTCGACCCGACGCCGTACACCGCGCAGGTCGACTGGTTCTTCGAGAAGCTGCTCGGCGACCGCACGCTCCCGCCGGGGCGGCCACGCAGGTGGTGGCTGATGGAACGGGTCGCGCTCATCGCGGCCATCGAGCACTACACCGCGTTCCTCGGCGACTGGGTGCTCAACGCCGGGGAACTGGACCGGCGGGGCGCCGATCCCACCATGCTGGACCTGCTCCGCTGGCACGGCGCGGAGGAGGTCGAACACCGTTCCGTGGCCTTCGAGTTGTTCATGCACGTCGACGGGAGCTACCGGCGGCGCGCACGGACCTGGGCGACGGCCTTCACGGCACTGGTGTTCCTGTGGCAGCGCGGGACGCGGTTCTTCATGGAGAACGACCCGACCCTCATCGACGGCAAGGCGTCCTTCAAGGAGTTCTACGTCCGCGGCCGGCGGGGCCTGCTCCCCTCGGCCGGAGACATGGTCCGGTCCATCCCCCGCTATCTGAGCCGTGACTACCACCCCTCGCAGGAGGGCGACACCGCACAGGCCGTCGCCTACCTCGCGTCCTCCCCGGCGGCCACGGCGGCGGAGAAGGGGGCCGCGTGATGCCGAAGCTGCGTACCGTCGCGCTCCTCGCGGGCGCCGTGCTGGTGACCCGGGGTGCCCTGCGCCGCCGGATCCAGGTCTCGCCGCTGTGGCCGCTGCCCGCCCTGGAGGAGCCCACCTCGGGCCGGCCGCGCTCGCGGGCGCTGCGACTGCTGGTCACCGCGCACGAGACGGTGGCGGACGGCGTCGTACGACTCCGGCTGGAGGGAACGGACCTGCCGCGCTGGGAGCCCGGCGCGCATCTCGACCTCGTGCTGCCCTCGGGGCTGGTCCGGCAGTACTCGCTGTGCGGCGACCCCGAGGACACCTCGTCGTACACCGTCGCGACCCGGCTCGTCGAGAACGGGCGGGGCGGTTCGCGCGAGGTGCACGAGCAGGTGACGGAGGGCATGGAGCTGGAGGTGCGGGGGCCGCGGAACCGCTTCCCGCTCGTCGAGGCGGAGTCGTACGTCTTCGTCGCCGGCGGGATCGGGATCACCCCGCTGCTGCCGATGCTGCGCTCGCTCCCGGACAGCACCCCCTGGCGGCTGCTGTACGCGGGGCGCGACCGTGCCTCGATGCCGTTCCTGGAGGAGGTCGAGAAGCTGGGCCGCGACCGGGTGACCATGGTCGAGGGCGTGCCCGATCTCGACGCGCTGGAGGTCGATGAGGGGGCCGTCGTCTACTGCTGCGGTCCCGAGGGGCTCATGGCGGCCGTCGCGGAGCGTTTCCCGGGCGTTCGTCTCGAACGGTTCGCGCCACGTACGTCGTCCGACGGGAACACGGAATTCGAGGTCGAACTCCGGCGCAGCGGGCGCACGTTGACCGTCCCGGCCGACTCCACCGTGCTGGCCGCGATCCGCCGGGAGCTGCCGGACACCGCGTACTCCTGCGAGCAGGGATTCTGCGGGACCTGCCAACAGCGGGTGCTGGAAGGGGAGATCGACCACCGGGACGAGCTGCTGACGGACACGGAGCGTGCCGACTCGATGCTGATCTGTGTGTCGCGGGCCCGAAGCGGTCGGTTGGTGATCGACATGTGAACGCCTGCGGCCGGATTCGATCGGTAAGGTGTTCGCATGAGTACCGGGGTTCGCCGCAGGATGGGCGTCGAGGAGCGGCGGCAGCAGCTGATCGGCGTCGCGCTCGACCTGTTCAGCCGACGCTCGCCCGACGAGGTCTCCATCGACGAGATAGCGACGGCCGCGGGCATCTCGCGGCCCCTCGTGTACCACTACTTCCCCGGCAAACTCAGCCTGTACGAGGCCGCGTTGAAGCGCGCCTCGGAGGAACTCGCGGCCCGCTTCGCCGAGCCGCACGAGGGTCCGCTCGGCGCCCGGCTGCTGCGCGTGATGGGCCGCTACTTCGACTTCGTGGACGAACACGGACCCGGCTTCTCGGCGTTGATGCGCGGCGGCCCGGCCGTCTCCGCCGACGGGATCGGAACCAAGGACCACGTCTCCACGACCAACGCGCTCATCGACTCCGTGCGCCAGGCCGCCTACGAGCAGATCCTCGCGCACCTCGGCGTCACGGACGCCTCCCCGCGCCTGGAGCTCGTCGTCCGGTCCTGGATCTCGCTCGCCGAGTCGACGGCGCTGCTCTGGCTGGACGGCCGCCGCGTCCCGCGCGCCGAGCTGGAGCTCCAGCTCGTGCACGACTTCGCCGCACTGGTCGCGGTCAGCGCGGCCTACGACACGGACATGGCGACCCTGCTCAAGCAGATGGTGAAGGACGAGCCGGCCGACGGCACCTTCGCGGAGCTGGTCGGCCGGCTCATCACCCTCGCGCCCTGAGCGGCGGCCGCTACTGGTCGAACTTCCGGTAGGACGCGTCGAGTTCACGGACCTCGACGGAGGCGTGCAGGGCGACGCCCGCGTCCGCCACGTGCCCGCGGAGCAGTTCCAGGGCCGTCTCCGTGAGCCTCGCCTTCGTCTCGTCGCTGCGTCCGGCGAGGAGCCCGATGGTCACGTGCACGATCGCGTGCCCGCGCGCCTCGGGGTCCTCGTACCCGAACACCGTGTACGCGCTCGGCCGGAACTGCGTCTTGCAGGCCTCCGGCTTCGCCGCCGCGATCGCCACGGTCGCCTCGTGCAGCCCCCGGGCGAAGCCCTCACGGTCGAAGGCGTCCGCCACGAGGTCCGAGTAGTCGATGGTGATCTGCGGCATGGGCGTTCCTGTTCTGCGACGGTTTTCTACGACGGCTTTCAAGACCGTTCCGGGACGAGAGCCCGACCCTACTTCCCCGCCCGGGTGAACACCGCCACCGTCCGCGCCGGGACGGAGAACGTGCCCGACCCGGCGGCGTAGGCCGAGGTCTTCACCACCGCATCCGCACCGGAGGCCTGCACCGGATGCAGCCGGTACGGCGTCCCGGCCAGGGCCGCGACGGTCTGCTCCCGCCGCTGCGGGGTGGCGTTGAAGACGACCACCAGGTCGCCGAGGCGCATGGTGATCACCCCGGGCGTCTCGTCCGTGCCGGACAGCGGGAAGGAGAGCGCGTCCTGCACCTGCGCGGCGGTACCGAGGGAGAACGCCCGCTCGGTCGTGCGGATCCTCAGCAGGTCCCGGTAGGCGGCCGAGGCGCCGGTGATGTCCGGGCAGCCGACCCTGACCTGGCTCAGCAGCGGCTTGGCGTACGGCCACTTGGCCTGGTTGTCGGCCGCCATCGGCAGCCCGCGCCCGAAGCCGTTGCCGTCGGCGCAGTTCCAGTGGATGGCGTTGAACCAGTCGCCGCTGTCGAAGGAATTGCGGTCCAGGGACTTCGAGCGCAGCAGGTCGGTGCCCGCCTGGGAGAGGGACGGGCCCTGCGAGAGGGCGGCGGTCGCCATCGCCAGGACCTGCATCCGGGCCCGGTCGGCGGCGCTCGTCCGCGCGGGCAGCTTGTAGGTCAGCGCGTCGAACAGCGACTCGTTGTCGTGCGCGTCGACGTAGGCGAGGGCGTCGCCGGGCGCGTCCGCGTAACCGGCGGGCGAGCCGTTGTAGTCGATCTCCGCTCCGGTGACCGCCCTGCCGTCGGTGTCCGTGAACCGGTACTTCGCGAGGTTGCCGCTGAGCCCGACCTTGATCAGGTCCTGGTAGTGCAGCAGCCGGGCCTTCTGCTCGGCCGGGGTGCCGTTGGCGGACGAGGAGTTGGGGTCGGTGTAGAGGCCGGAGGCGAAGCCCTGGACGCCGGGGTCGGCATCGAAGGGGCTGCCGCCGCGGACGGCGTCCCGGGCGCGGTCGGAGAAGGTGGCGATGCCGGTGCCGGCCATGTTCGCCTGGGTGGCCTGCACGAACCGCGCGTCGTTCGCGACCTCGCCGAAGTTCCAGCCCTCGCCGTACAGGATGATCTTCTTGCCGTCGACGCCGTCCTTGGCGGGGGTCAGCCCGTCGAGGGCCTTGCGGACGGCCAGGATGTTGGCCTTCGGGTGGTGGCCCATGAGGTCGAAGCGGAAGCCGTCGACCTTGTACTCCTTGGCCCAGGTGACGATCGAGTCCACGACCAGCTTGCCCATCATCGCGTTCTCGGGCGCGGTGTTGGAGCAGCAGGTGCTGTTGGCCACCGAGCCGTCGGCCAGGAGCCGCTGGTAGTAGCCGGGCACGACCTTGTCGAGCACGGAGGTGTCCGCCTGGCCGCTCGCCGCAGTGTGGTTGTAGACGACGTCCATGACGACCCTGAGACCGTCCTGGTTGAGGGACTGGACCATCTGCCGGAACTGGACCGTGCGGGCGGTGCCGTCCGGGTCGGTGGCGTACGAGCCCTCGGGGACCGTGAAGTGGTACGGGTCGTAGCCCCAGTTGTAGGCGTCCTTCGCGGCGGTCTTCGCCACGCACGCCTGCTGCTGGTCGGAGTCGGCCGGGTAGGAGGCGAGGTCGCAGGCCGGGCTCTGCTGGTCGGCCTTCGTCTCCGGGACGGAGGTGAAGTCGAAGGCGGGCAGCAGATGCACGTACGACGTCCCGGCCCTCGCCAGCTCCCGCAGATGCCTGGACCCGTCGCTGTTCTTGTCGGTGAAGGCCAGATACGTGCCCCGGTCCTTCGCCGGGACGGTCCTGTCCACGACCGAGAAGTCCCGGACGTGCAGCTCCTGGATCTGCGCGTCCTTCATCGGTACGGCCCTGGGCTTGCGCAGGCCCGCCCAGCCGCTCGGGACGAGCGCCCTGTCGTTCAGGTCGACGACGAGGCTGCGCGCGGAGTTCGCGGTGAGGGCGACCGAGTACGGGTCGGTGACCTTGTTGACGACCAGCTTGCGGACGCTGGGCGCCCAGACCTTCACGACGTACCGGTAGGGCTTGCCCTTCCAGGAGGCGGGCCCGGTGACGGACCAGACGCCGGTCGTGTCGTCGCGGTGCATGGCCCTGACCGAGCCGTCCAGCTCCAGTGCGACGCTCTGCGCGGTCGGCGCCCAGACGGAGAGGGTGGGCCTGCCGTCGTGGAAGACCGGCCCGAGCGCTGCCTTGGTGGCACCCGGGTAGAGGTCGTCGAGCACGCCCGCGATCTGCACGCCGGTCGCGGCCAGCACGGCGCCGTTCGCGGCCCGCTGCGAGAGCACGAGCTGGCCGGTCAGCGCCGTACGCACCCGATCCCGGTCACGCGGATCGACGGACCATGCCGTGGAGTCCTTCAGATACGGGAACTTCGCCTTCTGGGCGTCGGTGAGCGTGGTCTTCTCCAGCCGGATCCAGCGCTCGTCGTCGCTGGTCAGCGCCCCGTCCTTGACGGTGATCGAGCCGTCGCGGGAGGAGAGCAGCTGGGTGGAGGCGGCCCCGTCGGCGCCGTTCCAGGCGACCGTGTCCCGGTCGATCCAGACCGCCTTGGACGTGGTCAGGTCGAGCGCGGCCGCGCTGCCCGCCGGCTGCGGGAGCAGGTACTTCTCCTGGCCGTTCAACAGCCACACCTCGTAGCCGTTCGCCTTGAGGTCGAGTGACTGGTCGGCGGCGAGGTCCTTCTCGTCGCCCTTGTGGATGATGTAGCTGAGGCTGGTGGCACCCGCGCCGAGCGGCACCTCGAAGACCGCGCCATAGGCATCAGTCTTGACCGGCTGGAGCGGTTTCGACCAGTCGGTGGGGTTCGCGGCACCCGTCCAGACGTGCAGGCCCCAGCCGTCGTAGTTCCCGTCGGCGCGGTGGTAGTGGAGGACGGCCTTGGTGGTGTCCTGTGCGGGATATCCGGCGGGCCGCTGGGTGAGGACGTCGGCCTTGCCCTGCTCGACCCAGACCTCACCGGTCCTGGTGACGTCGATGCTCCGGTCGGCGGAGACGTCCTTGTCGCCGTTCTTGTCGACGACCAGGAAGCCGACGTTCGAGGCGCCGGGCCTGACCTTGACGTAGGCGAAGGCGCCCCAGGCGTCCCGGCCGGTGAAGGGGTGCCCGGCCGGCCAGGTGGTGGACTCGCCGTCGGCGAGGTCGCCCCAGGCGTACAGGCCCCAGTTGCCGTAGTCGCCGTCGGCGCGCTTGTAGTGGACGATCACGTAGTCCCGCGACGAGGCCGTGGGGACGGGCGTCGCCGGCGGGGTGCCGCTGGTGCTGCTCGCCGTGGCGCTCGCGGTGTGCCCGGCCGAGTCGATCACGACGGCCTTGTAGCGCAGGGCGGTTCCGGCGGGTACGGCCTTGCCGACGGTCTGGGTGACCTTGTACGGGGCGTGGTCGGCGGAGCCGAGCACCTGCCACGGGGCGTCTCCGACCTGGGCCGCGAAGACGACCCGGTCGAGCTGTCCCCCGTCGACGTCGGCCGCGAGGTCCACGGTCCCGGTGGCTCCGGCGGCCGGGGCGGTCAGGGTGATCGCCGGCTTGGCGGCGGGCTCGGCGAGCCGGCCGGCGGCCCGGTAGACGACGGCGGACTCGGCCGGGACGGTGAGGGTGAGTTCACGGTTCCCGCCGGTCCGCACCGAGCCGTCCGCGCCGTAGATCCCCCGGTACGCCATGTCCGCCGACCCCGTCGCGAAGGTGGCCGTCTTCGCGCTGTCCGCGTTGTTGAGGGCGACGACGTACTCGGCGCCCGTCCTGGCGTCCGTCCGGGTGAAGGCGTAGATCCCGGCGCCCTCGGCCGCGTACCGCTCGGTCTGCACGCCGTCGGTCAGGGCCGGGTCGGCCTTGCGGAGCCTGGAGAGGGCGGCGATGTCGCGGTAGAGCGGGGCGCTCGTGTCGTAGGAGTCGCTCGCGTGGGTGCGGGTGGTGCCGATCTCGGGGTCTTTGAGGTAGTCGGCGACCTGGGAGGCGAACATGGTCTGGCGGGCGTCCTTGTCGCCGCCGGAGCCGGTGAAGCCCTGCTCGTCGCCGTAGTAGACGACCGGGTTGCCGCGGCTGAGGAACATCACCTCGTTGGCGAGCCTGTCCTTCTTCAGGATCTCGGCGTCGGTCGCCTTCGGGTTGTCCTGCTTCAGGAAGTGGCCGATGCGGCCCATGTCGTGGTTGCCGAGGAAGGTGACCTGCTCGTAGGCGTTGGCCTTGTCGGTCGTGTACTTCCAGTCGTCGCCGAAGACGCTCGCGAGCTTCTGGGCGCTGCCGCCCTGGGAGGCGTAGGCGCGGGCCGCGTCCTGGAAGGGGAAGTCGAGGGTCGCGTCGAGGCGGCCCTGGGTGACGTACGGCGAGGTCACCGAGGTGTCGCTGTCGTACGTCTCGCCGAACATGAAGAAGTTCTTCCGCCCGTGCGCGGCCGCGTACGTGTCCAGCGCGGTGGCCCACTGCGTCCAGAACTCCATGTTCACGTTCTTGACCGTGTCGATCCGGAAGCCGTCGACGGCGAAGTCCCTCACCCAGCGCTCGTAGATCTGCTCCATGCCGTGGACGACCTCGGGACGCTCGGTCCACAGGTCGTCGAGGCCGGAGAAGTCGCCGTAGGTCGCGGACTCGCCGGCGAAGGTCGAGTCGCCGCGGTTGTGGTACATCGTCGGGTCGTTGAGCCAGGCCGGGACCTTGCTGTCGCTCGTGACCCGCGGGGTGTACGGGAAGGAGTCGCCGGAGACGGCCGGGAACTTCCCGCTTCCGTCCGCGTAGGCGGCGTCGTCGAAGGGCTTCCCGTCCTTGGTCAGGTACGGGAAGGCGCCCTTGGCGAGGTAGTCGGAGGAGTTCTCCTTGTAGGTGACGACGTCGGCGGTGTGGTTGGTGATGACGTCGAAGAAGACCTTCATGCCCTTGGCGTGGGCCTTGGCGATGAGGGTCTTCAGGTCCTGGTTGGAGCCGAAGTGCGGGTCGACCTGGGTGAAGTCGGTGATCCAGTAGCCGTGGTATCCGGCGGAGGCGCCCGCCCCGGTGCCCTGGACCGGCTTGTTCTTGAAGATCGGGGCCATCCAGATGGCGGTGGTGCCGAGGCCCTTGATGTAGTCCAGCTTGCTGGTCAGGCCCTTGAGGTCGCCGCCCTGGTAGAAGCCCTTGTCGGTGGGGTCGTAGCCGGTGGCGAGGCGCGAGCCGGTGAGGCCGCCCCTGTCGTTGGCCTTGTCGCCGTTGGCGAAGCGGTCCGGCATGACGAAATAGAACTGCTCGCGGGTGTCGTCGTGCCGGGCGGGCTGGGCGGCGAGCGCCGCGTCCGACGGGGGTGCGGGCGGGGTGGCTGCGCGGGCCGCCAGTGGCTGGATCAGGGCGGCGGCGAGGGCTGCGGCGGTGACGGCCGCGGCCCGTCTCGCTCTGGGTATCACACGTAACTCCTAGCGAATGCGGCTCTCTTGGGTCCGACCCCGCGCGACCGTATCCCCAACGAAAGCTTTACAGCAAGAGGCTTGAAACTCATAGCAAGAAGTTTCAACGTCAACCTTGACGTGCCCTTCTCAACTGCCGCACGCTCACCGGTTGTTGAACCCCATCCCTTTCTCGGAGCCGCAGATGACCGGAAACCGACACCGACCACCGGGTCCCGCGGGTGTCTTCCGCCGGACGGCCGGGGCCATGGCCGCCGGAGCGCTGGCGCTCGCGGGCGTGCTCGCCCTGCCGGCGACGCCCGCGCAGGCGAGGACGACCGCCAAGGGCGACGTGATCGCCAACCTGTGGGAGTGGAACTGGGACTCGATCGCCTCGGAGTGCACCAACGTGCTGGGCCCGGCGGGCTACGGCGCGGTCCAGGTGGCACCGCCGGAGGAGTCCCTGAAGCAGACGAACTACTACTGGTGGGACGTCTACCAGCCGTACTCCTACTCCCTGAACAGCCGCTTCGGCAGCCAGGCGAAGTTCAGCGCCATGATCACCGCGTGCCACAAGGCGGGCGTGAAGGTCTACACCGACGCGGTGATCAACCACACCGCCGCCCAGACCGGCACCGGCTACAACGGCACGACCATCACGAACAAGTACGCCACACCCAACTGGTCCCGCACCGACTACCACGACTCCAGCGAGTGCCCGACCTCGGACCTGACCATCCAGGACTACTCGAACCTGACCCAGGTCCAGAACTGCGAACTGCTGGGCCTGCCCGATCTGAAGACCGAGTCGGACACCGTCCGCGCGGGCCTCGCGAACTACCTCAACTCCCAGCTCGCCCTGGGCGTGGACGGCTTCCGCGTCGACGCGGCCAAGCACATCCCCGAAGCCGACATCGCGGCGATCGAGGGCAAGCTGACGGACACGACGTCCGGGACGGCACCGTACGTCTTCCAGGAGATCTATCCCGGCTCGACTCCGCAGCCGAGCGACTACTACGGCACCGGTGACGTCCTGGACTTCACCTACGCGAGCACGATGAAGTCGGCCTTCCAGGGCAACGTGAGCGACCTGGCCTCGCTGTCGTCGTCCGGCATCCTGCCCGCCGCCGACTCGGTGTCTTTCGTGACCAACCACGACACCGAGCGCAACGGCCTGCACATGTCGTACAAGGACGGCGACACCTACAAGCTCGCCAACCTCTTCCAGCTCGCCTACCCGTGGTCGACCCCGACGGTGTACGCGAGCTGGGAGTGGACCCAGAGCGACCAGGCCCCGCCGAACTCGTCGGGCATGGTGACGGACACGGACTGCTCCGGCGGCGCCTGGTACTGCCTCGACCGTGACACCGCGGTGGTCGGCATGGTGGCCTGGCACAACGCGACCGACACGGCCGCGGTCTCCAACTGGCAGACCATGTCGTCCAACGTGATCGGCTTCGGGCGCGGCGGCAAGGGCTTCTTCGCCCTCAACAACGGGACGTCGGCGGCGACCTACACGTTCACGACGGGCATGGCCGACGGCACGTACACCAACGTGATCGACGGCGGCAAGACGACCGTGACCGTCTCCGGCGGCAGCGCCTCGATCACCATCCCCGCGAAGGGCGCGGTCGCCTTCTTCAACTCCTCCTACACCTGCACGGTGGGCTGCGGGAACGCCGGCGGCGGCTCCGGCGACACGGTCAGCGCGACCTTCAACGAGTACGCCTCCACCACGTCCGGCACCAACGTCTACGTGGTCGGCTCCATCGCCGCCCTGGGCGGCTGGGACACCTCGAAGGCGGTGGCGCTCTCGTCGTCCGGCTACCCGGAGTGGTCCGGCGAGGTGAGCGTTCCGGTGAACACGTCCTTCACCTTCAAGTACATAAAGAAGGACAGCGCCGGCAACGTCACCTGGGAGTCGAACGCCAACAGGTCGTCGGCGACGGCGACTTCGGCCCTCACCCTGAACAACTCCTGGAACGTGGCGGACACGGACGCCACCGACGTCACCTTCCACGAGAACGCGACGACGGACTGGGGCACCAACGTCTACGTCTCCGGCTCCATCCCCTCGCTCGGCTCATGGAACACGGCCGACGCCATCCCGCTGTCCTCGGCGTCGTACCCGGACTGGAGCAAGCTCGTCATCGTCCCCAAGAGCACGTCCTTCACGTACAAGTACCTGAAGAAGGACGGCTCCGGGAACGTGACCTGGGAGTCCGGGACGAACCGCTCGTACACGACGGGCAGTTCGTCGGGCTACACGACGAGCGACACCTGGAAGTAGCCAGTTCACCGTGGTCCGTACGCAGGCCCGGTCCCCCCTGCGGGCGGACCGGGCCTCAGCGGCTGGCGCCTTCCGGCCACAGCACGCGTACGGGGACCCCAGTCCGTTCCGCATAGGCCACAACATCCGCCGTGCCGCCGTATCCCCGCGCGGGTTTCCCGTCCCACACGGCAATCAGCTCGTCAGCCAGGCCGACAAGGATTTCGGAGCCAGCCATGTGAGCTTCGGAGTTCGACTCGGTCAGCCCGGTCTCGTGCACGTGACCGGCTCGGCGCATGAGTGTGTCGTAAGCGGGATGATGCCAGTCCGGCAGGCTCTCCCGGTACTGGGCGGCGGGCACGACGACCTCAAGCTGTCCGCCGTCTCGGAGAACGGCCTCTGCGAACCAGGTGTCGGGGCCGTCGGCGATGCGCGAAACTGCGACCAGCCCGGCGGTGTCGTACGCACTCACCGCCTCCTCCAGCATGACCCGCACACGTTCTTCGACCTTCGGGCTCAGCCCTCGGTGACCGGTGATCCCCAGCCTCATCCGCCGTTGTCCTCTCTTCTGTCACTGGTATACGTCGTGCAGCCGCTCGTCGAAGTCCCGCACCACCTTGGGCGGCGAACTGGTGGTGAGGCTACGGCGCACCTCCCGCGCCCGCTCCACAACCCGCCCGGACCGGTACTGCAGCCCTGCGTCGAGTGCGCGCCCGGCGAGCGCGAACGCTGCCTCGACCCGGCCGGCTGCGAGGTGCCCGGCCGCGATGTCGAGGACCAGCAGGGCACGTTGCTTCACATGTCCGGTCGCCAGGGCCTCCACATCCTCGGACAGCACCCAGTCCGCAAGGCCGAGCCGAGCACCGCAGGCGACCCGGGTGGCGGTCACCTTCTCGGGATGGAAGGTGAACACCCAAGGCCACGGCGGCGGGTCCTCCGGCAGCGCCTCTGCCGCCGCCCGGGATGCGGTCAAGGCCCTGTCTGCGGCGCGCCGGTCTCCAGCCGCCGCATGGCCGAGCGCTTCCACGCTGGATAGCCACGCCTCCGCCACCGGTGGCGCGCTGTCGCCCAGCGCCCGGCGTGCCGTCCGCACGCGGTTCAGCGCTTCGACACCGTTACCGGCGTGCGCCTCGAACTGCGCGAGGCTCCCGGCCTGGTAGGCCGTGAGCAGCGGGTCACCAGCGCTGCGCGCCGCTTTCGTCGCCGAGCCGTACCAGGCGCGGGCGGACCCGGCGTCACCCATGTCCCAGTACAGCCACCCCGCCAGGCTTGCTGCCTCGCTCGCCACGGCCGCCAGCCGCCCCCGCGCGACGGCGTCCGCGCTCCGGGACACGGTCTGGATGAGCCGCTGTCACGGGCCCCCCGTGAACGCCTGTGCCGACTGGGCCTGTACGTGACCACCGTGATCAGCGATGGTGCGGACGGCTACCCGCCCGCTGCCCCCTACGACCGGCTACTGGCCACCTACGCCGTGCGCACCGTCCCCGCCACCTGGATCACACAGACGCGCCCTACTGGCTTGCTCGTCGTTCCCTGGGGCACCCACTACAGCAACCGTGACGCCGTCGCGCGCCTGGTCGTGAACGACGGCGCCGCCTCCGGCCGGTTCACCCGGGCTGTCGAGTTCATGAAGGACCGCTACGACCGCGCCCCCTGCCCGGACCACGGCGAGTACGTCACCGACTGGCCGGCCGCTGGCAAAGGCACCGCAGACCTTGAACTGGCTGAACTGGACGCCGCCCAGTTCGCGCTTAGCCTGGCCGTGCCGGACTGCGTTCACACTGCCTACCGGGAAGCAGACGGTACCCCGGCCGCCTGGTGGTACAGCATGCGGGACCGCTCGTGGGCCGCCGCCCGCTGGCCGGGCACGGAATCGGCCGACGTCTACCAGTGCGGCCACCGCCGTCTGTGGGACGAGGTTCGGGCGGCCTACCAGTGGTGGGAGCTGCGCGGGCGCCCGCCGGTCGAGCGATACGGGCTCACAATCGACCCGTCCGGCACTACGGTGTGGCTGGATGAGCCGGACCAGCCAGTCCCGCAGACCACAGCAGGGTAGGAGGCGCGCCGTGGACCGAGAGGACGAGCCCCTGGAGACCTGGGCCGAACGCCGCGACCGACGCCGGGCGGCGGACCGCCAGATCACCGGCACCCGCCGCGCCGTCCCCCTCGCCCCGGGGCCGAAGGCAGCCCACGTCAACCCCGAGGGCCCCCGGGCTCTGCTGGAGTGGGACGGGCACGCATGGGTGATGGTAGGCGTTGCAGCCAACGCCTACCACGCCCGCACGTTCCTCGGCAGAACAGCCGACTAACAGCTCGACTTGCCGGCGTAGATCGCCAGCGCCGTGTTCGAGCCCAAGGTGGCGGTGAGCTGCCCGCTGGAGTTCACCGCCACCGTCGTGTCGTTCTGCACGTCGCAGTACGTCCCGGCGGGCAGGGAGGTCTGGTACGTGCGGGTCAGGGCGGAGGACTCGTGGTTGATGGCCACGTAGCCCTTGGCGCCCCGGCCGAACGCGATGGCGTTGTCGCCGTCGTCCCACCAGTGGGAGACGGCCTCGCCCCGGGTCGTGTTGCGGAAGGCGACCATGGACTTGATCTCGGGCCAGGCGTGCTGGCACTTCCAGCCGTCCTGCCAGCAGGCGTTGACCTGGCCCCCGTTGGGCGGTCCGGCGTCCGCGTCGGACCATTCGTAGCCGGAGTTGATGTCGGGGGCGCCGTAGGGCCAGGCGAGCATGAAGACGTTGGCCAGGGTGTAGTTGGCGCCGTCCTTGTAGTTGAGCGTGCTGCCGCCCCGCTCGGTGTCGTGGTTGTCGACGAAGACGCCGGCGACCGAGCTGCTCAGGTAGCCCCAGCCCTCGCCGAAATTGGTGAGGTACGCCAGCTTCTCGGTGTTGAAGACGCGCTTGAGGTCGTAGGCGTAGCGGAACTCCTGGACGTCGCCGTTGCCGGTGTACTCGGAGGGCTGGACGGCCTCGTTCGCTCCGTAGATGACCTCCTGCTTCCAGTAGACGGAAGGGTTCGTCAGGCGGGACTTGATGTTGGCCAGGTCCTCGGCCGGAATGTGTTTGGCGGCGTCGATGCGGAAGCCGTCGGCGCCGAGCGAGAGCAGGTCGTTCATGTAGCCGGCGATCGTCTTGCGGACGTACTCCTCGCCGGTGTCCAGATCGGCCAGGCCGACGAGTTCGCAGTGCTGGACGTTCCAGCGGTCCTGGTAGTTGGTGACCGGGGAGGTGCAGTCGTCGAAGTCGGGGTACGAGTACAGGCCCGGGTAGTCGTACTTCGTGTACGACGAGCCGCCGGTGCCGGTGCCGCTGCCCGCCGACATGTGGTTGATGACGGTGTCGACCACGACCTTCACCCCGGCCGCGTGACAGGTGTCGATCATGTTCTTGAAGGTGGTCCGGTCACCGAGCCGGCCCGCGATCCTGTACGACACCGGCTGGTACGACGTCCACCACTGCGGGCCCTGTATGTGCTTGGCGGGCGGGGAGACCTGGACGTAGCCGTAGCCGGCGGGGCCGAGGCTGGTGGTGCACTCGCGGGCGACCGAGGCGTAGTTCCACTCGAAGAGGACGGCGGTGACGTCCTTGGTGCCGGGCGGGGAGGCCTCGGCGGTCGTCGGGTTCATGCCAACCGTGAGGCCGAACGTGGCCATGGTGAGCGCGAGTGCCGTGGGGAGTGTCCTGCGTGCCATGTGGGGGTTCCTTCACCGTTGAAGGCTCTTGCTGAAAAATTTCAGCCAACTTGCGGTGACGGAGATGTTAAAGGCCCGCCGCCTGAAAAGGCAGCGGGCCGTGTGAAGTTGGTGCAAGAGATTTCAGTGACGGGTGGTGAACCACACCGTCGTGTCGGCCGGCACGGTCGCCTCGCCGTCCGTCGCGACCGGCTCACCGCTGGCCAGCAGGACCCGCCCGTACGCCGGAACGGTCACCGCCTCCCCCGTGGTGTTGGCGACGCACACGAACGCACCCCGGCGGAAGGCCAGGACGCCGTCCGGCGCAGGCAGCCACTCCACCGCGTCGCCCGCGCCGAGCGCGGGGTGTTCCCGGCGCGCGGCGAGCGCGGCCCGGTACAGCTCCAGGGTGGAGCCGGCCACTCCGGTCTGCGCCTCGACACTCAGCTCGGCCCACTCGGCCGGCTGCGGCAGCCAGCTGCCCCCGTCGCCGAAGCCGTACGACGGACCCGTGCGGGTCCACGGGATCGGCACCCGGCAGCCGTCACGGAAGCCGTCCTGGCCGGCGCCGCGGAAGTACGCCGGGTCCTGGCGCACCTCGTCAGGGAGGTCGACCACGTCGGGCAGGCCCAGTTCCTCGCCCTGGTAGACGTACGCCGAGCCGGGCAGCGCGAGCATGAGGAGGGTGGCGGCGCGGGCCCGGGTGAGGCCCAGTTCGCGGTCGCCCGCCGTGCGGATCTGGGTGCCGAGGCCGGGCGGGTTGGCGAAGCGGGTGGCGTGCCGGGTGACGTCGTGGTTGGACAGGACCCAGGTGGCGGGGGCGCCGACGGGGCGCATCGCCTCCAGGGTGCGGTCGATGACCGTGCGGAGTTCCTTCGCGTCCCACTCCGTCGACAGGTACTGGAAGTTGAAGGCCTGGTGCAGTTCGTCCGGGCGGACGTAGTTCGCGGTGCGCTCGACGGTCGGCGTCCAGGCCTCGGCCACGAAAATACGCTCGCCGGAGTACTCGTCCAGGATCGTGCGCCACTGGCGGTAGATCGTGTGCACGCCGTCCTGGTCGAAGAACGGCATGACATCGTTGCCCAGCAGCTTGAGTTGGTCGTGCGCGCCCAGGTCGGGCAGACCGGCGGCCTTCACCAGGCCGTGGGCGACGTCGATGCGGAAGCCGTCGACGCCCATGTCCAGCCAGAAGCGCAGGATCGAGCGGAACTCGTCGCCGACCGCCGGATGTTCCCAGTTGAAGTCGGGCTGCTCGGGTGCGAAGAGGTGGAGGTACCACTCTCCGGCCGAGCCGTCGGGTTCGGTGACCCGCGTCCAGGCCGGGCCGCCGAAGATGGACTCCCAGTCGTTGGGCGGGAGTTCGCCGTCCTTCCCCTTGCCGGGGCGGAAGTGGTAGCGGTCGCGCAGCGGCGAGCCCGGGCCTTCGGCGAGGGCGCGCTTGAACCACTCGTGCTGGTCGGAGGAATGGTTCGGGACGAGGTCGACGATGATGCGCAGGCCCAGCTCGTGCGCGTCGCGGATCAGCGCGTCGGCGTCGAGCAGGTTGCCGAACATCGGGTCGACGGCCCGGTAGTCGGCGACGTCGTAGCCGGCGTCGGCCTGCGGGGAGGCGTAGAAGGGGCTGAGCCACACGGCGTCGACGCCGAGGTCGCGCAGGTACGGCAGGCGGGCGCGGATGCCTGCCAGGTCGCCCATGCCGTCGCCGTCGCTGTCCGCGAAGCTGCGGGGGTAGACCTGGTAGATGACCGCGTCCCGCCACCAGTCGCGGCGGTCGGCGACGGCGGCTGCGGTGGAGTGGGGGGCCGGTGCGGCAGGGTGCTGCTGGCTCATGGCGTCCTTGATGGGTAAGCGAGTTCTGGTCATGGGCGCGTGGGTACGGCGACGGTTGCCGGGGACCGGGGGTGGTGTGCGAGGCGGCCGCGGTCACAGTGGGGTCTGGGGGTCCCCCCGGCTCGAACGAAGCCGAGAGCTGGGGGAGGAGACCGCGCCGCCTACCCGCGCACGCTGTGCGTGGGAGCCTCTCTTCCTGAGGGCCGTCAGCCCTTCGTGCCGCCCGCGGTCAGGCCGGTGACGAGGTTCTTCTGCACGAGGTAGAAGAACGCCGACACGGGTATCGCGATCAGCACCGCGGTGACGGCCATGTAGTTCCACTGGGCGTCGTGCTCGCTGACGAAGGTCTGCAGGCCCACGGCGAAGGTGTACTTCGAGTCGTCCAGCATGAAGGTCGTCGCGAAGGCGACCTCGCCGACGGCGGTGATGAAGTTGTAGAAGGCGGCCACGGCCAGGCCCGGGCGGGCCAGCGGCAGGATCAGCCGGAAGAAGGTGCCGAACGGGCTGAGCCCGTCGACGCGTCCGGCCTCGTCTATCTCGAAGGGGATGGTGTCGAAGTACCCCTTGAGCAGCCAGGCGCTGTACGGCACGGCCGTGGTGCAGTTGATGACGATCAGCGCCCAGTAGGTGTCGATGAGATCCAGCTCGCTGAAGATCTCGTACATCGGCACGATCAGGATGGCGATCGGGAAGGCCTGGGTCAGCAGCAGGACCCACATCAGCTGCTTGTAGCCGGGAAAGCGCATCCGGGAGACCGCGTAGCCGGTGGTGGCGGCGACGAAGACGCCGATCAGGGTGGTGCCGCCGGCCACGATCATCGTCGACTTGAACCAGTCGAAGAAGCCGGTGTGCTGGAGCACGAAGCTGTAGTTCGAGAACGTGAGCTTGCCCAGGATCTTGCCCGGGTGGAGATAGTCGTCCTTCTCGGGCCCGAGGGACAGGAAGATCAGCCAGGCCACCGGGGCGAGCGCGATCAGGCTGGCGACGGCGAGGCCGCCGTGCAGCAGGGCGGTGCCGAGCGGGCCGCGCTCGCCGCGCCGGCGCACCCGGCGCGCGGGCTGGGCGGCGGGGGCCGGTGCGGCCACTGTCTCTTCGAGGGTCGTGGTGCTCATGGCGGCGGCTCCTGCGGCGTCAGACGGCGAGCTGGTCATTGCGCTTCAGCCAGCGGAAGTAGAAGGAGGTGAAGACGGTGATGATCGACAGCAGCAGTACGCCGTACGCGGCGGACTGGGCGAAGTCGCGCGGCTGTTGGCCGAAGCCCAGGAAGTAGGCCCAGGTGACGAGGATCTGTGCGTCCGGTGCGCTGGTCGGGCCGAACAGCAGGAAGATGATCGCGAACTGGTTGAAGGTCCAGATGATGCCGAGGAGCACGACGGTGGAGCTGACGGACCGCAGGCCCGGCAGGGTGACGTGACGGAAGCGCTGCCAGGCGTTCGCGCCGTCCATCTCGGCCGCCTCGTAGAGGGAGGAGTCGATGGACTGCAGGCCGCCGAGCAGCGAGAGCATCATGAACGGCACACCGCACCAGGTGTTGACCATGATGGCGGCGAACCGCTGCCAGAAGGTGTCCTCCAGCCACTGCGGCTGGGGCAGGTGCAGGGAGTGCAGGACCTGGTTGATCACTCCGGAGTCGGAGAGCATGATCCGCCAGGAGAAGACGGTGACGAAGGTCGGCACGGCCCAGGGCACGACGAGCAGCACCCGGTAGAGGGTGCGTCCGCGCAGCTTCTCGTTGAGCATGAGCGCGAGGCCCAGGCCGAGGGTGTAGTGCAGGGCCACGCAGGCGGCGGTCCACACGACGGTCCACAGGAAGTGCGACCAGAAGCGGTCGTACGACAGCGGGCCGAACAGGATGTCCTTGTAGTTGCCGAGGCCGATGAACTTGTAGGTGGCCGCTATGTGGTTGACGCCGATCGTGCGCGCCGAGTTGAGGCTGTTGGCGTCGGTGAGGGTGAGGTAGACGCCGCGGATCAGCGGGTAGGCGACGATGCCGGCGAGCACGAGGACCACCGGGGCGATCATCGCGTACGCGTACCAGTACTTCTGGTAGCCGTGTCTGATGCGCTGCCCCAGCCCGGGCCGAGGCGCGCGGTCACCGCGGCGCTTGCCGGTCGCGCGGTCGATGGCGACTGTCATGGTTCGACACCTTCAGAGATCAAGGAGGGTGGGCCGGGCACAGGGCGGTGGCCGCCGGGTCCCCCTCCCGCCTCGGCGGAGGACCCGGCGGCCACGCGGGCTTACTTGCTGAAGTCGGGCACCAGCTTGGCGATGGCGACCTGCGCGTTGCTCAGGCCCTGGTCCAGCGACTCCTTGCCACCGGCGATCTTGGGCAGCTCGGTGTCGAGCGGACCCCACAGGGAGCTGTACTCGGGCAGCGCCGGGCGCGGCTGGGCGGCGGAGAGGACGCCCTGGTAACCGGCGATGCCGGGGTCGGACTTGACCTGGGCGGTGTAGGCGTCGGTGCGGGTGGGCAGGGTGGAGTTCTTCAGGGCGATGGTCTCCTGGGACTTCGCCGAGGTCATGAACTTCACGAACTTCAGGGCGGCGTCCTGGTGGGCCTTGTCGGAGCCGGCGTAGACCGAGAGGTTGTGGCCGCCGGTCGGGGCGCCCGCCTTGCCGGTGGAGCCGGTCGGGACGACGGCGATGCCGAGGTTGGACTTGTCCTTGAAGGCGCTGCCCTTGTAGAAGTTCGTGATCTCCCACGGACCCTGGATGATCGCGGCGACCTGGCCGTTGACGAACGCGTCCGAGATGTGGGCGTAGGCGTCGGCGGTGGTATCGGCCTTGTGCAGGCCCTGTCCCGAGAAGAGGCTCAGCCAGGTGCCGTAGGCCTTCTTCGCGGCGGCGGAGTCGACGGTGATCTTCTTGGCGGCGGCGTCGACGGTGTCGGTGCCCTCGCCGTAGAGGAACGGCTCGCCGTAGTAGGCCTGGGTGGAGCCCCAGTAGCCGTACACCTTGTCCTTGGTGTCGATCTTGGCGGCGTCCGACTTCAGCTCGTCCCAGGTCTTGGGGGCCTCGGTGATGCCGGCCTTCTTGAACAGCGCCTTGTTGTAGACGAGCGCGAGGGTGTCGGTGACCAGCGGGACGCCGTAGGTCTTGCCCTCGTACTGCGCCTGCTTGATCAGGTTCGGCTCGAAGCTGCTCTGCTCGGAGAGGGCCTCGGTGCCGTCCAGCGGCAGGAAGTAGCCCTTCTTCGCGAAGGCGGGGGTCCAGCCGACCTCGGAGCGCAGGATGTCCGGGGCGCCCTTGGAGCCGGCCGCGGTGTCGAACTTGTTCTGCGCCTGGTCGAAGGGCACGTTGACGTACTTGACCTTGATGTTCTTGTTCTGGGCCTCGAACTGCTGGACCAGGGTCTGGTACGTCGGCGCCTCGTTCGTGGCGTTGGAGGTGTCCCACCAGGTGATGGTGACCGGCCCGCCGGCCTTGCCGCTGTCACTGCTCCCGCCGCCGCAGGCCGTCGCCGCGAGGGCGAAGGACGCCACCAGCGCGGAGGCCGCTATGCCACGCCGCATGAGTTCTCCTTGAGGGTTGAGCCCGTGTGGTGCCGACTGCGCCGTTGCGGCCGCCGGGCGACTGGGAACGTAACAGCGTTGTAAGCGTTGCGAAAGACCTTGCAGAAAAAAAGTGCAAGGGAACACGATGGTTACTCTGTTGTGACCGCTCAGCAAAGGCATGTTGCTTGTGCAAGACTCTGCAAGCTCTTGCCACCACCAGGCCGACACAAGGACGAGGAGTGCCCATGGCACAGCAATCCGCACGGGGCCGGCAGGCCGCCCGGGCCCGGCGTCCGGCTGGTGGGCAAGGCGTCATACGACCGGTACAGTCCAGTGCCGTGACCACACGGCTTGCCGACATCGCTGCGCAGGCGGGGGTGAGCGAAGCGACCGTCAGCCGGGTCCTCAACGGGAAGCCGGGCGTCGCCGCCACCACCCGTCAGTCCGTGCTGGCCGCGCTGGACGTCCTCGGCTACGAGCGCCCGGTGCGGCTGCGGCAGCGCAGCGAGGGCCTGGTCGGCCTGATCACGCCGGAGCTGGAGAACCCGATATTCCCTGCCCTGGCCCAGGTCATCGGCCAGGCGCTGACCCGCCAGGGCTATACGCCGGTGCTCGCCACGCAGACCCCGGGCGGGTCGACCGAGGACGAGCTGACCGAGATGCTCGTGGACCGCGGGGTCGCCGGGATCATCTACGTCTCCGGGCTGCACGCGGACACCACCGCCGACATGCAGCGCTACGAGCGGCTGCGGGCGCAGGGTGTGCCGTTCGTGCTGGTGGACGGCTTCTCGCCGAAGGTGCAGGCGCCCTTCATCTCCCCCGACGACCGGGCCGCGATGACGCTCGCGGTGACCCACCTGGTGTCGCTGGGCCACACCCGGATCGGGCTGGCGCTCGGGCCGAAGCGGTTCGTGCCCGTGCAGCGCAAGATCGAGGGCTTCGTGCGGGCCGTGCAGGACCAGCTGGGGCTGGACGCCGCCGCGGTCGAGGCGGAGCTGATCCAGCACTCGCTGTACACCCTGGAGGGCGGTCAGGCGGCGGCGAGCGCGCTCATCGACCGCGGGTGCACGGCCGTGGTGTGCGCGAGCGACATGATGGCACTCGGTGCCATACGGGCCGCCCGGCAGCGGGGGCTGGAGGTGCCGCGCGACGTCTCGGTGGTCGGTTTCGACGACTCCCCGCTGATCGCGTTCACCGACCCGCCGCTGACCACCGTGCGCAAGCCGGTACCGGCGATGGGGCAGGCCGCGGTGCGCACACTGCTGGAGGAGGTCGGCGGAACGCCCGCGCCGCACAGCGAGTTCGTCTTCATGCCGGAGCTGGTGGTGCGCGGTTCGACCGCTTCGGCGCCGAATGTCCTCCGTGCGTCGTAGAAGGTGCGGTTCGGACCCGACCTTGGGATGATCTGTCGGAGAAGCCTTTTCTGGCAGACTTGATGCCCATGAGTGACTCGGCCGTGACGCAGTCGGAAGGTCGCCAGGAGGCGGCCGCTCCGAGGGCGGTCACGGGCGAGGGCACACCGGGTCCGCGCCGCGGGCTGCGCCGGCCCCGGCGGCCCCGGCTCTGGTTCGAAGTCCTTCTGATCGCGGTGAGTTACTGGACGTACTCACTGATCCGCAACGCCGTCCCGGAGCAGAAGGCCGAGGCGCTGCGCAACGCGGACTGGATCTGGCGCGTCGAGCATCTTCTGGGCGTCGCCGTGGAGCAGTCGGTCAACCGCGCCGTGGATTCGGTGACTTGGCTGATCATCGGGATGAACTACTACTACGCCACACTGCACTTCATCATCACGCTGGGCGTGCTGGTGTGGCTGTACCGCCGGCATTCCGGGCGGTACGCGGCGGCCCGGCTGGTGCTGTTCGCGACCACGGGTGTGGCGCTCGTCGGTTACTACCTGTTCCCGCTCGCACCGCCTCGGCTGATGCGCGGCGGGCACTTCGTGGACACCGTGCTGGTGCACCACACATGGGGCTCGATGGCCTCCGGCGACCTCAAGCACATGTCCAACCAGTACGCCGCGATGCCGTCCATGCACATCGGGTGGTCGCTGTGGTGCGGGCTGACGGTCTTCGCGCTGGCGTCCGTGCCGTGGGTGCGGGTGCTGGGGTTGCTGTATCCGACGACCACGCTCCTCGTCATCGTCTCCACCGCCAACCACTTCTGGCTCGACGCGGTGGGCGGTGTGCTCTGCCTGGGCTTCGGGTTCGGGGTGGCCCGGGTCGTGTACGGGGCGGTGCCGCACCGGCTGCCGCGGTGCGTGGCGGAACCGGTCGGGGCGGATCCCGTTGCGGCACCGGCCGGCCGTCACGTTCCGTCGCCGTAGAACAGCTCCTCGACGGTGGTGCGCGCCCGGCGCGTCGTACGGCGGTACGCGTCCAGCATGTCCCCCGCGTGACCGGCGCCGTAGCCCAGGTAGCGGCCCACCGCCGCCAGCTCGCGCGGCTCCGTGGGGAAGGTGTCGCCCGCCCGGCCGCGCACCAGCATCACCGCGTTGCGCACCCGGGTGGCCAGGACCCACGCCTCGTCCAGGATCTCCGTGTCCTCGGCGGACAGCAGCCCGGCCTCGCGGGCGGCGGCGAGCGCCTGGCGGGTGCGGGTGGTGCGCAGGCCGGGCAGTTCCCAGCCGTGCCGGAGCTGGAGCAGCTGGACGGTCCACTCGACGTCCGACAGGCCGCCCGGGCCGAGCTTCGTGTGCAGCTTGGGGTCGGCGCCGCGCGGGAGGCGCTCGGACTCCATGCGGGCCTTCAGCCGGCGGATCTCGCGGACGGCGTCCTCGGCCAGGCCGTGGCGGGGGTAGCGGTGCGGGTCGATCAGTTCGGTGAAGCGCCGGCCGAGCTCCTCGTCCCCGGCGACCGGCTCTGCGCGCAGCAGTGCCTGCGACTCCCAGACCAGCGACCAGCGACGGTAGTACGCCTCGTACGCCTTCAGGGTGCGCACCAGCGGGCCCGACTTGCCCTCCGGGCGCAGGTCGGCGTCGATGAGCAGCGGCGGGTCGGCGCTCGGGATCTGGAGCAGGCGGCGCATCTCGGCGACCACCTTGTTCGCGGCGGCGGCCGCCTCGTGCTCGGGCACGCCGTCCTGCGGTTCGTGGACGAAGAGGACGTCGGCGTCCGAGCCGTAGCCCAGCTCGTGACCGCCGAACCGGCCCATCCCTATCATCGCGAAACGGGTCGGGAGCGTGTCGCCCCAGCCGTCCCGCACCACGGCGCGCAGGGTGCCGGCGAGGGTGGCCGCGGTGAGGTCCGAGACCGCCGCGCCGACCTGGTCCACCAGGGCGCCCTGGTCGGCCTCGGCCGGGCGGGTCTCGGTGCCGTAGGAGCCGACGATGTCGGCGGCGGCCGTACGGAACAGCTCCCGCCGGCGTACGCCGCGGGCCGCGGTGACACCTTGCTCGGCGTTCTCGGCGCGGCCCACCGCGGCGAGGATCTCCTGCTCCAGGGGGGTGCGCTCGCGGGGGGTGAGGCCGGCTCCGGGCATGCCGGTGCCGTCGCCGTCGCCCAGCAGGGCCACCGCCTCGGGGGCGCGCATGAGGAGGTCGGGGGCGAGGCGGCCCGCCGACAGGACCCGGGCGAGGTTCTCCGCCGCCGCGCCCTCGTCGCGCAGGAGGCGCAGGTACCAGGGGGTCTTGCCGAGCGCGTCGGAGACCTTGCGGAAGTTGAGCAGGCCCGCGTCCGGGTCCGCCGAGTCGGCGAACCAGCCGAGGAGGACGGGCAGGAGGGTGCGCTGGATGGCCGCCTTGCGGGTCACGCCGGAGGCCAGGGCCTCCAGGTGGCGCAGGGCCGCCGCCGGGTCGGCGTAGCCGAGGGCGACGAGGCGTTCGCGGGCCGCGACGGCGCTCAGGCGGGCCTCGCCCGGGGCGAGTTGGGCGACGGCGTCGAGGAGGGGGCGGTAGAAGAGCTTCTCGTGCAGGCGCCGTACGACGCCGGTGTGTCTCTTCCACTCGCGGTTCAGTTCCGCGACGGGGTCCGTGCGCAGGCCGAGGGAGCGGCCGAGGCGGCGCTGGTCCTCCTCGGCCACGGGGACGAGGTGGGTGCGGCGCAGGCGGTACAGCTGGATGCGGTGCTCCATGGCGCGCAGGAAGCGGTACGCCTCGGCCAGGCGGGCGGCGTCCTCGCGGCCCACGTAGCCCCCGGCGGCCAGGGCCTGGAGGGCGTCCAGGGTGGTGCCGCTGCGCAGGGACTGGTCGGCGCGGCCGTGGACGAGCTGGAGAAGCTGGACGGCGAACTCGACGTCGCGCAGGCCGCCGGGGCCGAGTTTGAGTTCCCGGTCGATCTCGGAGGCGGGGATGTTGTCGATGACGCGGCGGCGCATCTTCTGGACGTCCGGTACGAAGTTCTCGCGTTCGGCGGCCTGCCAGACCAGGGGGTCGAGCGCGTCGACGTAGGCCCGGCCGAGGGCGGCGTCGCCCGCGACCGGGTGGGCCTTGAGCAGGGCCTGGAACTCCCAGGTCTTCGCCCAGCGTTGGTAGTAGGCGAGGTGGGAGGAGAGGGTGCGGACGAGGGGGCCGTTGCGGCCCTCGGGGCGGAGGTTGGCGTCCACCGGCCAGATCGAGCCCTCGACCGTGGTCTCCGAGCAGAGGCGCATCAGGTGCGAGGCGAGGCGGGTGGCGGCGGTGAGGGCCTTGGCCTCGGTGACGGACTCCGTCGCCTCCGCCACGAAGATCACGTCCACGTCGGAGACGTAGTTCAGTTCGTGGCCGCCGCACTTGCCCATCGCGATCACCGCCAGGCGGCAGGCCGCGGTGTCCTCGGGGGCGTCCGCCTGCGCCAGAGCCAGGGCGGTGCGGAGGGTGGCGGCCGCGAGGTCCGCGAGTTCCGCCGCCGTCTGGGCCACGTCCGTGGTGCCGCAGACGTCGCGGGCGGCGATGGAGAGCAGGCAGCGGCGGTAGGCCACGCGGAGGGAGACCGGGTCGGAAACCTCGGCCAGGCCGCGCTCGAACTCCGCGAGGCCGGGGTGGAGGTCGTGCGGCTCGTAGGTGACCAGGGCCTGCCAGTCGGCGGGGTGGCGGGCGAGGTGGTCGGTGAGGGCGGTGGAGGCGCCGAGGACGCCCAGGAGGCGGTCGCGGAGGGGTTTGGCCGCGATGAGGGTGTCGAGGAGTTCGCGGTGGTCCGTGGGGGTGGGCTGGGCCTCCAGGAGGCGGACGAGGCCGTGCAGGGCCAGGTCGGGGTCGGCGGTCGCGCCCAGGGCCGCCAGGAGGACGGGGTCGTTGCGGACGGGGGCCAGTTCGGGGCCGTCGAGGAGGCGCTCGGCGGCGGAGGGGTCGGTGAAGCCGTGTCGTAGCAGGCGGGTGAAGGTGCTGCTCCTGCGGCCCGGCGTCATGCTCGGCCTCCCCTGGGGATCTCGGTCGTCCTGGGCCGAGCCTAGCCGGATGCGGAGGGTGGGGAGCGGGTGGTGGGGCCGGGGCGGGGTGCGGGTGCGGGTGCGGGTGCGGGTGCGGGTGCGGGTGCGGGTGCGGGTGCGGGTGCGGGTGCGGGTGCGGGTGCGGGTGCGGGTGCGGGGCTGACATGCCTGCGGCGGCCCGTGCGGGGTCGTGGGGGGTGCAGGTCGCGCCCAGGCGCGTGGGGAGTGGGTGCCGCGCCCGCGCGGAGGTGGTGGGGTGGATGCCTGCGGCGGCCCGTACGGGACCGTGGGGAGTGCAGGTCGCGCCCAGGCGCGTGGGGAGTCGGTGCCGCGCCGGGTGGTGTCCGTCCTCGGTCCGGCGGACTCGCGGGAGAGGGGTGGGGCGGTGTGTGCGCCGGCCGCTGCGGGCGGACACCACCCGCCACGTCCCCTTCCCGCCGTGTGCGGCCGTCCGTCCGGTCGGGCCCGGTCGCGGCCACGAGAAGCGCCCATCGCCGCCCGCGGCCACCCGTCCGGTTCCGGGGAGAACCGGTCGTCGCCCCTGAGCGGTCGTTCGGTCCGGGGAAGGCGCCGCGTGCGGCCACCCATCCGGTCGGGCCCGGTCGCGGCCACGAGAAGCGCCCATCGCCGCCCGCGGCCGACCGTCCGGATCCGGAGAGAACCGGGCGCCGTCCGAGAGCGGTCGTTCGGTCCAGGGAAGGCGCCCCGTGCGGCCACCCATCCGGTTAGGCCCGGTCGCGGCCACGAGAAGCGCCCATCGCCGCCCGCGGCCGACCGTCCGGATCCGGGGAGAACCGGTCGTCGCCCCTGAGCGGTCGTTCGGTCCGGGGAAGGCGCCGCGTGCGGCCGTCCGTCCGGTCGGTTCCGGGGAGCGTCGGTCGCGCCAGGCGTTCATCCGGTCTTCACCGTCTGGGTTGAGGGGCTTGGGGTGGGGGAATGTTGGCGTGTGCATGCTCTGTCCGCACCGCCAACCCCGTTCCTCCCCCCACCCGGAGGTTGATGTGTCCGGCAGTTCCGTCTATCGCCGTGCCCGTACGGCCATGGCGTCGACAACCGCCTTCGCCGCGGCCGCGGTCGGGCTGTGGACCGGACTCGGAGGCGCGTCCGCGCACGCCGCGAGCGCCGTTCCGAGCCCGGATCACGTGGTCGTCGTGGTCCTTGAGAACCATGCGTACAGCCAGGTCATCGGTTCCTCCAAAGCCCCCTACATCAACTCGCTGGTGTCGGGAGGTGCCAACCTGACGCAGTCGTACGCCGAGACCCACCCCAGCCAGCCGAACTACTACGCCATGTTCTCCGGCGACACGCAGGGGGTGACGGACGACAGCTGTGTCACCCCCGGGTTCTCGTCGGCCGCGAACCTGGCGTCCGAGGTGATCGCCGCGGGCCGGACCTGGGCCAGCTACAACGAGGATCTGCCCAGCCAGGGCGACACCTCGTGCAGCAGCGGCGACTACGCCCAGAAGCACAACCCCTGGTTCGGGTTCAGCAACATCCCGACGGACAGCGCCATGACGTTCGACCAGTTCCCGACGGACTACACCCAGCTCCCGCAGATGTCGTACGTCATCCCCAACCTGTGCAGCGACATGCACGACTGCTCGGTGTCCACCGGTGACACCTGGCTGAAGAACAACCTCGGCGCGTACGCCACGTGGGCCAAGACCCACAACAGCCTGCTCGTCGTCACGTTCGACGAGGACAACCGGCTGAGCGGCAACCGCATCCCGACGGTTCTGTACGGGCAGCCGGTCACGGCCGGGGCGTCCAGCTCCACGACGTACAACCACTACGACCTGCTGCGCACCCTGGAGGACACGCAGGGGCTGAGCACGCACGCCGGCAACGCCTCCTCCGCTCAGGACATCACCGGGATCTGGGCGTCCTGAGGTGTACGTAGCGGACAGCCGCGCGACACGGCAGACGTCCGCCGACGGCGCCGTCCGGCCTTCGGCCGGGCGGCGCCGGGGCGTGGTCGCTCCTGCCGTCCTCGCCCTGGGTGCCGTCAGTCTCGTCACGGACGTGTCGTCGGAGATGGTCACGGCCGTGCTGCCGTTGTACCTGGTGACGGGGCTCGGTCTGTCGCCGCTGGGCTTCGGGCTGCTCGACGGCGTCTACAACGGTTTCTCGGCGCTCGTACGGCTCGTGGGCGGGCATCTGGCGGACCGGGGCGGCGGGCGGCACAAGTGGGTCGCCGGGTTCGGGTACGCCGTCTCGGCCCTGTGCAAGCCGCTGTTGCTGGTCGCCCACTCGCTGACGCCGATCGGGCTCGTGCTCGCCGCCGACCGGACCGGGAAGGGGCTGCGGACGGCGCCGAGGGACGCCCTGATCTCGTTGTCCAGTACGCCGCAGGCGCGAGGGCGGGCCTTCGGGGTGCACCGGGCCATGGACACGGCGGGCGCGCTGCTCGGACCGCTGGTGGCGTTCCTGATCCTGCGGGCGACGGTGGACGGGTACGACGCCGTGTTCACCGTCAGCTTCTGCGTCGCGGTGCTCGGCGTGCTGGTGCTGGTGCTGTTCGTGCCGGGCGGGCGGGGGGACGGTGACGCGGGCGCGGTCGCGGTTCCTGGCGAGCGGCCCACCCTGTCGGCCGCCCTGCGGCTGCTGGGGCGCCGTGATCTGCGCCGGATCACCGTGTGCGCGCTGCTGCTGGGTCTGGCGACGGTCAGTGACTCGTTCGTGTATCTGCTGCTCCAGCGGCGGCTGGGCGTGCCCGACCGGTGGTTCGCGTTGCTGCCGCTCGGCACGGCCGGCGCGTTCCTGCTGCTGGCGGTCCCGCTCGGCCGGCTCGCGGACCGGGTGGGGAGGTGGGTCGTGTTCCTGGGCGGGCACGGGGCGCTGCTCGTCGCGTACGCGCTTCTTCTCACGTCGTGGCACGGCGCCGGGCTGCCGTACGTCGTGCTCGCCCTGCAGGGCACCTTCTACGCGGCCACGGACGGGGTGTTGATGGCGGCGGCCTCGGAGGGGGTGCCGGAGGCGCTGCGTTCGTCCGGGCTGGCGCTCGTGCAGACCGGGCAGGCGATGGCCCGGTTCGCCTGCTCGCTGCTGTTCGGGGCGGCCTGGACGGTCTGGGGCGACCGGGCGGCGCTGTCCGGGGCTGCGGTGGCGCTGGTCGGCTGTGCCGCGTTCGCCCTGACCGTGCGTCCGAAGGGGACGGTGACCACCGCATGAGCGTACGCAACCGCATCCTGGTCCTGGTCTCGGCCGTCGCCGTGCTGGCCGCGATCGGGGTGGCCTCCGTCCTGCACGCCTCGGCCCGCGCCGAGCGTCGTGACCAGGTTCAGGCGGGCGGGCCGCGGGTCGCCCCGGGGACGGTCACGCTGAGCGGGACCGGGAGCGGGAAGGGGCGGATGGTCTTCCGGAACATGGCGTGGGGGCCGCACCGGGACGAGCTGACGTCGGTTCCGGCGGACGACCCGGGTGGGACGCGCACGGCCTCCGGCGTCAAGTGCCTGCGTTTCTACGCCGCTTCGGGCGTGGGCGTGTGCCTCCAGGCGGTGCACGGCCCGGTGTCGGACACGTACCGGGCGGTGATCCTGGACGCGCGGCTGCGGACGGTGCACCGGTACGACGTGCCGGGCATCCCGTCGCGGGCGCGGGTGTCGCCGACGGGCCATTTCGCCGCCTGGACCGCGTTCGTGGGCGGTGACAGCTATGCCGGTACGAACTTCTCCACCCGCGCGGCCATCGTGGACACGCGCAGCGGTGAGCTGATCCCGTCGCTGGAGGACTTCCGGGTCGTCAAGGACGGGCATCCGTACCGGGCGGCCGACGCCAACTTCTGGGGAGTCACGTTCGCGGCGGACGACCGCACCTTCTACGCCACGCTCGCCACGGGCGGAAGCACCTACCTGGTCCGGGGCGACCTGCGCACGCGTACGGTCACGACCCTGCACGCGAACGTGGAGTGCCCGTCGCTGTCGCCGGACGGCACGCGCGTCGCCTACAAGAAGCGCGTCAAGGGCCTGCCCAAGGACGCCCCTTGGCATCTTTACGTCCTCGACCTGCGGACGATGAAGGAGACCGCCCTGGCCGAGTCGAGGAGCGTGGACGATCAGGTGGTGTGGCGCGACGCGCGCACGCTCGTGTACGCGCTGCCGGCCGACTACGGCGCCGACCTGTACACCGTTCCCGCGGACGGCTCCGGCGTGCCGCGCCGGATCGCCTCCGCCGCGCTGTCCCCCGCGTTCCCGGACTGAGGCCCCCGGTCAGGGCAGCGTCCAGAACCTGACGGTGACCAGATAGAAGACGGCGGCCCAGAAGACCATCGCCGCCGCCACGATGCCCAGGCCGCGGATATTGGCTCCGAGCGACGGCTCGGCGGCGGAGGGCCGCAGCCAGCGGCCGAGCAGCGGGTTCACGTAGTAGGGCATCGTGAGGAAGCTCATGAGGAAGCTCGACAGCAGGTTGCCCACGAGCAGGCCGATCCAGAGCGGCAGGTGCAGCGGGAACAGGGCGAGCGTCAGGAGTACGACGGTCGGGTAGAGGCCGACCCAGACGGCGAGCGAGGTCTTCGTCACGGAGGGCGGCGGCGGTGTCTCCTCGCCGTCGCCCTCGAAGGCGAACCAGCTGCCGAACGAGTTGTCGATCGTGCGCAGCCGGAAGTCGTCGAACTTCTCGCCCTCGGCCAGGATCCGCTGCCGCTGCGGTGACGTCAGCCAGGCGTCGAGGTGCTCCGCGCTGTCGTAGCGGTACAGGGTCGTCCACTCCTCCTGGAGGCCCTCGACGGGGCGGAAGAGCTCGGTGCCGCGGAACCCCGCGAACTTGCTCTCCTCCTCCGTCATGCGGTGCTGCCAGTCGAGGAACTCGTCGACGTGCCGCGGGGCGACCCGGTGGGTGACCACCACGGTCACGAGGGGGTCGAGGGTCTGGGTGCCGCTGCTGACCACCTGCTGGGTCGCCGGGCCGTCGAAGTACCCGGCACCGGCGTCGAGATACGCCTGCCGGGTCGCGCTGTTGATCCACGTCTGCAGATGCGGCACCGAGTCGAAGCGGTACACGACGACCCAGTCGGGTTGCAGCGGTGTCGGCCGCGAGGTCTCGGCGCCGAGGAAACCGGGGTAGGAGGAGGCCGCGGTGTTGAGGTCCGCCTGCCAGGACGCGAAGTCCTCCTCGGCCCCGGGCAGGACCTTCTGACCGATGATCGCCGTGGCGGTGTTCACGTTCTTCGCGGTGTTCATGGTGCTCGGCCCGCCGCCACCGACTGCTGTGCCTGGAGCCGGCCGTAGATCCGTTCCGGGGTCAGCGGCAGCGCACGGTAGCGGACGCCGGTCGCGTCATGGACCGCGTTCGCCAGCGCGGGGGCCACCGGGTTGATGCAGCACTCCGCCATGCCCTTCGCGTGCAGGGGCCCCACCGAGTCCGCCGAGCCGACCAGGAGGACCTCGGTGCGGGGGACGTCCGCGTAGGTGGGGATGCGGTAGTTCCGCAGGCTGGGGTTGGTCATGACGCCGTGGTCGTCGACGTGGTGGTTCTCGGTCAGCGCGAAGCCGATCCCCTGGGCGACACCGCCCTCCACCTGCCCGCGGACCTGAGCGGGGTTGATCACCACGCCGGCGTCCGCCGCCTGCACGCTGTACAGGATCCGTACCTCCCCCGTCACCCGGTGCACGGCGACCCGGAACCCCTGGGTGTTGGAGGTGACGCTTCGGGGCGAGCCGTAGGCCTTGCGGGCGGCGGTGAACCGGATGCCGCGCGCCCTGGCGGCGGCGACGAGCTCGGCCAGCGACACCCGCCGGTCTCCGCAGACGACTCCGTCGTCGTCCATGGAGCACAGCACGACGTGCACGCCCGTGTGCGCCGCGGCGAACTCCAGGATGCGGTCGCGTACGGCACCGGCCGCGCGCAGCACGGCGTTGCCGGCCACGGAGAGGCCCGCGCTCGCGAAGGCGCCGGTGTCGAATCCGTTGCGGTCGGTGTCGGACTGCACCAGACGGATCCGCGCCGGTGTCGTGCGCAGTTGGCCGGCCGCGATCTGGACATGGGCGGTGGAGGTGCCCTCCCCGAACTCGACCGTTCCCACGGCCAGTTCGTAGACGAGGTCATCGCCGAGCGTGACCCAGGCCTCGGAGAGGTGCTCGGTCGGGGGCGCGGTCTCGTGCAGGGAGCTCGCCACGCCGGTCCCGACGAGCCACTCGGGGCCGGGGGGCGGCTGGCCGGCGGTACGGGCCAGGGCGTCGCCCACCAGATCGATGCACCGTGCGAGGGCGTCCTCGGTGAAGACCACGTCGTCGGGGCCGTCGTGCAGGGCGACCAGGGGCTCGCCGGGCCGCACGATGTTGCGCCGGCGCAGTTCGAGCGGGTCGAGGTGCAGGGCGCGGGCGAGTTCGTCCATCGCGGACTCGACCGCGAACGCCGGCTGGGTCATCCCGTAGCCGCGCAGGGCGCCGCTCGGCACGGTGTTCGTGTAGACGGAGTAGGCGTCGTACCTCTTGTTGGGGCAGCGGTAGACCATGACGGCGGCGCCGCCCGCGTACAGCGTCTCGCCGCCGTGGTTGCCGTAGGCGCCGGTGTTGGACACGTTGCGCACCTGGAAGGCGGTGAGCGTGCCGTCCGCCTTCGCGCCGAGCTTGACCGTGAGGGTCATGGGGTGCCGCGGCGAGGCGGTGGTGAACTCCTCCTCGCGGGTGTACTCCAGGCAGGTGGGCCGCCTGGTGTCCAGGGTGGCGAGCGCGACCAGGTCCTCCGCTATCACCTCCTGTTTGCCGCCGAACCCGCCGCCGACGCGCTTGCAGAACACCCGCACCTGTTCGGGCCGCAGCGCGAACAGGTACTCCAGTTTGACCTTGGCGACCGACGGCGACTGCGAACTGGTGCGGACGTTCAGCCGGCCGTCCTGAAGCCAGGCCATCGCGCCGTGGGTCTCCAGATGGGCGTGCTGCACCCGAGGCGAGACGTACGTGCCCTCGTGGATCACGTCGGCCTGGGCGAAGCCGGTGTCGACGTCGCCGATGCGGGAGTGCAGTTCGAGCAGGATGTTGTGGTCGGGGTCACGCACGAACGGGTCGTCCGAGCCGTGCAGCCGGGGTGCGCCGTCGGCCATCGCCTCCTCGGGGTCGAACACCGCCGGCAGCACCTCGTACTCCACGTCCAGGCGCCGGCAGCCCTCCTCCGCCGCGCCGACCGTGTCGGCCAGGACCGCGGCGACGCGCTGGCCGGCGAAGCGGACCGTGTCGTCGAGGACGAAGGTGTCGTCCGGGTCGACCAGGTGGTCGGTGTGGATCGCCGTGGTGAAGCGTTTGCGGGGCACGTCCTGCCAGGTGTAGACGCGGTGCACGCCGGGCACCGCGAGCGCGGCGCTCTTGTCGATCGAGAGGATCCGGGCGTGTGCGTGGGGCGAGTGCAGCACCTTGAGGTGCAGCATGCCGTCGATGTGCGTGTCCATCGTGAACTCGGCGTGGCCGGTGACCACGTCGTGGCCCGCGGGCGCGCCGACGCTCGTCCCGACGGCCTTGCCGGGCGCGGCCGTCTCCACCGCGCGGACGCCCTTCACGGCGTCCTCGATCGCCCGGTAGCCGGTGCAGCGGCAGAGGTTGCCCTTCAGCGCCCGGGGCAGATCGGCCTTCTGTTCCTCGGTGAAGGTGGCCGACGTCATGATCATCCCGGCGGTGCAGAAGCCGCACTGGAATCCCGGGGCGTCCTCGAACCGCCGCTGCACGGGATGCGGTGCGCCGGGCCGCCCGAGGCCCTCGATCGTGGTCACCGCACGTCCGTCCGCCCGGAACGCGGGGGTGATGCAGCTGTGTACGGGGTCGCCGTCCAGCCATACCGTGCAGGCTCCGCAGTCGCCCGCGTCGCACCCCTTCTTGACGCCGTAGTGGCCGAGTTCGCGCAGGAAGGTGCGCAGGCACTGGCCGGGGGCAGGTTCCCGGTCGAACGTCCGGCCGTTCACGAGGTAGGTCATGGCAGGTCCCCAGCCGTGAGCTCGCGACGGATCTCCTCGGCGAAGTGGTACGTCAGATGGCGGCGGTGCTCGGGGGTCCCGTTGGGATCGGCGAACCAGACGTCGGCCGGCAGGGCGTCGATGCGCTGCCGCAGGGTCCGGGCATCCGGCACGGAGGGGAAGTCGATGCGGACGGGCCGGGTGGTGCCAGCGGTGAGGGTGAGCGCCAGGTCGCTCCCGCCCCGTCGCTGGGTGCCGACGAGGAACACCGTCGAACGGCCGAGCCGGGTCAGGCTGAAGCGGCGGTGCGCGGTGCGTCTGCGCAGGGCGTGCGCGGGGATGGTGACGCGCCGCAGGATCTCGCCGGGCGTGAGGATGTTGCGGTGCTCGCCCGTGACGAAATCGAGGGCGTCGACGAAGCGCCGGGAGCCGTCGGGAGCCCACAGTTCGTACCGCGCCTCCAGCGCCACGGCCAGCGTGATCATCGGGCCGGCGGGCAGGGACATGCAGATGTTGCCGCCGATGGTCGCCGCGTTCCAGACCTTGAACGAGGACAGGAAGGCGTCGCAGGCCGCGTGGAAGAGGATGCCCGCCGTCCAGTCCAGGGGCCAGGTCTGGGCGTACAGGTCGCGGACGGTGCAGGTGGCACCGATCTCCAGGCCCTCGTCGCTGCGGACGAGGGGCTCCCAGCGCAGCGCCGTCAGGTCGATCAGCCGGCTCAGGTCCGGTTGCTCCACGGAATAGAGCCACGTCCCCCCGGCGAGCCAGGCGTCCCCCTCGCGCCAGTCCGCGCCCGGTCGTTCGGACGGTCGCCGGACTACTTCGGTGATGGTGTTGAGGTCCATGAGAACCGACCTACGGAGAACCGGCCTGCGGTGGACAACCGCCCCGCCCCCGAGGGGAGACCGCCGGGGTCGGACACCTTTTTCCCAGCCTAACGCAGCGCGCCCACGGCGGCCCGAGGGACGAGAAGAACCGACCGCAGCCGACCCGCTCCGGAGAGTCACCCCTTCGAGGAACCCGTGTCACGCGCAGTCGGTGCGTCCCCCCGCTGCTGGAAGTGGCCGCGTTGTGCCGTGGAGCGCAGAGCGCGTCTTCGCTGTACGCGCCGCACTGTCAGAGCAATATCGCGCGACGGTCGACCTCGGCGGCGGATGCGGACTCCGGCAAGGGGAGATCTTCGGGTTGCCCATCGACGAAATCGGCTTCGATTCCGGATGGTTGCACATCAAGAACCCGGTGAAGGTGACGAAGGAGGGTCCCGTCTTCGCCCCACCGAAGCGGAACAAGGTCCGCGACGTCCCCTTGCCGGAACACGTGGCGCACGTCCTCAAGCAGCACATAGAAGCGTTTCCTCCGGTAGAGATCACCCTCCCCTGGCTTCGGGCGGACGGTCCGCCTGTCACGAAGCGACTGCTGTTCACCCGTCTCGATGGCGCGGGTGCGGTTCGGCGTAGCGACTTCAACGATCGGGCCTGGAAGCCTGCCCTCGTCGCCGCCGGGGTGATCCCCCAGCCGAAGCAGGGCGAGCGCCACCAGGCCGCCCGCGAACACGGCATGCACGCCCTCAGGCACTTCTATGCCTCGGTCCTGCTGGACGCCGGCGAGAACGTCAAGGCGCTGAGTAACCACCTCGGACACAACGATCCGGGGTTCACGTTCCGGGTCTACACGCACCTCATGCCGAGCAGCGACGCAAGGGCACGCAAAGCCGTGGATGGTCTGTACGAACTGCGCGATCTTCAGAAAGGCGGGATGTAAGGGCCCGATCGGTACTGCCCGGGAGGATAAGCAGATGCCAGACGTCAACTGCTAGAGTCCCTATACCCGTTGAAAGGGAGTCATGGCGTACTACTTCCCTCGACCGGAAGCGCAGACAGCTGTGATCTTGCTGCTGCTCGGTGCTGTAGTTCTGGTCGCCACTGTTCTTGCGTCCACCCTCTACATCGGGTGGGGCACTCGTTCGACAGCGACGCTTACCTCGATCCTGCCCTCGCTCCGTCATTGACGGTGTGAGGTACACCTCCCGCTCCACCGCCGTCGAGACGAGGCGGACGGGATCTCTGGCCAAAGATCAGCGAACCGTAGGGAGGTCTTTGGGGTTGCATTGCGTAAGGTCGCGCGTCGCGTACTTTCCGAGATCCAGGCCATCTACGAGGAGGTACGCGCTTTTGATCGCTGTGTGCGTGACATGAAGGAGGACGGAATCGCTATGTCGCGAATCCCTTCCGCCTCCCTGGACGCGTACGACACGGACGAGAGCATGGAAGAGACGGAGGACTGACGAAGGGCGCCCGCACGAGCGGCATGCGGGCGCCCACCCGCTCTTCGAGCGGATGCTCAGCAACACCGCCCTGCCGCTCATCACAGACGCGCCATCGGGCCTGCGGTCACTCTCACGGCCCAGAGACGGCCCAGGGCCGGTGAGACACAATGGGACCGACGATCACAGATCGTCGGTCCCATCCGCCGAATCAGCCGGAAACCCGCGCTGACCTGCGCCTACAGCACCGGCAGGTTCTTCCGCAGCTCGAACGCGGTGACCTCCGAGCGGTACTCGTGCCATTCCGCCTGCTTGTTGCGCAGGAAGAAGTCGAAGACGTGCTCGCCGAGGGTCTCGGCGACCAGGTCGCTGCGTTCCATCAGGGTGAGGGCCTCGCCCAGGTTCTGGGGCAGGGGCTCGATGCCCATCGCGCGGCGCTCGGCGTCGGACAGGGCCCAGACGTCGTCCTCGGCGCCGGGCGGCAGTTCGTAGCCCTCCTCGATGCCCTTCAGGCCGGAGGCCAGGAGCAGGGCGTAGGCCAGGTAGGGGTTGGCGCCCGAGTCCAGGGAGCGGACCTCCACGCGTGCGGAGCCGGTCTTGCCGGGCTTGTACATGGGGACGCGGACCAGGGCGCTGCGGTTGTTGTGGCCCCAGCAGATGTACGACGGGGCCTCGCCGCCGGCGCCGGCCGTACGCTCGGAGCCGCCCCAGATGCGCTTGTAGGAGTTCACCCACTGGTTGGTGACCGCCGAGATCTCCGCCGCGTGCTTGAGCAGGCCCGCGATGAAGGAGCGGCCGACCTTGGAGAGCTGGTACTCGGCGCCCGACTCGTAGAACGCGTTGCGGTCGCCCTCGAAGAGGGACAGGTGGGTGTGCATACCGCTGCCCGGGTGCTCGGAGAAAGGCTTCGGCATGAAGGTCGCCTGCACGCCCTGCTCCAGGGCCACCTGCTTCATGACCAGGCGGAACGTCATGATGTTGTCGGCCGTGGAGAGCGCGTCGGCGTAACGCAGGTCGATCTCCTGCTGGCCGGGGGCGCCCTCGTGGTGGGAGAACTCGACCGAGATGCCCATCGACTCCAGCATGGTGATCGCCTGGCGGCGGAAGTCCATGCCGACGTTGGTGGGGGTGTGGTCGAAGTAGCCGGAGTTGTCGGCCGGGGTGGGGCGCGTGCCGTCCAGCGGGCGGTCCTTCAGCAGGAAGAACTCGATCTCCGGGTGGGTGTAGAAGGTGAAGCCCAGGTCGGAGGTGCGGGCCAGGGCGCGCTTGAGGACGTAGCGCGGGTCGGCGAAGGACGGGGAGCCGTCCGGCATGAGGATGTCGCAGAACATGCGGGCGGTGCCGGGGGTCTCGGCGCGCCAGGGCAGGACCTGGAAGGTGGAGGGGTCCGGCTTGGCGATCATGTCGGACTCGTAGACCCGGGCGAAGCCCTCGATGGCCGAGCCGTCGAAACCGATGCCCTCGTCGAAGGCCTGCTCCAGCTCGGCGGGGGCCACGGCGACGGACTTGAGGAAGCCCAGCACGTCCGTGAACCACAGGCGTACGAACCGGATGTCGCGCTCCTCCAACGTCCGGAGCACGAACTCCTGCTGCTTGTCCATCTTCCGCTTCCCCATCCTTGCTGGTCAGGCCGCCTTCACACGCGAGCGCGGGAGACGGTCGGGCACCTGAGCATCACACCACAACAGCGTTTCGAGCGCGTTGCGGACCTTGATCGCCCGAGCGTCCTCGGCCTGAACGGCTCTCGTACGACAGGTGTACTGCCGTCTCCCGCCCATCTTGCCCGCTCGGACCGGCATTCGTCATGGCCGGATCCTCGCGGGACGTGAGGGAGGCCACGCCCGTTTAATTTGCATCTCAGATGCAAGTTTTCATAGCGTGCCGATCGGTCGAGATGTGAAGAGATCCGACGAGATCCGAGGAGATCCGATGCTGTCCGAGCAGTCCGCGAGCACCGTCCGCGCCACCCTTCCCGCCGTCGGTGCGGCCATCGGCGAGATCACCCAGCGCTTCTACGCCCGGCTCTTCGCCGCCCGCCCCGAGCTGCTGCGCGACCTGTTCAACCGGGGCAACCAGGCCTCCGGCGTCCAGAAGCAGGCCCTCGCCGGCTCCATCGCCGCGTTCGCCACGCATCTCGTCCGGCACCCGGACCAGCGGCCGGACGCCATGCTCGGCCGGATCGCGCACAAGCACGCCTCCCTGGGCGTGGCCCCCGAGCACTACCCGATCGTCCACGAGCACCTCTTCGCCGCGATCGCCGAGGTCCTCGGCGAGGCCGTCACGCCCGAGGTGGCCGCCGCCTGGGACGAGGTCTACTGGCTGATGGCCAACGCGCTCATCGCCATCGAGAAGCGGCTGTACGAGGAGAGCGGCAGCACCGGGCGGCGGCCGTGGGAGGTCGTGGAGCGCGTCGAGGAGACGGCGGACGTCGTCACCTTCCGGCTGCGCCCGGCCGACGGCGGCCCGGTGCGCGGCTTCCGGGCCGGCCAGTACGTCTCCGTCCAGGTCGAACTGCCCGACGGCGCCCGCCAGATACGCCAGTACAGCCTGTCCGGCGCGCCGGGCGAGGACGTGCGCCAGTTCAGCGTCAAGCGCGTACCGGGCGACGGCGCAACGCCCGACGGCGAGGTCTCGAACCACCTCCACGCGCGCGTGCGGGCCGGTGACGTCGTGCACCTGTCCGAGCCGTACGGCGACCTCGCCCTCGGCGACACCGGGGACCGTCCGCTGCTGCTCGCCTCCGCGGGCATCGGCGTGACCCCGATGGTCGCGATGCTCGCCGCGCTGGCCACCGACGGCCACCGCGCCCCGGTCACCGTCGTGCACGGCGACCGCTCCCCCGCCGACCACGCCCTGCGCGGCGACCACGAGGCCTGGGCCGCGAAGCTCCCGGACGCCTCGGTCCACCTCTTCTACGAGCGCGACGCCGAGCCCGGCACCCGCACCGGCCTGGTCGACCTCGCCGACGTCGCCGTGGCGCCCGGCACGCGCGCGTACCTGTGCGGCCCGCTGCCCTTCATGCGCGCGGTCCGCACCCAGCTGATCGACAAGGGCGTGGCCCCGGCCGACGTCCACTACGAGGTGTTCGGTCCGGACCTGTGGCTGGCGCAGCGGGCCGCCTGACGGGGTCAGCCCCGGTCGTGTCCGGCGGCCACCTCGGTCACCTTGTCCAAGAGCGGCTGGAGCCTCGCGACAAGGCGCAGGACTGCACCAGAGCGCTGTCCGCCGGCAGCGTCCGCAGACCGGATCCGGTGGGTGGCGCCGGCACGCCCACCTCGTGGTCCGTGGGGTGCGAGCTCGGGGAGGCGACCAGGTGGACGACGTCGACCGGGTCCTTCATGCCGAAGGCGACGATCGTGTACTGGTTGTCCGACGCGCCCTTGTACAGGGCCCCGATCACGCCCCCGCAGCCCTTGCCGGCGTCCATCAGCGCGGTCAGGTGCGGACCGGCCATGCCCGAGCCGGTGCAGTTCGGACCGCCCGCCTGCTCGACCCGGCGTAGCCGGCGACCCGCGCCGGGAACGCCCGGTCCGCGGTGACCATCGGCAGCGGCGCCGCGGCCGACTGCTCGGGCCGCGCCTGCCGCGCCGAGGGGGCGGCCGACGCACGCACCACCGCCGTGTCCGCCGCCCTGCCGGCCGTCGCGTGCCGCGTCCCGTGCCCCGCGCTGAGCCAGAAGCCCGCCCCGGCGATCACGGCCACGGCCACAGCGGCGACGACCGTCGCCGTCAGAAGCCTGCGGCGCCGAGGCCGCCCCGGCTCGCGCTCACCCCTGCCCGGTCCCTGGATCCCTCTGCTCCGCTCGAACTCCCTGACGAAGTCGTGCCACCGTTCGCCGTCCGTCCCCCGGTTCCCCTCCGTCACGCGCGCGCCCTGGCGCTCGCCCGTGAACGCCGGGCGGCGGCGGCCGTCAGCCGGCCGGTGCCCGGGAGATCCCCAGCAGCAGGGGTCCCGTCGGCTCCGCGACGATCTCCGCGATCGTGATCGGGTCCAGGCTGGCGTAGAACGCCTCCTGGGCCTGTCGCAGCGCGCCCCGCAGCCGGCAGCCGAAGCGCAGCGGGCACGGCGTCGCGCCCTCGCACTCGACCACGTCGCCGTCGCCCTCGAAGACCCGCACGACGGCGCCCACCGACGCCGTGCGGCCCTTCCCGGTGAGCGTGAGGCCGCCGCCCCGGCCGCGCCGGGCGTCCACCAGGCCCAGGTGCTGCAGTTCGGCGACGACCTTCGCGGCATGCGTGTAGGGCACGTCCATGTCCGCCGCCACCTGGCGGGTGGTGGGCGTGGCGTCGGCGGCGACGGCGAGTCGCATCAGGACCCGCAGGGCCAGGTCGGTGGAGCGCAGGAGCCGCATACCGCGAGCCTAGGTAATACGCATCCGGGGTTCAAATTATCTGTTTGCTGTCGTGCCCTACGGTGCGGCACCGGTTCCCCATTACGATCAGCACGCCCCACCCCACCCGTCCGTCCCTTTCCCCCAGAAGGACACACGCCTCATGGGTTCCGCCAAGAGCAACGGCAGCGCGGCGCGCACGGCGCGCATAGAGGAGATGCGACGCGCGGAGCGCGCCCGCGAGCGCCGCAACCGGATCCTGGCCGTCGGCGCGAGCGTGGTGGTCGTCGCCGCCCTCGTGGCCGGCGGAGTGGTCCTCGTGAACTCCCAGTCCTCCTCGGCCAAGACGTCGGACACGGCGAGCGACGGCAAGAACGCCGGGACCTCCGGTGACTCCGGACACTTCGTCAAGGGCAAGGACGGGGTGATGACCTGGAGCGGCACGCTGTCGCGCACGCACGTGATGACGAAGGTGTCGTACCCGATGCACCCGCCGGTCGGCGGCAACCACAACCCCGTCTGGCTGAACTGCAACGGTGACGTCTACACCACGCCGGTGCAGGACGAGAACGCCGTGCACGCGCTGGAGCACGGCGCCGTGTGGGTGACGTACACCGCCAAGGCGAGCACGGCGGACGTCGTCGCGCTCGCGGCGAAGGTGAAGCGGACGCCGTACTCGCTGATGAGCCCCTACGAGAACCAGGCCGCGCCGCTGATCCTGTCGGCGTGGGGTCGCCAGGTGGCCGTGAAGAGCGCGAAGGACCCCGAGGTCGCCAAGTTCTTCGCCGCGTACGTGCAGGGCCCGCAGACGCCCGAGCCGGGTGCGTCGTGCACCGGCGGAGCCATGAAGTGACCCGCCGGCGCATCGGCTGGATCGCGGGGGCCGCGGCGGCGGTGCTCGTCGCGGCGGGCGGGGTCACGTACGCGGTCGCCGAGGACTCGGGCGGTGGCGGGGCGCGGTCGACGGTGCCGGGAGCGGAGTCGGCCGACGCCGGCTTCGCCCGGGACATGGCCGTGCACCATCAGCAGGCCGTCGAGATGTCGTACATCGTCCGCGACCGCACGATGAACGCGGACGTCAGGCGGCTCGCCTACGACATCGCGCAGACGCAGGCCAACCAGCGCGGCATGCTGCTGGGCTGGCTGGATCTGTGGGGGCTGCCGAAGGTGTCGGCCAAGCCGCCGATGGCCTGGATGGGCATGGGTGACATGCCCGAGCGGGGGGACGGCTCGCTGATGCCGGGCATGGCGACGAACACGGAGCTGAAGAAGCTCCAGTCGCTGAGCGGCAAGCAGGCCGAGGTCTTCTACCTCCAGCTGATGACGGACCACCACAAGGGCGGCATCCACATGGCCGAGGGGTGCGTGGCCAAGTGCACCGTCGGCGTGGAGAAGCGGCTCGCGCAGGGCATGGTCGACGCCCAGCAGTCGGAGCTTCAGGTGATGGCCGGGATGCTCAAGGAGCGGGGCGCGAAGCCGCGTTCGTGACCGCGAATGTGAAGAGCGGGCGAGCGGTTGTGAACAGCGGACAAGCGGTTTCGTAACACAGCCGTAAGGATAAAGAGGTCCAAATCGCCCCACCTGACGGTTACTTGAGTGTCTCTTGACCTTTCCGTTCCCCTGACATGAACGGTTCATCGGAGAGAGTGACCCCCATCGTGTGATCCATACGGCCGGCCGAACCGCCGCCGGGCCGGCACGCGGACCGCATGACGTACCGACCACGACATGCATGCGAACCGCATCGCAGGGGGTTCTATGAGATCCAACCGCGCCAAGCTGCGCACCGTGAGCATGGCAGCGACGCTGCCCATGATCGCCGGTGCGCTGGCGCTGGGCATACCCGCGGCCCACGCCGCGGACAGCCCCGCTCGTCAGTCCCTGAAGGGCACCAAGCCCCTCTGGGCGACGGCCAAGGCGGACAAGGGTGCGACCGCGAACAGCGCCCAGGTGAACGCCAAGGTCTACCTGGCCGGCAAGGACGCGGCGGGCCTCGCCGCCTACGCCAAGGCCGTGTCCGACCCGAGCTCGCCGCTGCACGGCAAGTACCTGAGCGCCAAGACGACGCAGGCCCGCTTCGGGGCCACCAAGGCCCAGGTGGCCGCGGTCAAGTCCTGGCTGACGTCGGCCGGCCTGAAGGTCACCGAGGTCACCCAGCACTACGTCGCCGTCTCCGGTGACGTGGCCGCCGCCGAGAAGGCGTTCGGCACCCAGCTGCACAACTACACCAAGGGCACGAAGACCTACCGTGCCCCCGCGCAGACGGCCTCGGTCCCGGCCGGCCTCCGGGGCGCCGTCCTGACCGTCACCGGCCTGGACAACGCCCCGCACATGGCGAACCACGACGACACGCTGCCGGCGCCGGACGCCGTGTTCAAGAACGCCGGCCCGTTCTCGTCGTACTACGGCTCGAAGACCGCGAGCACGCTGCCGGACGCGTACGGCCAGAAGATCCCGTACGCCATCAAGGGCTACACGGGCAAGCAGCTGCGCGCCGCCTACGGCGCCGGCACGTACACCGGCAAGGGCGTCCGCGTCGCCATCACCGACGCCTACGCCTCGCCGACCATCGCCTACGACGCCGGCACGTACGCGGCGAAGAACGGCGACCAGGCCTGGAAGACCAGCCAGCTGCACCAGTCGCTGCCGGGCAGCTGGACCAGGACCACCGAGTGCAAGGCGGCCGGCTGGTACGGCGAGGAGACCCTCGACGTCGAGGCCGTGCACGCCGTGGCCCCGAACGCCGACGTCACGTACGTCGGTGCGGCCTCCTGCTACGACGACGACCTGCTCGGCGCGCTCAGCAAGGTGGTCGACAACCACCTCGCCGACATCGTCTCCAACTCCTGGGGCGACGTCGAGGCCAGCCAGACCCCGGACCTCGCGGCCGCCTACGACCAGGTCTTCCAGCTGGGCGCGGTGCAGGGCATCGGCTTCTACTTCTCCTCCGGTGACAACGGCGACGAGGTCGCCAACACCGGCACGAAGCAGGTCGACACCCCGGCCAACTCCGCCTGGGTGACCGCGGTCGGCGGTACGTCCCTGGCCGTCGGCAAGGGCGACACGTACCAGTGGGAGACCGGCTGGGGCACCGAGAAGGCGACCCTGTCGGCCGACGGCAAGAGCTGGACGAACTTCCCCGGCGCCTTCACCTCGGGCGCGGGCGGCGGCACCAGCAAGACGGTGGCCCAGCCGTACTACCAGAAGGGCGTCGTCCCGGACGCGCTCGCGAAGGCGAACGGCACCACGGCCAACCGCGTCGTCCCGGACATCGCGGCCATCGCCGACCCGAACACCGGCTTCCTGGTCGGCCAGACCCAGACCTTCCCGGACGGGTCGCAGCAGTACAGCGAGTACCGCATCGGCGGCACGTCGCTGGCCGCGCCGACCATCGCGGCCATCCAGGCCCTGGCCCAGGAGGCGCAGGGCGGCAGGGCGATCGGCTTCGCCAACCCGACGATCTACGCCGACTACGGCAAGAAGGGCGTCTTCCACGACGTCACGGACAACCCGACGGGCTCCGGCCTGGCGGTCGCCCGCGTGGACTTCGCCAACGGCCTGGACGCCAAGGGCGGCCTGCTGTACTCGGTCCGCAGCCTCGGCAAGGACAGCTCGCTGTCCGCGACGAAGGGCTACGACGACGTGACGGGCGTCGGCTCTCCGGCCGACGGCTACGTGCAGTCGTACGCGAAGGCCGCGAAGAAGCACTGACGCTCCGCTGAGCGGCGGGGGCGTGGGGTCCTGACGGACCTCACGCCCCCTTCTCTCTTTTCCGGTGCACGAGCCTTCCGAGCGGGCCGTTTAGCACGACTCACCGCATCACGTACGCACCGACACGTTCTGACGACGGGTGAGAGGAAGCCAGGAGATCACCCTGAAGGGCTAATAGTATTTCAATCCCACCTTTTCTACGGCGATTTGGCGTCCCGCCGCCCTCTCGAAAACGCGGCACTTGACCCCACAAATACGCCGATTGGCGCCTTGGTGGCACTCTCCTGAAATTGCCGAGATGTCAGATCTCAGTACTTTTGATCTCGAACCGGCCGACGGTCGGCATCTCCGAGAGACGAGACAGGAGCACCACGATGAAGCTCGCCCGTTCCACCATGATGGCCGGCGCCGTCGCAGGCGCCGCGGGTCTTGCCGTCACCGGCATCACCTATGCCTCCGCCGCCTCCGCCCCGCAGGAGGCCCCGGCTGCCGCTGTCGCCGCCCCCTTCGGCGGGAGCGGCGGCAGCAACAACAACGAGAACAACAACAACGACAACTGGGGCAAGGGCAACGAGGGCAAGGGCAACGAGGGCCGCCGGGGCGGTGAGCGCAGGGAACGCAGGGAGCACAGGGAGGGCCGCATCCTGATCAACGAGCGGTCCTACTCCGCGCACCCGGGCGACTGCATCACCGTCGTCAGCGGCCTGGGCGCCAAGACCCTGAACATCCGCAACGACAGCCACAAGACCGTTGAGGTGTTCCGTGGAGCGGTCTGCGACAACGGCGCTCCGATCGCCACCGTCGGCCCCCACAGCGACAGCTTCGGCGTGCACGCGTGCCCGCCCGAGGGGGTCAAGGTCAAGGACGGCGTGCTGGCCAGCTTCCGTGTGGTCCGGCACCACGGCCACGGCGAGGACTGGGACTAGTCCGGCGCCGACCCCCTGATGCGGAACCCCGGCCCGCCGCAATCGGGCCGGGGAATCCGTCCCCGGCATGGTCCGACAACCCCGCGCCGTCCACACCCCGCCGAGCCGGACGCCAGGTACCTCAGCCTGTCGTACGGGCGGCCGTCCCTGCCCTCACCAGCCGACCCTTCCTGGTGCCAGTCACCCGAACGCCCCCTGCGGGCGCTACCCCCGTGGCGTGGCCGCCGGCCTCCTTCCCCGGCGTAACCCCACCCCGAACGGGTGCGAAAGGGCGCGCACGGCAACTCGGCGCAAGCGGCACGGCGCAGTGGTCGTCCCGGCCTCCCCGCCCGCTGTCCGGCGGGCGGGGAGGCACCCTTCGTATCCACGACACCGCAGGGTGGGCGAGATGAGCATGCGCCTGGTGGAGGACACGAGCGACGACACCTACGTCCTGGACATCCTCGACATCACGTTGACCCCCGCATTGCCATGGCTCGGGCGGCAGGTCCGTTGGGAGATGAGCGGTCGCCTCAAGGAAGCCGTCGACCTGACCCGGGTCACCTGCAATGTGATCATGAAGTTCGGTCCGGTGAAGATGCTGGACCGCAGCTACCGGCTGCCCGATCTGCTGGCGCGCATAGGAGCGAGACTGCCGGGTGACCCGAGGCTGCCGGCCGGGCCGTGGCAGCAGACGTGGACGCTTCGGATTCCCGAGACGGTGCCGGTGGCCCGGCACCGGATCCGGCTGCGCGCACGGACGGGGAGCGGGAAGAACTTCCTGGCCCTGGACATCCCTCTGGACTTCAGCTGCAAATTCCGTCCGGTGGCGGCAACCTGCGGCGGCAGCTCACGCGTGCTGCACAGCACGCGCCGCCGCTGACCGTCGGCCCGCCTGCCCGTCCCGGGACGGGCAGGCGGGCCGGGGCCTCAGTCAGTGGTGCAGCGCCGCCGGCTCGTCGGGCACGTGGGAGGTGACGATCCGCCCCGCCGACGGAGTCGCCCGGCGCCGGTCCACCGCGTACGCCACGCTCGCCACGCCCAGCCCCAGGACGGCCAGGGCCGCGCCGGCCGGTGCCGGGGACGTGACGCCGAAGCCGGCCGCGATGGCCAGGCCGCCGATCCAGGCGCCGCCGGCGTTGGCCAGGTTGAAGGCCGCCTGGTTGGCCGAGGAGGCCAGGGACGGGGCCGCCGAGGCCTTCTCCATGACCATCAGCTGGAGCGGGGAACCGGTGATGAACGCCGCCATGCCCAGCAGGGTCACCGCCAGGGCCGCGCTCCACTCCGCCCGCATCAGCAGCGGGAACAGCGCCAGCACCGCGCCCAGCGACGCCAGGCCGCCGAAGAGCGTGCCGCGCAGGGAGTGGTCCGCCAGCCGGCCGCCCAGCAGGTTGCCCGCCGTCGCGCCCACCCCGAACAGGGCCAGGAGCAGGGTCACGTTCGACTCGGCGAAACCGGCCGACCGCGTCAGCATCGGGGTGACGTAGCTGTACGCCGCGAAGAGCGCGCCGAAGCCCGCCACCGTCGTACCGAGGGCGAGCCAGACCGGCAGGGACCTCAGCGCCGCCAGTTCACCGCGCAGGCCCGTCTGCGGGGCGGCGTGGCCGCCGTCCCGCGGGATCAGCAGGGCGAGCGCGGCGATGGCCGCGAGGCCGATCACGCTCACGCCCAGGAAGGTCGCCCGCCAGCCGAGGTGCTGGCCCATCAGCGTGGCCGCCGGGACGCCCGCGACGTTGGCGACGGTCAGGCCGAGGAACATCAGCGACACGGAGCGGGCCTTGCGCTCCGGGGCGACCATCGAGGTCGCGACGACCGCGCCGACGCCGAAGAAGGCGCCGTGCGGCAGGCCGCTGAGGAAGCGGGCCGCGAGGAGGGAGCCGTCGCCCGGGGCGAACGCCGACAGGGCGTTGCCCACGACGAACAGTCCCATCAGGGCCATCAGCACCGTGCGGCGGGACATGCGGGCCGTCACGGCGGCGAGCAGCGGGGCGCCGATCACGACGCCGAGCGCGTACGCCGAGACCAGGTGTCCGGCCGAGGGGATGGAGATGTGCAGGTCGTCCGCGACGTCGGGCAACAGGCCCATCATCACGAACTCGGTCGTACCGATTCCGAACGCGCCGACGGCCAGAGCGAGCAGGGCCAGGGGCATGAAGGGCCTTTGCCTTTCAGGGGAGAGGGGTTCCGTACAGTCTAAGTTCAGTTGCGGAACAAAGTCTCTCAGGCCCGGTATTCCGGCGGGTTACGACGACGTGTCCAGCTTCACACGGGCGGCCACCGGGAGGTGGTCGCTGCCCGTGCGCGGCAGGGTCCATGAGCTCGTGGGCTGGATGCCCTTGACCATGATCTGGTCGATCCGCGCCATCGGGAACGCCGCCGGCCAGCTGAATCCGAATCCGCTGCCCGCCGCGCCCTGCGTGGAGCGCATCTGGGCGGTGACCGCGTTGAGCGAACGGTCGTTCATCGTACCGTTCAGATCGCCGAGCAGGATCACGCGCTTCAGCGGCTCACCGGCGATGGCCTCGCCCAGCGCGTCGGCGCTCGTGTCGCGCTGCCGCGCGGTGAAGCCGGCCTCCACCTTCACCCGGACCGAGGGCATGTGGGCGACGTACACCGCGATCGGGCCCTCGGGCGTCGTCACGGTGGCGCGCATCGCCCGCTTCCAGCCGAGCTTGATGTCGACGGCCTGGACGTCGGACATCGGGTACTTGCTCCACAGCCCGACCGTGCCGACGACCGCGTGGTGCTTGTACGTCGGCGCGAGCGCCTTCTCGTAGACGGGTACGGCGGTGTTCGGGACCTCCTCCAGGGCGAGCACGTCGGCGCCGGAGGCGGCGACGGCGGTGGCGGTCCCGGTGGGGTCGGGGTTCTGGGCGTTGACGTTGTGGGTGGCCACCATCAGGTTGCCGCCCGGCCCGGTCCGGTCGACGATCAGCCCGCCGAAGAGGTTCAGCCACACGATCACCGGGAGGAGGACCGCGAGCAGGGCCGTCGCCGACCTGCGGAGCACGGCGCAGAGCAGCAGCAGCGGGATGGCGAGGCCCAGCCAGGGCAGGAAGGTCTCCGTGAGGCTGCCGAGGTTGCCCACCTGGTTGGGGATGTGCGAGTGCAGCAGCATCACCAGGGCCAGCAGGAGCGCGAGGAGTGCGAGGACGATGCCCCGGCGCCACACGCGCGGGTCGCCGCGCCAGCCGGTGAACAGGCGTCGGAGCCGGGATCCAGGTCGCTTCGGCCCCGAGCCGCCGCCCGCCGTCTCCGAAACATACGCCTGCTGCGCCATACCGTCTGCCTCACTGCCGTGCACGCCGTCGTTCCCCCGCGCTGTGTCGACCCTAGGGGATGATCGGCCCTGTTCCCGCCGTCCCGTGACGGCCGTACGGAAGTCGAGGACGAACGGGTCGGGGCCGCGAGTTCCGTTCACCCCCGGGACGGGCGGGGTCTGTGACGAAACGCGCACATGGATGCTACGAGGCTGTCGACCTGACGGGACGTAGGCCTTCGAGGACCGTGTCGACGATCTCCTCCGCGAGGCCCTCGGGCAGCTCGCCGTCGGGGCGCAGGGTGGTGCGGACGAGCATGGGGCCGACGAACAGGTCGCCCGCCAGCTCCAGGTCGATGTCCGGCCGGAGTTCGCCGCTCTCCCGCCCCCGGCGCAGCACCTGCAGGACGAGCTCGCGGCGAGGGGCGACGACGCCGGCGTGGTACGCGGACCAGATCTTGGGGCTGGACTTCATCTGGGCGTACACGTTGTGCAGGATCGCCGAGGAGCGGGTGGCGAGGCCGCGCTGCCGCAGGGACTCCAGCAGGGCGACGAGGTCGTCGCGCAGGCTGGTGCCGGGGAGTTCGGGGTCGGGGGGCTCGGCGGCCCGCACGACGTCGATGAACAGCTCGTCCTTGCCGTTCCAGCGGCGGTAGATGGTGGCCTTGCCGACCCCGGCCGTGCGGGCGACGCGCTCGATGGAGAGCTCGGCGAGGGGGACGCCGTCCTCCAGGAGCTTCATCACGCTGTCGAGGATGGCGCGCTCGACGGCCTCGCTGCGGGGCCTGCCCCGTACGGGTCCGCAGGGTCGCAGCGGGCCCTCGGTGTCGCGGTCGGCGCCGGTACCGGTGTCGGCAAGGCTCACGTCGTTCCCGTCCTCTCACTGCGCCGCGGGAATCGTCCCGCAGCCGCCTCCTTCCCCCGTGGATGTACCGATCCGTACGCGGTCCGCGACCGCTGCTCAGTCCGCCGCCACGACCAACTCCGGCTCCTTGTCGCCCTCTTGACCGGCCGCCGGCCTGCCCGGCAGGAACAGGCCGGTCACCACGGCGCCGATCAGCGCGACGCCCGTGCCGCACAGGGCGGTCACGTGCATCGCGTGCAGGAACGCGTCGTTGGCGGGCGTGACGAGGGCCTTGCCCTGCGGGCCGAGCCTGCTCGCGATGCCGAGGGTCGCCTCGATGGACTCGCCGGCCTTCTCGCGCAGGGCGGGCGGCAGCGGGCCGAGCTTGCCCTCGACGCCGGTGCGGTACGACGTGGCGAGCACCGAGCCGAGCACGGCGATGCCGAGCGCGCCGCCGACCTGGCGGAAGGTGTTGCTCAGCGCCGAGGCCGAGCCAGCCTTCTCGCGCGGCAGGGCCTGCATGATGACGACCGAGGTCGGCGTCATGATGTGCGCCATGCCGGTGCCCATGAGGAAGAAGATCACCTCCAGCAGCCAGATCGGGGTGTCGGCCTCGAAGGTGGCGAACGCGGCGAGCGTCGCGGCGATCAGCACCAGGCCCGCGGTGGTGGTGGCCCGGTTGCCGAACCGGTCGACCACCAGCCGGGCGCGCGGCGCGAAGATCATCTGCGCGGCGGCCAGCGGCAGCATCAGCACACCGGACTCCAGCGGCGAGTACCCGCGCACGCTCTGGGTGTAGAAGACCGAGAAGAAGGTGACGCCCATCAGCGCGAAGAAGACCAGCGCGATGGCGGCCATGGCGGCCGAGAAGACCTTGTTCTTGAAGTAGGTGACGTCGAGCGACGGGTGGTCGCTGCGCTTCTCGAAGAGCACGAAGGCGATGAGCACGACGACGCCCGCGCCGGCCGTCGCCAGCACCTTCGGGTCGGTGAAGTCGGCCAGCTCGCCGCCCTTGATGATGCCGTAGACCAGCAGGACGAGGCCGACGACGGACAGGACCACGCCGATCGGGTCGAGGCGGCCCGGGCTGGGGTCGCGGGAGTCGGGCACCAGCCAGGCCATCAGGACCAGCGCGACGATCACGATCGGCACGTTGACGAAGAAGACCGAGCCCCACCAGAAGTGGTCGAGGAGGGCGCCGCCGGTGATCGGGCCGATGGCGATGGCGAGGCCGACGCCGCCGGCCCAGATGCCGATGGCCTTGGGCTGTTCCTCGCGCTCGAAGACGTTCATCAGGACGGCGAGCGTGGCGGGCATGACGAAGGCGGCACCGAGGGCCATCAGCGCGCGGAACGCGATCAGCTGGGCCGGGGAGCCGGACTCGGCGGCCAGCGCGGAGCCGATGCCGAACACGGCGATGCCGCCGATCAGCACCTTCTTGCGGCCGAGGCGGTCGCCGACGAGACCGGCCGTGAACAGCAGGCCGGCGAAGACGAGGGTGTAGGCGTTGATCGCCCACTCGATCTGCCCCTGGCTGGCACCGAGGCCGACGGGCGCCGGGGTGGAGATGGTCTTGATGGCGACGTTCAGGATCGAGTTGTCGAGCACCACGATGAGCAGGCTCAGCATCAGGACGCCGAGGATCGCCCATCGGCGCCGGTGCACCGCTTCCGGTATTCGGGAGGCAGGGACGGGACTTGTCATGTGTTCGAGACTACGTTCATTTCGATACGGAACGGTCTCGTATCTAATTCCTTTACCAAGCCCTTACGCGACGGGATCACAGCGGGGCCCTCTGGCCCTGCCCGGCACGAAGTGCCACCATGGAGGCGATCCGGGGACGCCGTACGGGCGCCTCGAGATGACTGAAGGAGCCGTTGCAATGACGCAGCTTTCGGCTGCCCCGACGAAGCCCTCCGACGGCAGCAAGGCGCTGTACGGGGGCAAGGGCACACGCCGTATCACCGTTCGCGACATCGCCCTCGCCAAGGAACGCGGCGAGAAGTGGCCCATGCTCACCGCCTACGACGCGATGACCGCCTCCGTCTTCGACGAGGCCGGGATCCCGGTGATCCTGGTCGGCGACTCGGCGGGCAACTGCCACCTCGGGTACGAGACGACCGTGCCCGTCACGCTGGACGAGATGACCATGCTGTCGGCCGCCGTGGTGCGCGGCACGCAGCGCGCGCTGATCGTGGCCGACCTGCCGTTCGGCTCGTACCAGGAGGGTCCGGTGCAGGCGCTGCGCTCGGCGACCCGGCTGGTCAAGGAGGCCGGGGCCGGAGCGGTCAAGCTGGAGGGCGGCGAGCGCTCGCACGAGCAGATCCGCCTGCTGGTGGAGGCCGGCATCCCGGTGTGCGCGCACATCGGGCTTACCCCGCAGTCCGTGAACGCGATGGGCTACCGCGTGCAGGGGCGCGGCGAGGAGGCGGCGCAGCAGCTGCTCCGCGACGCCAAGGCCGTACAGGACGCGGGCGCCTTCGCGGTGGTCCTGGAGCTGGTCCCGGCGGAGCTGGCGGCCGAGGTGACGCGCGTGCTGCACATCCCGACGGTCGGCATCGGCGCGGGCCCGGAGTGCGACGCGCAGGTCCTGGTCTGGACGGACATGCTGGGCCTGACCTCCGGCCGGGTCCCCAAGTTCGTCAAGAAGTACGCCGACCTGCGTGAGGTCATGACGAGCGCGGCGAAGGCGTACGCGGAGGACGTCGTCGGCGGAACGTTCCCGCAGGAGGAGCACTCCGTCCACTAGGCGTTGCCACTGAGCCACTGCGGAAACACCCCGGGCAGCCCCGCTGATCGTCCCCCGTCAGCGGGGCTGCCCCTGTGTGAGGGGGCGCCGGCCCGCTGTCGGTGGCCGTCGGTGGCTTGTCGGTCGTTTGTCGGTGGGCCCTGGCACCGTCTGTGGCATGACGCGAATCGATGACAACCCCGTCGGCGCGGGCCGTGCGGTGACGGTGCGGGGACTGGTCAAGCACTACGGCGAGACCAAGGCGCTGGACGGCGTCGACCTGGACGTGCGCGAGGGCACCGTGATGGGCGTCCTCGGACCGAACGGCGCCGGCAAGACGACCCTCGTACGGATCCTGTCCACCCTGATCACCCCCGACGCCGGACAGGCCACCGTGGCCGGGTACGACGTCCTGCGCCAGCCCCGGCAGCTGCGCCGGGTCATAGGGCTCACCGGGCAGTACGCCTCGGTCGACGAGAAGCTGCCCGGCTGGGAGAACCTGTACATGATCGGGCGGCTGCTCGATCTCTCCCGCAAGGACGCCCGCGCCCGCGCGGACGCGCTGCTGGAGCGGTTCTCCCTCACCGAGGCGGCCAAGCGGCCCGCCAGTACGTACTCCGGCGGCATGCGGCGGCGGCTGGACCTCGCCGCGTCCATGATCGGGCGGCCCGCCGTGCTGTATCTCGACGAACCGACCACCGGGCTCGACCCCCGCACCCGCAACGAGGTGTGGGACGAGGTGAAGGCCATGGTCGGCGACGGCGTCACCGTGCTGCTCACCACCCAGTACATGGAGGAGGCCGAGCAGCTCGCCTCCGAGCTGACCGTGGTGGACCGCGGCAAGGTCATCGCCACCGGCGGGATCGAGCAGCTGAAGGCCAAGGTCGGCGGCCGCACCCTGCGCGTGCGGCCCGTCGATCCGCTGCAGCTGCGCCCGCTCGCCGACATGCTGGACGAGCTGGGCATCACCGGGCTCGCCGCCACCACCGTCGACTCCGAGACCGGGACGCTGCTGGTGCCGATCCTCAGCGACGAGCAGCTGACCGCGGTGGTCGGCGCGGTCACCGCGCGCGGCATCACCATCTCCTCCATCACCACCGAACTGCCCAGCCTGGACGAGGTGTTCCTGTCCCTGACCGGCCACCGTGCCGGTGCGCCGGAGAAGGACGCCACGCCCGCCGACACCCGTCAGGAGGTCGCCGCATGAGCGCCACCACCCTCGCCGAGGCCGACGGCCGTATCCCGCTGCGCGGGCATCTGCGGCACACCGGCGCGCTCGTGCGGCGCAATCTGCTCTGGATCCGCCAGGACCCGGAGTCGATGTTCGACGCACTGCTCATGCCGATCGTCTTCACGCTGCTGTTCGTGTACGTCTTCGGCGGCTCGATCGGGCAGGCGCTCGGCGGCGGCCAGGGGCAGTACGTGCAGTACGTCATCCCCGGCATGATCGCGATGATGAGCATGACGCTGTCGCAGGGCGTCGGCACCGGCTTCAGCCAGGACTTCAACAGCGGGGTCATGGACCGGTTCCGCTCGCTGCCGATCGGGCGCGGCTCCGTGCTGTTCGCGAAGATCGCCGTGGAGCTGGCGCGGATGCTGTTCGCCACGGCCATCCTGATGGTCGTCGCGGTCCTGGTCGGTTTCCACATCAGCAGCTGGCCCGGGCTGCTCGCGACCGTGGGGTTGTCCGCGCTGTTCGCCACCTCGATCATGTGGGTGTTCCTCACCCTCGGTGTCGTCCTGAAGAACGCGCAGTCCGTGCAGGCGATGGGCTTCCTGGTGCTGTTCCCGCTGCAGTTCGGGTCGTCCATCTTCGCCCCGCCCCGGTCGATGCCGGGCTGGCTGCGGCACTTCACCGACTACAACCCGCTGTCGACGCTCGCGGACTCGGCCCGCGGCCTCATGAACGGCGGTCCGGTCGCCCACTCCGTGTGGATGACGGTGGGCTGGTCGGTGGCGATCACCGTGGTGATGGCACCGGTCGCGATCCACAAGTTCCGCACGAAGACCTGACGTCCGCCGTGTGTCAGCACAGGGCGGTGGCCTCCGCGAGGGAGAGGCCACCGCCCTCGGCGTACGCCGCCGCGTATGCGGCCGTGTCGAGCCGCTCGCGGATGCGGGCCTCGGTCAGCTCGTGCGCCCGGCGCTCCATGCCGGAGCGGACATGGCCGGGCGGCAGCAGGGCGTCGGCTGCGCCCAGACAGCGGGCGCCGTGCACGGCGTCCGCATCGCCGCGCTCGGCCAGGGACATCGCGGCGACGGCAAGGCAGACGGACGGCAGATGCGGGCTGATGGCCTCGGACAGCGGGTCCCGGGCGAGCCGCAGCGCCGCGCGGACCCGGTCCAGGGCCTGCTCCGGCAGCCGGTCGAGGGCGTCCAGCCAGGCCTCCTGGACGAGGATCATCGCGTCGAATACCACGAAGTGCGCGATCTTGAACTCCTCGCGGAGCAGCCGGATTTGGTCGCGCGCCTCGCCGGTGCGGCCGTACACGCCGAGCCAGCAGGCGAGGAAGAGCCGGGCGGCGGGCATCGCCTCGTTGAAGGCACCGTCCTGGCTGGCGATGACGTCGCGGAGCATCTTCTCGCCGCGCTCCAGTTCGCCCTGCTCCATGAGCACACTGCCGAACCGGGCGCCCAGGACGGCCGCCTGGGCGCGGGCGCCGAGGCGTTCGGCGTACGCGATGGCGGCCTGGTAGTCCTCGGCGGCGGCCGCGTAGGCGCCCTTGCGCTCATGGGCCTCGCCGCGTGCGGACAGCGCCTCGGCGGTGCCCCACGCGTCACCGAGGCGGCGGTAGATCTCCAGCGCCTCGTCGGCATCGCGGGAGGCGTCGCCCGCCCAGGAGGCGCGGTTGGCGAGCAGGCCGGCGCGCATCTGGAGGGAGCAGGCCAGCTCCCACTCGAAGCCGGGGGTGTTCCGGCACGTCTTCACCGTGGCGTTCATGATCGTGTGCAGCCGGTCCATGCCGCCGGTCAGCATCTCGGCGAAGAACCACAGCATGCCCGGGGCCCGGCAGGTCTGCGGCAGGCCGGGCTCGTACACCTGCGTGACGGTGCGCAGCTTGGCCTGCGCCTCGGGGGTCTGCCAGGCCTCCAACTCGGTCTCCATGCAGGCGAGATGGGCCAGATGGACGCCGCGCCGGGCCTCGGCCAGGAGCTCTCCGGCGTACGGGGGCGGGGCGTCGGTGCAACGCTGCCAGACCGGGCGGGCCGGGCGGACCGGGGCGGCGAACGGGTCGGGGCCGAGTCGCATCACCTCCGCGCACCAGGTGCGGGTCTCCAGGCGCTGGTCGCGCATCTGCCAGAACCACAGCAGGGACAGCACCAGGCACAGCGCCTCCTGCTCGTCGCCGAGGGCGACGGCGTGCCGCAGGGCGGTGCGCAGGTTCTCGTACTCCAGCTCGAACCGCTCGATGGCGGTGCGCTGTTCGGGGCCGCGCAGCAACGGGTCGGTGGTGCGGGCCAGTTCGCGGTAGTACGTCAGATGCGCGTGTTCGGCGCCGCCGCGGCCACCGGTCTCGTCCAGCCGTTCGGCGGCGTACTCGGCGACGGTCTCCAGGAGGCGGTAGCGCATCGCGCCGTCGCTCGACGGAGCGGCCACCACCAGGGACTTGTCCACCAGGGAGCCGAGCGCGTCGAGTGCGACGGGGCCGCACACGGCCTCGGCGGCGACCAGGTCGCAGCCGCCCGCGAACACCGACAGCCGGGCGAGGACGGCGCGTTCGTCCGCGTCCAGCAGGTCCCAGGACCAGTCCACGACGGCCCGCAGGGTCTGCTGGCGGGGCAGCACGGTCCGGCTGCCGGAGGTGAGCAGGCGGAAGCGGTCGTCCAGCCGCTCCGCTATCTGGCGGGGCGTCAGCATGCGCAGCCGGGCCGCGGCCAGCTCGATCGCGAGGGGCAGCCCGTCGAGCCGCCGGCAGATCTCCGCGCAGGCCTCCGGATCGTCCTCGGTGCGGAAGCCGGGCCGGGCCGCCGCGCCCCGCTCGGCGAGCAGCCGCAGCGCGACCGGTTCCGGCAGCGGCTCCACCGGGCGCACCAACTCCCCCGGCACGCCGAGGGGTTCGCGGCTGGTGGCGAGGACGACCAGCCCCGGGCAGCGCTCCAGCAGCCGGGCCACCAGCTCGGCCGCGGCCTCCACGACATGCTCGCAGTTGTCGAGGACGATCAGCATCCGGCGCCGGGCGCAGTGCTCCAGGAGCCGTCCGAGGGGTTCGTCGTGCCGGTCGGCGACCGCGCGCATGTTCTCGACACCGGCGCCGTGCAGCACGGTCTCGCGGGCGCCGATCGCGGTGACCACGGCCTGCGGCACGGCCCCGGGGTCGTCCACGGGGGCCAGCTCGGCCAGCCACACGCCGTCGCGGACGGTGTGCCGTACCGCCTCGGCGGCCTCCTGGGACAGCCGGGTCTTGCCGGCGCCGCCGGGCCCGAGCAGGGTGACCAGCCGGGCCCGCGCGAGATCGGCGCCGATGGCGTCGATGTCGGCTTCCCGGCCCACGAAGGAGGTGAGCCGGGCGGGCAGGTTGCCCACGGCGGGCCGCGCCTGCTGCGGCTTCGGGGGTTCCTGCGCCTCGGCCGTCAGCAACTCGGCGTGCAGGGCGCGCAGTTCGGGTCCGGGGTCGACGCCGAGCCGGTCCGCGAGCAGCCGTCGTACGTCCTCGTAGGCGGCGAGCGCCCGGGCGGGGCGGCCGGTGTCGCGCAGGGCGCGCAGCCGCAGCGCCTGGAGCGGCTCGTCCAGCGGGTGCTCGTCGCACAGCGCGGTCAGCTCGGGCAGCGACTGCTCGGCCCGGCCGAGGGCGAGGGCGGCGGTGTGCCGGGCGCGCAGCGCGTCCAGCCGGCGGGTCTCCCAGCGGGCCGCCTCGGCGGAGTGGTCGGGCAGGTCGGCGAGGGCGGGGCCGTGCCACAGGGCGAGCGCGTCGTCCAGGACCGCGGCGGCCTTGGCCGGGTCGCCGTCGGCGAGCGCGGCGAGCCCGTCGCCGGTCAGCCGCTCGAACCGGTTGAGGTCGACGTCGTCGGAGGCGGCGGTGAGCCGGTAGCCGCCCTCGGCGGAGGCGACGGCGGCCGCGCCGAGGGTACGGCGCAGCCGGCCGACCAGCGCCTGGAGCGCGCCGGCGGCGTCGGCGGGCGGGTCGGCGCCCCACACCTCGTCCACGAGCACGCCCACGGGCACGGTCCGCCCGGCCCTGAGCGCGAGCACACTCAGCAGGGCGCGCAGCCGCGCCCCGCCGACCGGGACGGTCGTACCGTCGGGACGGAGTGCCTGGGTGGTGCCGAGAAGCCGATAGCGCACGGGGTCCATTGTCCCTGGAGGCTCAGGTTCGGTCAGGACGGCCGTCGGACGCGTCGTCGGGGGGACCATCCCCCCACCCTTCCAGGAACCGGACGGCCTGCGCGAGACGTTTCCCCCACGACCGCACGGCCGGTACGGTCGCCTTTCCGACGGTCCCCGCACACAGGAGCCCCCAGATGACCACCGCCACCACCCGCTCCAGTGACCGCCGGGTCAGTCCCGTGTTCGTCGGGATCATGGCCGTGACGGCGGTGACCGGCTGGGCCACCTGGAGCGGGTACGCGGCGCAGCCGGGCGTCGCGGTGTTCCTGTTCGTGACGGCGGCCTGGGTCGTCTCCCTGTGTCTGCACGAGTACGCGCACGCGCGCACGGCGCTGCACGGCGGGGACATCACGGTGGGCTCGAAGGGCTACCTCACGCTGAACCCGCTGAAGTACACGCACGCGCTGCTGAGCATCGTGCTCCCGGTGGTCTTCCTGGTCATGGGCGGGATCGGGCTGCCCGGCGGCGCGGTGTTCATCGAGCGCGGCCGGATCCGGGGGCGCTGGAAGCACAGCCTGATCTCGGCGGCGGGCCCGCTGACGAACGTGCTGTTCGCCGCGGTGTGCAGCGCACCGTTCTGGCTGCACGCGCTGGACGGGGTGCCCGCGGACTTCCGGTTCGCGCTGGCGTTCCTGGTGCTGCTCCAGGTGACCGCGTCGATCCTGAACCTCCTGCCGGTGCCGGGGCTGGACGGCTACGGCGTGATCGAGCCGTGGCTGTCGTACCGGATCAAGCGGCAGCTGGCGCCGTACGCGCAGTTCGGCCTGCTGTTCGTGTTCGCGCTGCTGTGGGTGCCGTCGGTCAACAGCGTGTTCTTCGACGCGATCGACGCGGTCCTGCGCGTGCTCGGCGTGGACGACTACTCCCGCTACTGCGGCCAGGAGCTGTACCGCTTCTGGCGCGGCACCCCGGAGATCTGCACGATCAGCCGGTGACGGACTCCCCCGGCCCGGCGGCGTTCCGGGCGCGCTTGACGTAGTACCAGCTCATGTTGGACGACAGGCCCGCCAGCAGCACCCAGACGATCCCCAGCCAGCTGCCCTGGACGAAGGAGACGACGGCGGCGGCCACGGCGAGGACGCAGACGACGAGGGGGTAGAGGGCGATGCGGGGCATGGCGGGGTGGCTCCTGTCGGATCCGGTCGGGGACACTGCTCGGAACTGCTTCGCCGACCAGTGTCCCCCATCGCCCCGCGCGGCTCACACGTCGGTGACGCGCAGCCCGGCGTGTGCCTTGTAGCGGCGGTTGACGGAGATCAGGTTCGCGACGAGCGACTCGACCTGGTGGGCATTGCGCAGCCGCCCGGCGAAGACGCCGCGCATGCCGGGGATGCGCCCGGCGAGGGCCTGCACGATCTCCACGTCGGCCCGCTGCTCGCCCAGCACCATCACGTCGGTGTCGATCTCGTCGATCTCCGGGTCCTGGAGCAGGACGGCCGACAGGTGGTGGAAGGCGGCGGTGACCCGGGAGTCCGGCAGCAGGGCGGCGGCCTGCTCGGCGGCGCTGCCCTCCTCGGGCTTGAGGGCGTAGGCGCCCTTCTTGTCGAAGCCGAGCGGGTTGACGCAGTCCACGACGAGCTTGCCGGACAGGTCCGCGCGCAGGGCGGCCAGCGTGTCGCCGTGGCCGTCCCACGGTACGGCGACGATCACGATGTCGCTGCGGCGCGCGGTCTCGGCGTTGTCGGCGCCCTCGACGCCGTGGCCGAGTTCGTCGGCGGCGGCCTGTGCCCGCTCGGCGGACCGCGAGCCGATGATCACCTTCTGGCCGGCCCGGGCGAGCCGGTAGGCGAGGCCCTTGCCCTGCGGGCCGGTGCCGCCGAGGACGCCGACGACGTACCCGGAGACGTCGGGCAGGTCCCAGGGGTCCTTGGCGGGGGCCTTGGCAGGGGTCTGTGCGCTGTCGGTAGAGGTCATGGGCCCGACTCTACGTCCGTGGCGGACACGGCACCGGGTCAGGTGAGGCGGTGCAGCGGGACCCGGCGGAACGCGATCCGCTCGTAAGGGCCGAAGTCGCCGGTCTCGTAGAGGAGTCCGACCGTGCCGGCGTCCACACGGACCAGGTCGCCGTAGGCGGCGGGCAGCCCGTCGGCGGTGAACGCCGGGCGCCAGGTGGTGCCGCCGTCGGCGGAGACGCGCAGGGTCATCAGGGCGCGCGCGGCGGGATCGGCCGGGCCGGCGTAGAGGAGCAGGTCGGGGTCGCGGAGCTGGAGGACGGAGCCCTGGCAGACCGGTCCGGCGAGCCCGGTCTGGGGCCGGAAGGGCAGGGCGAGGGTGCGGCCGCCGTCGGTGGAGCGGGCGTCGGCGCGGGTGCCGGGGGCCGGCCTGGCGCCGGGGATGTTGCGGGTGTTGAAGTAGACGCGTCCGTCGGGGAGTTCGGCGGCCGTGGTCTCGTTCGCGTTGATGTACCCGTCGGTGTTCTCGTCGACGTACCCGAGGTACCAGCTCTCGCCCCCGTCGTCGCTGAGCAGGCAGTGGCCGCAGTAGTACCGCGGCTCGGCCCCGGTGTCGGTGCCGGTGGGCGGCACGGAGTGGTTGGCGGGGACGAGGACGCGCCCGCCGCCGAGCTGGAGGGCGTGCCCGGGGGCGGTCGCGTACCAGCGCCAGCCGGGCCGCCTGACCTGCGCGGTGATGTCGGTGGGGGCGGACCAGGTCAGGCCCTCGTCGTCGCTGCGCTGAACCCACACCCGGCGCCCGTCGGCGTCCGGGATCCGGCCGCGCATGACGGCGTCCTCGGTGGCCCGGGCGGCGGCGCGGACGTGCACGAGCAGGACGCGGCCGGTGTCGAGGACGACGGGGGCGGGGTTGCCGGCGAGGCCGGTGCCGTTGCTCGCGGCGACGACGAGGGGGCCCCAGGTGCGGCCGCCGTCGGTGGAGCGCTTGAGCACGACGTCGATGCGGCCGTGGTCGGCGGCGGAGTCGTGGCGTCCCTCGCAGAGGGCGAGCAGCGTGCCGGCGCCGGTGGCCACGATCGCCGGGATCCGGAAACTGGCGTAGCCGTCGTGTCCGGCGCGGAAGGGGACGGTGACGTCGCTCATGGGCCCTCCTCGGGCTCGGCTGGGTCGTACGGGTCGCGCGGTGACCGCTGCCTGTCCCCGAGGCGGGCGAATTCCGGGTGAACTCCGGGTCACGAGTGACCGGTTGCGGCAGGATGCGGTCGCATGGACGCCGTACGGGTCGCGTTGCTGCGGGAAGTGCTCGCCGGGACGGAGTGGCTGGGGGCCACCCGGAGGTTCGCGGGGGTGCTGCGCGGGTCGGTGGTGGCGCACGGGGGCGGGCTGCTGCTGGTCGGTACGCCGCAGTACGAGCCGTGGCACCTGGCGGCGCATCTGGTGGACGAGGCCGCGTGGTCGGGTACGCCGGAGCTGGCGCCGACGCTCGTACGGCACCGGGTGCGCCCCTCGGACCCGCCGCATCTGGCCGTCGGACCGGGCCGCATCGAGGCGGCGGGGCGGGGCGAGACCCTGCTGGTCGTGGCGCCCGAGGAGCCCGCGCCGCTGCTGGAGCGGGTGCACGCGGCCCGGCGGGCCGGGGTGACGGTGCTGGCGCTCGGCGCGGGCGGGGGCGAGCTGGCCGCGATGGCCCACGAGTCGCTGGCGGTACCGCAGGGGGCGGAGCTGGACCTGGACTCGGTGCAGCACCTGGTGAGCGCGGGGGCGGGCGAGAACAGCGCGGGCTCCGCGCGGGTCCGGCGGGGTTTTCGTGACCGGTTGTCGAGGCTGGCGGAGATCCTGACGGCACCGCCGTCGGCCCCTTGGTGACCGCGCGACGGTGACCTGCGCTTTCGTGGCCCGCGCCCGGAAATACGGTTGCCCGGAGTGCGCGGCCGACCGAGCATGACCCCTTGTGCCCCGCGACCTCCTCCGTGACCTCCTGCCCGACCTGTCCCCCTGGAAGGCCTCCGCGGACTTCCGACGGCTGTGGAAATCAGGGCTGGTCAGCAACTTCGGCAGCTTTCTGACCTTCGTCGCGCTGCCCGTCCAGCTGAAGGACCTCACCGGTTCCGCGGCGGCGGTGGGCGCGATCGGTGCCGTGGAGCTGCTTCCGCTCATCGTCTGCGGGCTCTACGGCGGCGCCCTCGCCGACGCCCTGGACAAGCGGAAGCTGATCGTGTGGACGGAGGCCGGGCAGGGGCTGCTGAGTGCGGCGCTGCTGGTCGACGCCCTGCTCCCGCACCCCGCGGTCTGGCCGCTGTACGCCGTCGCGGCGCTCTCCGCCGCCCTGGGGTCGGTCCAGCGCCCGGCGCTGGACTCGCTCTGGCCCCGGCTCGTCGCCCACGCCGACCTGCCCGCCGCCGCCTCGCTGAACTCGCTGCGCTGGACGGTCGGCGGAGTCGCCGGCCCGGCGGTCGCGGGCGTGGTCGTCGCCTACGCGGGCCTCGGCTGGGCGTACGCCGCCGACGTGCTGACCTTCGCCGTGTCACTGCTGTACATCGTGCGGATCGCCCCGTCCCCCGCCGCTCACGAGGCCTCGAAGCCCTCGCTGAACGCCGTCCTGGAGGGCGCCCGGTACGCGTGGAGCCGCAAGGAACTCCTCGGCACCTATGCCGTCGACCTCGCGGCGATGTTCCTGGCCATGCCGCTCGCGGTCCTGCCCTTCCTCGCCGACGAGCTGCACGCCGACTGGTCGCTCGGGCTGATGTACGCCGCCCTCCCGGCCGGCTCCCTGCTGGTGAGCCTGACCGGCGGCTGGACCTCCCGGGTGCACCGGCACGGGCTGCTGGTCGTGGTGTCGGCCGCCGGCTGGGGCCTCGCCGTCGCGGCGGCGGGCGCGTGCGGGAACGTCTGGCTGGTGCTGCTGTTCCTGACCGTCGGCGGCGGCTTCGACATGGTCTCCGGGATCTTCCGGGCCGCCCTGTGGAACCAGACGATCCCCGACGAGCTGCGCGGCCGGCTCGCCGGGATCGAGCTGCTGTCCTACTCGGTCGGCCCGCAGCTCGGCCAGGTCCGCGCGGGCTCTCTCGCCGCCTGGGCGGGCGTGCGGACCTCGGTCGTCTCCGGCGGTCTGGCCTGCGCGGGGGCCATGGGGCTGCTCGCCCTGTGCCTGCCGGGGCTCATGACGTACGACGCCCGGACCAACGAGCACTCCGTCCGCATGCGCGAGCGGCGCGCCGCCGCCGGGCAGGCCGTGAACTGATCACTCGTCGTCGGTGTTCCCCCGCGCGGACGCGTCGTGCCAGCGCGGGTCGTTCTCCCACTGGAGGTTGCGCTCGGCGGCGGTCTCCATCGCCCGCTGGGCCTCCTCGGGCGAGGCGTAGGGCCCGAAGCGGTCCTTGCCGGGGCACTCCGGACCCTCCTCGACCTTCTTGTGTTCCAGGCAGTAGAACCACTCGCCCGGCTTGCCGACGGTGCGCTTCTTGAACAGGGGCATGGACAGCTCCTCTCGCCACGGACATGTTCCCCCATCTCCGCTCGATAGACTCGCTGGCATGTCTGGCCAGTCGCTGCTCGTACCAGGGGAGCTGTCCCCCACCCGTTCGGTCCCCGGAAACATCCGCCGCCCCGCGTACGTCGGCAAGCCCGCGCCGGCGCCGTACACCGGGCCGGAGGTGCAGACCCCCGAGACCATCGAGGCGATGCGGATCGCCGGCCGCATCGCCGCGCAGGCGATGGAGGAGGCCGCGAAGATCATCGCGCCCGGGGTCACCACGGACCAGCTGGACAAGGTCGCCCACGACTACATGTGCGACCACGGCGCCTACCCGTCCACGCTCGGCTACCGCGGTTTCCCCAAGTCGCTGTGCACGTCGGTCAACGAGGTCATCTGCCACGGCATCCCGGACTCGACGGTCCTGAACGACGGTGACATCGTCAACCTGGACGTGACGGCGTACATCGGCGGGGTGCACGGCGACAACAACGCCACGTACCTGGTCGGGGACGTGGACGAGGAGTCGCGGCTGCTGGTGGAGCGGACCCGCGAGGCCCTGAACCGCGCGATCAAGGCGGTCCGGCCGGGCCGCCAGATCAACGTCATCGGCCGGGTCATCGAGTCCTACGCCAAGCGCTTCGGCTACGGCGTCGTCCGTGACTTCACCGGGCACGGGATCAACTCGTCGTTCCACTCCGGCCTGATCATCCCGCACTACGACAGCCCGCACGCGACGACGGTCATGCAGCCCGGCATGACGTTCACGATCGAGCCGATGCTGACGCTGGGCACGTACGAGTACGACCTGTGGGACGACGGCTGGACGGTCGTGACGAAGGACCGCAAGCGGACGGCCCAGTTCGAGCACACGCTGGTGGTGACGGACTCGGGCGCGGAGATCCTGACTCTTCCCTGATCACCGGCTTGCCCACCCCCTGCCGGGGTGGGCTTTGTCTTGTAGAATTTTACCGACAAGGTGTCGGCAAAGCTCCGCGGACCATCCAGGGACGGGCTCATGGACTCCTTCTCGGCACTCATCCGCACCGCCTCCCACGCGCAGCACCTGGAGGCGGAGACCTCGACCTTCATGAGCGACCTGCTCGCCGGCAGGCTGGGCGTGGCCGCCTACGCGCGCTACACCGAGCAGCTGTGGTTCGTGTACGAGGCCCTGGAGCGCGGCGCCGGGCGACTGGCGGCGGACCCGGTGGCGGGGCCGTTCGTCCGGCCCGAGCTGTTCCGGCTGGCCGCGCTGGAGCGGGACCTGGCGCATCTGCGGGGGCCGGGGTGGCGGGCAGGCCTGAGCGCCCTGCCCGCCACGCAGGAGTACGCGGCCCGGGTGCGCGAGTGCGCCGAGCGCTGGCCCGGCGGCTATGTCGCCCACCACTACACCCGCTACCTGGGCGACCTGTCCGGAGGCCAGATCATCCGGGACAGGGCGGAGAAGACGTGGGGCTTCGCGAAGAAGGGTGACGGGGTGCGCTTCTACGTCTTCGAGGGGGTCGCCAACCCGGCCGCGTTCAAGCGGAGTTACCGCGAGCTGCTGGACGCCGTACAGGTCGACGGCCTGGAGCGGCAGCGGGTCGTGGCGGAGTGCAGACGGGCCTTCGCCCTGAACACCGCGGTGTTCAGGGCCCTCGGGGACGAGTTCCCGCTGAGCGCCTAGCGCTCCAGGAACACCCGGCCGCCGATCTCCACCCAGCCGTGCGGCTGCGGGGCGGTGAGGATCTGGGAGCCCTTGCCCTGGGTGATGTTGAGGGCGCGGCCCAGCCCGTCGGTGAGGAGAAGGGCCGCCGCGCCCGTCGCCTCGTCCTCGTCGATGCCGTCACCGCGCCCGGGGAAGGCGCGGGCACGGATCCGGCCGGCGGCCTCGTCCTGCCAGGCCCAGGCGTAGAGCCACTCCCCCGGCGGCGGCACGTCCAGGGCGTCCACCTCGGCCGCGGTCGCGTACTGGCGCAGGGTGCGCGGCGGGGCCCACTCGGCGCGGGCCTCGATCCAGCTGAACTCGCCGTCCAGCCGGGTCCCGACGACTCCGGCGGGGGTGACGAGTTCGGGCACGTCGAGCAGCCAGGCGGTGCCGACGCAGGGGTGACCGGCGAAGGGCAGCCGCAGGGTGGGGGTGTAGATGTCGATGACACCGCGCTCGGGGTCGTCCACGAACACGGTCTCGCTGAAGCCGAGTTCGGCCGCCAGCTTCTGCCGGTCGCCGCGCTCGGGCAGCACCGAGCCGTCACGGACGACACCGAGTGCGTTGCCGTGGCCGCCGTCCGGTCCGCAGAAGACGCGGAGTATGTCGTAGTCAGTCACCCGGGAATTGAAACATCGCGGCCCACGGGGCCGTGACGCGGCTCGGCCAGGTCACGGTGTGGCCGCTGTACCCGGTCCCGGCACTCACGGTGTTCCTCGCCCCGGTAGGGTTCGCCTCCGGGAAGGGGAAGGTGAAGAGACCCGATGAGCAGGGATCGCAGCCCGCGCAGGCTCCGCAGGCGTGCCGGCGACGCACGCGCGGCGGTGCGCCGGGGCGCACTCACGGCGGCCTCGCTGACCGCTCTGTCACTGACGGCGAGCGGGTGCGTGGTGGTGCACGGGGAGCGCGAGGTGCTGCCCGCCGCCACCCGCGCCGAGGCCGCCAAGGCGGTCGCCGCGTTCACGACCGCGTACAACAAGGCCGACAAGGCCTACGACAGCTCCCTGGACGCGCCCTACGTCACCGGCCCGTTCGGCGACATCGACGCCGCGCGGCTGAAGGCCGGGCACGTCAACAGCCCCTCGGGCAACGCGGACCACGTGCCGCTGAAGCTGTCGGACGTGAAGATCACCATTCCCAAGAAGGCGGGCTGGCCGCGCTGGTTCCTCGCCGACGCCCGGGGCAACAAGGCGGGCGGCGCGCGCTGGCTGCTGGTGTTCACCCGCAGCGGTCTGAACGAGCGCTGGCAGGTGGCGTACCTGACGCTGGTCGCGCCGGGCGCCGTGCCGCGGTTCACGACGGACAAGGACGGCTGGGCCGAGGCCGTACCGGCCGGCTCGGCCCAACTCGCCGTCGCGCCCGACGCGTTGAGCGCGGACTTCGCGGCGTACCTCCAGAAGGGCGGGAAGACGTTCACCGACGGCGCGTACACGAGCGTCGAGCGGGCGAACCGCGCCCAGCGGGCCCGCAAGCCGGGTCTGGTCACGCAGTTCATCGACAAGCCGCTCACGAGCGGTGACTACCAGCCGCTGGCGCTGCGCACGGCGGACGGCGGGGCGCTGGTGTTCTTCTCCTCGCGCCACTACGAGAAGCGGACGGCCGCCGCGGGCACCACGATGCCGCCCGACAACAAGGACGTGCAGGCGCTGACCCAGGGCGAGGTGAACCAGTCCCTGACGCTGGAGTTCATGTCCAACGAGGTCGCCCTGGACCCGGCGGGCAGCGGCGCGGTGTCCCTGCTGGGACGGGTGCCGGGGCTGACGTCGGCGCAGGGCGGATAGCGACCGGAAGCCCGGTGGCCCAGCGGCTCAGTGCCGCAGCGGCCAGGCGGTGGCCTGGTGTTCGGCGCCCGCGTACCGGGCGCAGGCGTCGGTGAGGGTCTCCAGCAGGCTGAGCGGGTCCGGGAGCGGGTGCTCCGGGCCGCGTGTCCACTGCACCCGCTGGTCGTCGCCGGGCAGCCGGGCGGGCGGCACGAGCACGTACGACCCCCGGCAGTGCCAGCGCAGGCCGGGGTGCTCGTCCATGGTCTCGGGGTGGCAGTCCAGCTCGCACGGCCACCACTCGTCCTCGTCCTCGGGGGTGCCGCGGGTGAGCGTGAAGAACAGCATGCGGCCGTCGTCGCTCTCGGCGACCGGGCCGACCTCGACGCCGGATCCGAGCAGCCGCTCCAGCGCCTCCCGGCCGGCCCGCAGGGGTACGTCCAGGACGTCGTGAGTCATGCCGGTGGCGGTGATGAAGTTGGCCTGCGGCTGGTGGCGGACCCAGCGCTCGATCTGGGCGCGGTCGGTGGTGGACTGCGTCTGCCAGGCGAACGACACCGGGTGCCGGGCCGGGGTGGGACAGCCGACGCGGTCGCAGGAACAGCGGTAGCCGGGGGCGGGGTGCGCGGCGGGGGCGAGCGGCAGGCCCGCCCCGGCGGCGGCGAGCAGCAGGGCCTCACGGCCGCCGTCGTCGACGGCCTCCTTCGGTCGGCGTCCGCGCAACCACTGGGAGAGTCTGCCCTGCCGGCCGGACCGGCCGCCGAACGTCGCGCTCATCTATCGCCTCGCCTCGCAGATCGCCTCGCTGGTGTGCCTCGCTGGTGTGCGGACAGCATGCCTCATCGTCCCATCCTCCTCCGCTTCGGGGGGCCGCGGGGCGGATCCGGAGGAATCGGACGAGACGCGCCTCACACGGATCAGCGGGGGCTCAGGCCGTACAGGGCGTAGTCGACGAGGGTGTCCGTGTAGGCGTAGGTGATCGGGCCGGTGTGCTGGAGCCAGCGCTGGGCCAGGGGCGAGACGAACAGCTCCAGGGCGATGCGGGGATCGACGTCGGCCCGTACCGCCCCGGTGGCCTGCGCGGCCCGCAGCCGGTCGACGTACAGCTGGAGCTGGGGTTCGAGCAGCTTGGCGACGAACTCGCGGCCCAGCGGCTCGTTGACCAGGCCCTCGGCGGCCAGCGCCCGGGCGGGCACCTCGAAGCGCGGGTCGGCCATCTGGTCCACCGTGATCCGCAGCACGGCCTTGAGGTCGGCGGCGAGGTCGCCGGTGTCCGGGATGACGTACGGCGCCTGCCCCGCTTCCTGTGCCGCCTGCATCGAGAGGTCGAGGAACGCCTCCAGCAGCACGGCCGCCTTGGACGGCCACCAGCGGTAGATCGTCTGCTTGCCGACCCCGGCCCGGGCGGCGATCCCCTCGACGGTGGTCTTCGGGTACCCGACGTCGCCGACCAGGGCGAGGGCGGCGGCGTAGATCGCCCGACGGGATTTCTCGCTGCGACGGCTGGCGTCGGGGGCGGGGTTCTTGGCCATGGGACCGACGCTAACAAGCGTCCCTCACTCGTCCGGATCCGCGGGCGGCCAGGGGTCCCCCCACTCCGCGTCCCGCGCCGCCTTGTACAGGTCACCGTGCCGCTTGGTCACCGTCGTACGGTCCAGCCTCCCCTCGGCCTCGCAGAGATCGAGCAGCACCTGCCCCTTGCGGATCTGGGGGCGCCGCACGATCCGGGAAGCGGCCGGCTGCGTGGGCAGGCGGCTCGCGGCGACGTAGGAGAACTTCTCGTCCTCGTACGGCAGGGTGCCGCCCTTGACCTGGCGGTGCAGGGAGGAGCGGCTCACCCGGGCGGAGAAGTGGCACCAGTCCCGGCCGGGCTCGATGGGGCAGGCGGCGCTGTGCGGGCAGGGGGCGACGACGCTCAGCCCGGCCCGGATCAGGCGGTCGCGGGCCTCGATGACGCGGGCGTAGCCGGCCGGGGTGCCGGCCTCCACGATCACCACGGCCTGCGCGGCGGCGGCAGCGGCGTCGACGAGGGCGGCGCGGTCGGGCTCGGCGAGTTCGTTGAGGACGTACGACACCGTGACGAGGTCGGTGTCGTCCAGGGCGAGGTCCGCGCCGATCCGGGCGCGCCGCCAACGGGCGCCCCGCAGGGCCGGGTTGGCGGCGGCGAGCTCGCGGCCGAGGGCGAGGGCGGGCTCGGCCCAGTCCAGCACGGTGACGGCGCGCTCGCCGGGCCAGGTCGCGGTGACGGCCCAGGTCGCGGCGCCGGTGCCACCGCCGACGTCGACATGGCTGCCGGGCGTCCAGTCGGGGGCGGCGTCGGCGAACGCCGCCAGCGCGGAGCGGACGGCCTCGAAGGTGGCGGGCATCCGGTAGGCGGCGTAGGCGGCGACGTCGGCGCGGTCGCGCAGGATCGGGGCGGAGGTGGGGGTGTCGCCCCGGTAGTTGGCGATGAGCCGGTCGACGGCCGCGGCGGCCTGCCGGGGCGGGAGTCCGTCGAGCAGTTCGGCGAGGCTTCGGCGCAGGGCTTCGGCCGGTGGTACGGGGGCGTTCACCCGGCGATTCTACGGCGCCGGCCGGACCTCGGGGCCTACCGCGGCGCTCAGATCACCGCGCTCGCCAGCCGTGTCGCCAGCGCTGCCCGGGGCCCGCTGTCCGGTGGCCGGCGCCTCGGGTGGACCGTGTTCGCCAGGAGCACCAGGAACGTGTCCGTCGCCGGGTCCAGGACCAGCGACGTACCGGTGAAACCCGTGTGGCCCGCCGCTCCGGCGCCCGCCAGTTCGCCCATGAACCAGGGCTGGTCGACGGCGAAACCCAGTCCGGGCGGGGTCAGCAGCAGTTCGACGAAGTCGGGGCCGAGGATGCGGGCGGGGCCGTAGGAGCCGCCGGCGAGCAGCGTGCGGCAGAAGACCGCCAGGTCGGGGGCGGTCGAGAAGAGGCCCGCGTGGCCGGCGACGCCGCCGAGCGCCCAGGCGTTCTCGTCGTGGACCACGCCCCGCAGCATCCCCCGCTCCGCCTTGGCCCACGGCCGCCGCTGGTCCTCGGTGGCCGCCGCGCCGGGGCAGGGGCCGAAGCGGGTCGCCGTCATGCCGAGCGGGCGCGTGATGCCGTCCTCGATCAGGACGTTCAGGGTGCGGCCGGTGATGCGCTCCAGCACGGACTGGAGCAGGAGCATGTTCAGGTCCGAGTAGAGGTAGGTGCCGGGCTCGCCCGTCGGGGCCTCGGCCCGCAGCAGCGAGCGGCGGGCGGTGTCGTCCGGGCAGTCGTACAGCGGGAGTTCGGGGCGCAGCCCCGAGGTGTGCGTGAGGAGCTGGCGGACGGTGATGCCATGGGCGGCCGCGGCGTGGAAGTCGGGCAGGTAGTCGCCGACGCGGGCGTCCATGCCGAGGGTGCCGCGCTCGATCTGCTGCACGGCCGCCACCGAGGTGAACAGCTTGGTGAGGGAGGCCAGGTCGAAGGGCGTGTCGACGGTCGCCGGGACCCGGGCCTCGGGCGGCAGCTCGATGCCGGTGTCGGTCTCGGCGTCGTGGCCGGCGTACCGCACCGCCCAGCCCGCGGCCGCGGCGACGGCGATCACGGGTCCGCGGCCGGCGAGGGCGACGGCGCCGGGCGCCCAGGGGCGGTCCCCGTGGGTGAGGGCGTGCAGCTCGCCGATCAGGTGCTCGACGGCGGCCGGGTCGAGCCCGGCCCGTTCCGGCGTGTCGACGCGCAGTCTCGGTGCGCTCAGTGCTCGTCTCCCTCCGACCCCGTACGGGTGTTCCCCCGTGTGTCCCAGGGACGGCACATTCCCACGAAGCAGGCCGCCGCGACCAGTGCTCCCGCCAGTTGGACGAGCGCCATGGGTACGGCGGTGCGTTCTCCGGCGACGCCGACGAGGGGGGAGGCGACCGCGCCGACGAGGAAGGAGGTGGTGCCGAGCAGCGCGGAGGCGGAACCGGCGGCGTGCCGGGTGCGCAGCAGGGCGAGGGACTGGGCGTTGGGGAGCGTGACGCCCATCGCCGACATCAGGACGAAGAGGGCCGTGGCGATCGGGGCGAGGCCGACGTCGCCGAAGGCGCCCGTCGCCATCAGCAGCAGCGCCGTCGCGGCGAGGACGATCACCGCGAGGCCCGCGCCCAGCACCTTCTCCAGGGCGACCCGGCCGACCAGCACCTTGCCGTTGAGCTGTCCGGCGGCCACCAGGCCCACCGAGTTGAGGCCGAACAGCAGGCTGAAGGTCTGCGGGGAGGCGCCGTAGATCTCCTGGACGACGTAGGGGGACGCGGAGATGTAGGCGAACAGCGCGGCGAAGGCGAAGCCGCCGGCCAGCATGTAGCCGGTGAAGGGCAGGTCGGTGAGGAGGGCCCGCATGGCGCGCAGGGCTTCCGCCGCTCCCCCGCCGTGCCTCTCCTCGGGCGGGAGCGTCTCGGGCAGCCGCAGCCAGACGAGCGCGGCGAGCAGTGCGCCGACGACGGTGAGCAGGACGAACACGCCCCGCCAGTCGGTCACCCGGAGGATCTGCCCGCCGATCAGCGGGGCCACGATCGGGGCGACCCCGGAGATCAGCATCAGGGTGGAGAAGAAGCGGGCCATGGCGACGCCGTCGTACAGGTCGCGTACGACGGCCCGGGCGATGACGATCCCGGCGGCGCCCGCGAGGCCCTGGGCGAGGCGGAGGGCGACCAGCGCCTCGACGTTCGGCGCGAACGCGCACAGGGCGGTCGCGAGGACGTAGACGGCGAGGCCGGTGAGCAGCGGCCGGCGGCGTCCCCAGCGGTCGCTCATCGGGCCGACGACCAGCTGCCCGAGCGCCATGCCGGCCAGGCACGCGGTGAGCGTGAGCTGGACGGTGGCGGCGGGGGCGTGCAGGGACGTGGTGACCCCGGGCAGCGAGGGCAGGTACATGTCCATCGCCAGCGGGGGTGTCGCGGTGAGGCCGCCGAGGACGAAGGTGACGAGCAGGCCGGTGCGGCGGGCGGCGGCCGGAAGCGGTGCCGGGTGTCCGGTCCGCGGTGCGGCCGGTGCCGTGCGCTCGCGCATGTTTCCCTCCCTCTGCGAGACAACCGGCACCCATGCTCTCAGCTCGTACACACTGCCGGGGCACACGTGAGCGAGGGCGGAGCGGCCGGACCGGCGGAACGGAGGGTGCGCCGGGGGATCCTGGCGATACGGACACCGCGCCGTCGCCGGATAGCCGCATGGCGGACACGGCGTTCCGTATGGCGGACTTCCCGCCTACGCTGCGGAGCCATGACTGACAGGCAATCGAAGATCGCGGTGGTGACCGGCGCCGGTTCCGGCATCGGGCGGGCCGTCGCGGTGGAGCTGCTGCGGGCCGGCTGGTCGGTGGCGCTGGCCGGCCGGCGCACCGGGACGCTGGAGGAGACGGCGGCGCTGGTCCCGCAGGGCGGCGCGCTCGCCGTGCGCACCGACGTCTCCCGGCCCGAGGACGTGGACGCGCTGTTCGCGGCGACCGTGGCGCGGTTCGGGCGGGTGGACCTGCTGTTCAACAACGCGGGGACCTTCGGGCCCGGCGGGGTCCCGGTCGAGGAACTCCCCTACGACGCCTGGCGACACGTCGTGGACACCAACCTCACCGGGGCGTTCCTGTGCGCGCAGGCGGCGTACCGGCGGATGAAGGAGCAGGACCCGCAGGGCGGCCGGATCATCAACAACGGCTCGATCTCCGCGCACACGCCCCGCCCGCACTCGGTGGCCTACACGGCGACCAAGCACGCGCTGACCGGGCTGACCAAGTCACTGTCGCTGGACGGGCGGCCGTACCGGATCGCGGTGGGGCAGATCGACATCGGCAACGCGGCGACCGACATGACGGCCCGGATGCAGGTCGGCGCACTGCAGGCGAACGGCGAGACGGTGCCGGAGCCGGTGATGGACGTGGCCGACGTGGCGCGCACGGTGCGGCACATGGCCGAGCTGCCGCTGGAGGCGAACGTGCAGTTCGCGACGGTGCTGGCGACGGCGATGCCGTACGTCGGACGGGGCTGAGACCGCACCGGACCCCTTTACCACAAATGGAGTTCGAACATCCGCGGTATTGCGGCCGGTCGAGCGCATATGCTCAACTTTCCTCCACGAGAGCTTCACAGTTGGAGCGCGTGGATTCCGCAAGCCATACCGAGAGGGGAAGGCGGCGGCCGTTCCACCGGACCGGAGTTGGGGGTGGACCTCGCGGGGACGCGGGGTGCGCACCGGTCGGTGGAACGGCCGCCGCGCTGTTCAGTGGTTCGGGGGCAGCCGGTTCAGCGCCGGTGGCGGCCGCCGCCCGGATCCGCCGGCTGGGGTTCCGCCGGCGCGACCGCCTCGGCCGCCGCGACCGCCCTGCGCCGCCGCTTCACCACCCAGGCGCCCGCCGCCGCCAGCAGCAGTGCCGTACCCGCGGCACCCTCCACCAGGCGGCCGGCGGACGGACCGCCGGACGACGCCGATGCGCCGCCCGCCAACTGCGTCCCCTTGGCCCCCGGCGCCGGGCTCGCCTTCGCGCCGCCCTCGCTGAGCGGCTCGACCAGCGTGCCCACCGCCTGGGCCGAACGCCCGCCCCCGAAGCCCCAGTCGAGCAGTGCGGCGGTCTGTTCGTAGACGGCGTTGCTGCCCTCGGCGGGATGCATGACCGTCACGAGCAGGGTCCGTCCGCCCCGGGTGGCGGCGCCGGTGAAGGTGTTGCCGGCGTTGCTGGTGTAGCCGTTCTTGACACCGATCAGGCCGTCGTACGTCCTCAGGCCCATCGCCCCGGTCAGCAGGCGGTCGGTGTTCTGGATCTGGAAGGTCTTCTTGCCGCCCGCCGGGAAGTTCGCGACGCGGGTACCGCAGTAGCCGCGGAAGTCGGTGTTCTTCAGCCCGTGGCGGGCGAAGAGCGTGAGGTCGTACGCCGAGGAGATCTGGCCCGGGTGGTCGAAGCCGTCGGGACTGACCACGTGCGTGTCCAGGGCTTGCAGGTCCGTGGCCTTGGCCTGCATCTCGGCGACCGTCGTGCCGATGCCGCCGTTCATGTGGGACAGCACGTGCACGGCGTCGTTGCCGGAGCGCAGGAACACGCCCTGCCACAGCTGCTCGACGGTGTAGGTGATGCCGGCCTTGATGCCGACCAGGCTGGAGCCGGCCGGGATGTCGGCGAGGTCGGAGTCCTTGACCGTGTACCGCTGGGTGCGGTCGAACTTCTTCAGCACGGTGTCGGCGAACAGCATCTTCAGCGTGGACGCGGGCGGGAGCCGCCGGTGCGCGTTGAACGAGGCGAGCACCTCGCCGCTGTCGCAGTCGGCGATCAGCCAGGAGCGGGCGGTGATCTTCGCGGGAAGGCCGGTGGCGCCGCGCACCTGGACGCCGCCGCGGGCCAGTTGCTCGCCCCCGATGACGGCGGGCGCGGCCGCGGCGGCCGTGGCCAGGGGAAGGGTTGCAGCCGTGGACAGGGGAAGGGCGGCGGCAGTCAGACCGAGGACGGCACGCCGGCTGATCCGGGAACATTCACGCACTCCGGGACCGTACACCGCGACCAGCGGCGACTTCCTGAACCGGGGTGCAGGACGGCGCGGAATTTGCCGCGTCATGAAAATACGATGAGTTACTCACGTTTCCCGGCTCTTACGGCCGCGGATCCGCTCATCGCCCGAGCAGCCGCTCGATCTCGGCGAACTGCCCTGCGGTGAGGGGCCCCTTCGCCATGGCCCCGGCGTTCTCCTCGGCCTGCGCGACCGTGCGGAACCCGGGGATCGGGATGGTGCGCGGGCTGCGCGCCCACAGCCAGGCGAGGGCGCCCTGGGCGAGGGTACGGCCGTCGCTCGTGAGGACGTCCCGCACGGCGTCGATCCGGGCCAGCCACTCCACGTCGGCGCCGGACCCGTCCGCGTCGTAACCGGGCAGCCACGCCGGCGGCCTGCTCCGGATGTCCCCGGCCGCCGGCCGCCCCCGCCCCCTCCCGGCCAGCAACCCCATGGCCAGCGGGCTCCTGTTGATGCTCGCGAGCCCCCACTGCTCGCACCGCGCCAGCATGTCGGGGGCGTCCTGCAGCACGTTGAGCGCGTGCTGTACGGCCGCGCAGTGCTCCCCCTCGGCGAAGACGGCGGCGCGGCCGGGGTCGTCGGTGCTCCACGCGTAGGCGCGCACGGTTCCCTCCCGCACGAACTCCTCGCAGCTCTCCCGGAGTTCGGCCGCCCGCTCCGGGTCGGCGTCGGAGAGATGGAGCTGGTAGAGGTCGATGTGGTCCGTGCCGAGCCGGCGCAGCGAGTCGGTCAGGGCACGGCGGGCGTGGGCCGGGGTGTCGTCCTGGCCGTCGGCGGTGCGCGTGCGCTCGTCGAAGAGGTTGCCCCACTTGGTGGCGACGACCACGTCGTCCCGCCGCCTGCCCAGCGCCCGGCCGAGGATGCGCTCGCTGTGCCCGCTGCCGTAGCAGTCGGCGGTGTCGAAGAAGGTGACGCCGAGGTCGAGGGCGCGGTGGACCGCCCGTACGGACTCCTCGTCGTCCACCGCGCCCCAGCCGAGCGGCTGCCCGTCCACGGCCTGCCACTCACCGCCGATGGCCCAGCACCCGAAACCGAGCGCGCTGACGCCGATCCGGCTGCGTCCCAGGGTCCTCCTGGTCTCTTGTGTCATGCCCGTGGACGCTAGGAGTTGGAGCGCACACGAGGACAAGCCCTGCAACGACGATTCCCGGGACGTCCTTCACGCCTGCCCGGTCATGCCCGCCCGGTCATGCCTGCCCGGTCATGCCTGCCCGGTCTCGAACCGGGAGATCTGTCCCTCGTCGTCGACGGTGAAGCGCCACTGGGTGCTCATCTCGCCGTAGGTGTCGTTGCGGTAGCGGGCACGCAGCGCCCGGCCGCCGTCGGACTCCTTCTCGACCTCCATGTGGCCGTTGGAGGAGAAGATCTCGTCCTCGATCCACTGGTCGAGTTCCCGGTCGCGGCCGTCGTCGGCCATGGTCGCGCCGGGCGCGAGGAGGTGCAGCAGGCCCTCCCGGTCATGGGAGTTGACGGCGGTGACGAAGGCCCGGACGGCCGGGTCGCTGAGATTGGCTGGTTTGATCGTCATGGCGCCAGGCTCACACCGCGCCCCCGGCCCCGCCACCCGAACGCCCTCCCCGACGCGCCCGTGAGGGTGAGACCTGCGACGGTGGGAGGCGGGGTCCTTCTCCTGTCCGCCCGTCTGCTGGGAGTCGCCGTGAGCTGTTTCGACCGACGTGATCTGGGCCTGCTGCTGCTCCGGCTGGGCACCGGCGGGGTGCTGGCCGCGCACGGCGCGCAGAAGCTGTTCGGCTGGTTCGGCGGGCACGGTCTGGAGGGCACCGGCCAGTTCATGGAGTCCGTCGGCTACCGGCCGGGCAAGGCGAGCGCGACGGCGGCGGGCCTCGCGGAGGCGGGCGGCGGCACCCTCCTCGCCCTGGGCCTCGCGACCCCGGCCGCGGGCGCGGCGGCGGCCGGCGCGATGGCGGGGGCGGCGGCGGTCCACCTGCCCAACGGCTTCTTCGCCCAGGCGGGCGGCTACGAGTACGCGGCGACCCTGGGTCTCGCGGCGGCCGGCCTCTCGGTGGCCGGCCCCGGCCGGCTCTCCCTCGACCACGCCCTCGGCCACGTCTTCGACCGCGGCTGGATGGTCCCGGTGGCCCTCGGCGCCACGGCGGCGGCCACGGCCGTGGTGGTGGGTGCCCGGAACTGCCGGGTGCGGTTCAAGGAGGAGGGCGAGCAGGAGGCGTTGTTCGAGGAATAGCCCGACTGCCGGCGTGGCCGGCGGTACGGCGTGGGACGCTGGGCGGCATGACCGATCAGGACCCCGCCGCCCCTCTCTGGCCGGCCGTCGACGACCTCTGGTCCCGCCTGGAGTCCACCCGGACCCACACCGGCCAGGAGGGCCTCCTGCTGCGCATCCTCAAGCTGTCGGAGGAGGTCGGCGAGGTCGCGGAGGCGGTGATCGGGGCGACCGGCCAGAACCCCCGCAAGGGCGTCACCCACGACTGGGACGACGTCCAGGCGGAACTGTGCGACGTGGCCATCACGGCCCTCGTCGCCCTGCGCACGCTGACACCGGAGGCACGCGAGGTGTTCGAGCGGCATGTGGAGAGGGTGCGGGAGCGGGGGACGAGGCCGCCGGTGTGAGCCGGGACGAGGCGAGTAACAGGCCGCGACCGGGCCGGCCGTACGGGGAGCGGAAGCGGCAGACGAGTCGGGCTGTACGCCGGGTTCTGTTCCCCGGGACCCTCGCGGGTGCCGGGGCGACGGCCATCCATCTAGGGCCGGCGTTGCCGCCGGCCTCGTGCGGTCTACCCGCGGACTCGGGCGGGCAGCCCTCGAACGTCCGCGCAGAGCGCGTTTCACGGCGCTCCTTTTGACCTTGCTCCGGGTGGGGTTTACCTAGCTGCCCAGGTCACCCTGGGCACTGGTGGTCTCTTACACCACCGTTTCACCCTTACCGAGGACCGAGATCCCCGGCGGTCTGCTTTCTGTGGCACTGTCCCGCGGGTCACCCCGGGTGGCCGTTAGCCATCACCCTGCCCTGTGGAGCCCGGACGTTCCTCGGGAAGCCCCCTAGGGGGACTCCACGCGGCCGCCCGCCCGGCTCGTCTGCCGTGTCGACCATGGTACCGGGAGCCGGGGGCGGCGAGGACCGGTGGCTGCCGTCGCCAGGACCGAGCCCGCGAGGATCAGGGCGAAGGCCACCAGGACCGTCGAGGTCAGGGGCTCGCTCAGGAAGACGGCGCCGGCGGCGACCGCGACCGCCGGGTTGACGTACGTGATGACCGTCGCCCGGGCCGGGCCCGCCTCCTTGATCAGCTCCAGGAAGGCGACGAAGGCCACCGCCGTGCAGATCACGCCGAGGCCGGCCAGCGCGGCCAGGACGGAGGCGGAGGGGACGGAGGAGGGGAGGTTCGCGGCGGCCACCGGGGCGTAGATCACGGCCGCCAGGGTCAGGCAGGCCGCGGTGAGGTGCAGGGAGGGCACGTCCTTCAGACGGCGGGCCGCTATCGCCGGGGCGGTCGCGTAGCCGATGACCGTCACCAGCACCTCGGCCAGGGAACGCGTGTCGCCGCCGGTCAGGTGGGGCAGCACCAGGACCGTCACGCCCGCCAGGCCGAGGGCGAGGCCGGTGATGCGCCGGGCGCCCAGCCGTTCCGTGTCGCCGAACAGACGGGCCACCACGACCCCGACGATCGGCACGCCCGCGATCAGCAGGCCGGACGTGGAGCTGGACAGGTGCCGTTCCGCGTCGGTGAGGGTGAACCAGGGGACGACGATCTCCAGGACCGCGAAGGCCAGCATGGGGCGCCAGTGGGCCCGGAGCGTCGCGGGCAGGCCGCCCTGGCGCAGGGCGAAGGGGAGCAGCAGGAGTGCGCCGAGGGCGCAGCGCGTGAAGACCAGCGTCGGCGGGGACACCTCGGCCACCGCCACCTTGATCAGCAGATAGGGGATGCCCCAGATCACTCCCATGAGGGAGAAGAGGAACCAGCCGCGTGCAGTCATGCGGTGAGTTTCGGCCGCGCGGTCAGTGCGTGTCTTGAACGCTGTTGCGGTAGGCCGCCGGGGTCACCCCGAGCACCCGGCGGAACCAGCGGGTCAGGTGCGCCTGGTCGGCGAAGCCCACCAGGCCCGCCACCTCGGCCGGGCGCAGCCCGCTCTCCAGCAGCACCCGCGCCCTGCTCACCCGGTACTGGGCGAGCCAGGCGTACGGCGGCAGGCCCATCGTCGTACGGAAGGCGCGCAGGAGCTGGTAGCGGGACAGGTCCAGGTCGGCGGCGAGGGAGGCGAGCGTCGGCGGGGCCGTCAGCTCGTCGGCCAGGCGGTCGCGGACCGTCAGGGCGATCGCGGCCGCGCCCGGCACCAGGTCGGGGCAGGGCCGGGCCGTGGAATGGCGGCGGGCCAGGGCCGTCAGCAGCCACGGCATGCGGGACTCGGCCTCCAGCGGGTCGGGGCAGCGGCTCAGCTCGGTGTGGGCGAGGCGGAGCGCGGCGGCGAGTTCGGGGTCCTGGAGGAGCGGCTCGCGGAAGTACGGCAGGCCGCCGAGGACGCCGTCGGCCAGCAGGGACGGCTCGGCGTACAGGGCGCGGTAGGCGTAGCCGTCGGTGGCGTTGGCGGGGCCGCCGGTGTGCGTCTCGCCGGGGTCGAGGACGACGATCGTGCCGGGCCCGGTGCGGATGCGGCCGCCCCGGTAGTCGATGACCTCGTTGCCGCCGACGCAGACGCCGATCGTGTACTCCTCGTGGGCGTGCGGGGCGTAGGTGTGGCGGCGGAAGTTCGCGGTCAGCAGGTCGAGCGGGGGCCCGCAGCGGCCCAGTCGGGCGCGTGTCCACAGCGCCTGTTCCGCCATGGAACACCCCCTTGTCGTACGGAACGCCGTACGGAACGTCGTGCTGAACCCGTCAGGGGTGCAACGCCTTCAGGCCACGTTTCCATGCCGCCTCCAGGTCGGCGTCGCCGGGAAAGCGGCCGTGGATCTCCAGGATGACCATGCCGTGCGCGAAGGCCCACAGCGCGCGGGCCCGGTCGATGTCCCCGCCGCACACCCGCATGAGCGGCAGCGCCGCGCGGTCCTCCAGTCCCTCGGGGAGTTCGGCGCGGGGCAGGGGGCGTTCGGTGGCGAGGCGGTACAGGTGCGGGTGGGCGAGGGCGTAGGAGCGGTAGGCCCCGGCGAGGGCTTCCAGGGAGCCGGGTGCGCGGGCCTCGGCCGCCTCAAGGGCCTCGGCCGACTCCGCGAGCATCTGCGCGGTCAGCTCGACCTCGACGGCGTGCTTGTCGGCGAAGTGCTTGTAGAGGGACGGGGCCTTGATGCCGAGGCGGTCGGCGAGGGTGCGCATGGTGAGCCGGTCGAGTCCGGACTCCTCCAGCAGCTCCCGGGCGGCGGCCACGATCTCGCGCGCCCTCGGGGTGAGTGCGGTCCCCGGTCGGTCAGCCACGCTGGAAGCCCTCCTTGGCGCGCAGGCCATAACCGAAGGCGCGGTCGTACGCGATGTGGGCGAGCCAGCCGCACAGGGCCGCGAAGGCGGGCGGCCAGGAGACCGGCAGGAGCGTGTAGGCGACGAGCAGCGCGAGCGGGACGAGGGCACGGTGCAGTGCGTTGTAGTACGGCACCGCGCGCGGCGGCAGTTGCCCCTTGGCCATGCGGGGCGCGTCGCCGAGGGCAACCAGGAAGGCCAGGTCCGGCAGGACGAAGAAGACGAGGGCCAGGGTGCCGGCGAGCCGGCCGTGGTTCATGCCCTCCAGCACCGCGAAGGCCGACCAGAACAGGGCGAGCGCCAGCCAGGCGGTGCGGCGCAGGACGGTGAGCGGGGAGCGGGACGTGCGGGTGGTACCGGCCAGTGCGGCCATGGCTGCCTCCGGTGTCGTACGGCTCTCTCGGTGCTCTCGGTGAGGGGCCGAGTGGCGCGGCTAACGTCGTTAGCCACATCTGCGACCGTACGGCTAACACCATTAGCCGTCAAGACCCGTCCGCTCCAGGGCCGTGAACGCGGCCGCGAGGCGCGCCCGGTGGCTCCGGGCCGTCTCGGCCACCGGGTCGCCGGCCAGCAGACTGCCCACGGAGGCGAGGAAGACCGTGCGGTAGGCGGCGACGGTCAGGGCGGCGAGCAGGTGGGGGTCCGTCGCACCCGCTTCCGTGAGGGCGGCGGCGAGGCCGCGCTCCACCTCCTCGACGCCCTCGCGGGCGCGGGAGCGCAGGGCCGGGGAGGCGATGACGATGCGGAAGAAGCGCGGGTAGCGCTCCCCCACCCCGCTCAGCGGGTGCCGCTCGTCGAGAAGGCGGAGGGCGAGGCGGCGCAGGGCGGCGAGCGGCGACTCGCCCGGGGCGCGGTCGCGGACGGCTCCGGCGAAGAGTTCGGCGGCCTGCGGGATGCGGTCGAGGAACAGGTCCTCCTTGCGCGGGAAGTAGTTGAAGACCGTCATCGCGGACACGCCCGCCGCCCGCGCCACCTCGGCGACCGTCACCGCGTCGAAGCCGCGCTCGGCGAACAGACCCGTGGCGATGTCCGAGATGCGCTGCCGTGTCTCGCGCTTCTTGCGCTCCCGCAGGGACAGTTCGTCATCGCTCGCGCGTTCGTCGTTCATAAGAAAACTATACCCGCTCAAAACTTTTAGTGACTACAGTGAAAGCCATGACGATGACGACGACGGACGACGACGTGTACGGCATGTACGACGTGGTGGTGGCGGGCGCCGGGCCCGTGGGGCTCTTCCTCGCGTGCGAGTTGCGCCTCGGCGGGGCGCGGGTGCTGGTCCTGGAGCGGCTGACCGAGGTGGACGAGACGATCAAGGCGGGCGCGATCAACATCCCGAGCGCGGTCGCCCTCTACCGGCGCGGGCTGCTGCCCGAGCTGGCGGCGGTGTGGGAGGCGGCGCTCCGGCGGATACGCGCCTTCAGGGGCGAGGACGCCGAGTCGAGGATGCCGCCCAAGTTCGCCGGGCACTTCGCCGGGATCCCGATGGACCAGGCCCTGTTCGACGGCTCCGACCCCGCCTGGGCCGAGGTCGGCCCGGCCGGCGACTCCGGGCTCGGCGTGCCGCAGGCCGAGCTGGAGCGGATCCTGGCCCGGCGGGCCGAGCGGCTCGGGGTCGAGGTGCGCCGGGGCGCGGAGCTGACCGGCTTCGACGCGGGCGCGGACGGGGTCGTCGTACACACCGATCGGGGGACGATCCGCGCGGGCTGGCTGGTCGGCTGTGACGGCGGGCGCAGCACGGTCCGCAAGACCGCCGGCTTCGACTTCCCGGGCACGGACCCGGAGATCACCGGCTATCAGGCGATCGTGGAGCTGACCGGCGGCGAGCGGCTGCGCGAGGGCTGGAACACGACCGACACCGGGACGTACGTCCACGGGCCGTTCCCCGGGCGGATCCTCACCGTGGAGTTCGACGGCCCCCCGGCCGACCGCACGGCCCCCGTCACCGCCGGGGAACTCCAGGCCAGTCTGCGCCGGGTGGCAGAGGTGCCGGAGGTGACCGTCACCAAGGTGCTCAGCGCCACCCGGTTCACGGACAACGCCCGCCAGGCCGCCGACTACCGCAAGGGCCGGGTGCTGCTCGCGGGGGACGCGGCGCACGTGCACTCGCCGTTCGGCGGACAGGGCCTGAACCTCGGCCTCGGGGACGCGATGAACCTGGGCTGGAAGCTGGCCGCCGTCGTACGCGGGCAGGCGCCCGAGTCCCTGCTGGACACCTACACCGCCGAACGGCATCCGCTCGGCGCCTGGGTGCTCGACTGGACCCGGGCCCAGATCGCGGTGATGCGCCCCGACCGGCACGCCCGCGCGCTGCGGCGGGTGGTGAGCGACCTGGCGCTGACCACGACGGGCACGACGTACCTCGTCACGAAGATCTCCGGCGTCTGGCAGCGCTACGACCTGCCCGGCGACCACCCGCTGACCGGCGCGAGCGCGCCCGACCTGGAGCTGTCCGACGGCAGCCGGCTCGGCGACCATCTGCACACCGGCCGCGCCCTGCTGCTCGACCTCGCCGACGACCCCGGGGTGCGCGCACACGCCGAGGGCTACGGCGACCGGCTTGAGGTCCGCACGCTGGCCTGCCCGGCCCGGCCCGACCTCCGGGCGCTGTTCGTCCGGCCGGACGGGTTCGTGGCCTGGGCCGCCGACACGGAACTGCAGGACGTGGAGACGAAGGACCTGCCGAAGGCCCTGGAGCACTGGCTGGGCCCCCGGACCGACGCCGCTTGACCTTGTCGTATCGACCCCGCACGTGCGCTGCGCAGCAGGGCCGAGCCACTGGGGGGCTCCGCCCCCGGACCGCCGTCTCCCACCCGCCACCGGCCTCGGTCCGCGACGAAGCACAGGCGGCAGCGACGGCAGCGGATGCTCCTCGACACCGGGGCGGTGCCCGAGGAGCGGGAGCGGATGGTGGGGGCGGTGGGACGACTGGTCCGGTACGAGGTGCGGCTTCGGGTATGCGCGCGGCCGGGGCGCGACGATGCCGGGGCCGGCCTTCGTGTGTGCGGTGGACGTCTACACCGTGCTGTTCTTCGTCGGCATGTACGCGGCCTGCGTGGTCCGCCCGCACGTGCTGACGCCGGACGCGGTCCGGGTGCGGTACGGGGCGCACGTGGACCTGCGGATCCCGCTGCCCGCGATCGGCGCCGTACGCCGGGAGACACGGTTGACGCACACCCCGGCCGAGGGCGCGCCCGACCTCGCCGCCGGCTCCCAGACCTCCGTCACGCTCGAACTCACCGAGCCCGTGCCCCACACGACGCTGCTCGGCCGGCGCAGGGACGTCACCGTCGTACGGCTGCGCGCGGACGATCCCGGCGGGATCGGTCCGGGCGCTCACACGGCCGTGAAGAGGATCTTCGAGGTGCCCGGTCCGGCCTGAGCGAGGCGTACCCGCAGGCGTTCGCCGAGCGGGAGGTGGTCGCCCTCGATGCGGCCGATGACGGCCGGGGAGATCAACTGCACGGTGCCGGCGGTCGGTCGGCGCTCCTCGACGTCCACCACACAGGCCTCGAAGACGTCCCCGATCCGGTCCTTGAGCAGGGCCGCCTCCACCAGGTCGATGCACTCCCGCTCGACCGTCCCGGCGATCCGGGCGCCGTCGGCCATCCGCCGGGGCAGCGTGTCGAGCGCGGCGAGCACCCAGTCGGGCGGGGCCTGGTCCGCGACGGCGGCGAGGCAGATCTCGGCGGCGTACCGGTCGGCGAGGCGGCGCAGCGGGGCCGTGCAGTGGGTGTACGGGGCGGCGACGGCGGCGTGTGTGGTGATCGCGGGCAGGTCGCCGCCGGTGAAGACGGTGTACCCGGCGCCGCGCAGCAGGGTCGTGCACTCCTGGAGGAAGGCAGCGTCACGCGGGTCGCTCGGGTCGAGGGAGCGGATCAGGGCCGCGTACGACACATGGTGCGGCCAGTCGATGTGCAGCGCGGTCGCGGTACGGCGCAGCCGGGCGACGGCACCGTCCGGCGCGGCCGGGAGGGTGCGCAGTACGCCGGTGCCGTGGGCGAGCATCAGCTCGGCGGCGGCCATGCCGGTGAGCAGGGAGAGCTGGGCGTTCCAGCCGTCGGCGGGCAGCGGGGCGCGGTAGCCGAGGACGTAGGTGTGGTCCTGCGCGGTGATCTCCTGCTCGGGCACGTTGAGGGAGATGCCGCCGCGCTCCACCTCCAGCCGTTCCCGCGCCTCGCCGATCTCCCTGAGCAGTGCGACGGGTTCCTCGGCGGTCCCGGCGTCGATCTGCCGCTGCACACCCGCGTAGTCGAGCTTGGCGCGGCTGCGGACCAGGGCGCGGCGCACGTCGACGGCGGTGGTCCGCCCGTCCGCGTCCAGGTCGATCGTCCACAGCACGGCCGGGCGGACCCGGTCCGGCAGCAGGCTGGCGGCGCCCTCGCTCAGCACGACGGGGTGCAGCGGCACCTTCTCGTCGGGGAAGTACAGGGTGTTGACGCGCCGGTGCGCCTCCGCGTCCAGAGCGCCGCCGGGTGCGACGAAGGCGGGGACGTCGGCGATGGCGTAGCGGACCCGGTAGCCGGCGGCCCGCCGGGACAGGTGGGTGGCCTGGTCGAGGTCCAGGGAGGCGGGCGGGTCGAGGGTGAAGAAGGGGATGTCGGTGGCGTCGTACGACGGTACGGCGGGCGCCTTCGCCGCGCGCTCGGCCTCCTCCCGGACCGGGGGCGGGAAGTCCTGCGGGATGCCGAGTTCGGTGCGCAGCACGGCGAGCGCGGCCCGGAGCGGGGCCTCGGGGGCACCGGTCACGCGGATCTTGCGGCGGGGCATACAGCGAGCGTAGGTCGCGGGCGCACCGGGGGCACGCCGTACGCTGTCGCGGAGGTCTAGGTGAGGAGTACGTGGTGCTGGTCCTGCTGCCGCCGTCCGAGGGCAAGGCGAACTCGGGCGCGGGTGCCCCGCTGAAGCTTGAGTCGCTGTCCCTGCCTGGGCTGACCGCCGCGCGGGAGGCGGTGCTCGGCGAACTGGTCGAGCTGTGCGCCGGGGACCCCGATCAGAACGAGAAGGCGCGCGAGGTGCTGGGCCTGAGCGAGGGGCTGCGCGGCGAGGTCGCGAAGAACGCCGGCCTGCCGACGGCGGGCGCCCGCCCGGCCGGGGAGATCTACACCGGTGTCCTCTACGACGCCCTCGGCCTGGCCACGCTGGACACGGCGGCGAAGCAGCGCGCGGCGCGCTCGCTGCTGGTGTTCTCCGGGCTGTGGGGCGCCGTGCGCGTGACCGACCGGATCCCCTCCTACCGCTGCTCGATGGGCGTGAAGCTGCCCGGGCTCGGCGCGCTGGGCGCGCACTGGCGGGCGCCGATGGCGGACGTGCTGCCGGAGGCGGCCGGGAGCGGCCTGGTGCTGGACCTGCGCTCGGCGGCGTACGCGGCGGCCTGGAAGCCGAAGGGCGAGGTCGCCGGGCGGACGGCGACGGTACGGGTGCTGCACGCGCCGACCCGGAAGGTGGTCAGCCACTTCAACAAGGCGACCAAGGGCCGGATCGTGCGCAGCCTGCTGTCGGAGGGCGCCACGCCGAAGAACCCGGCCGAGCTGGTGGAGGCGTTGCGGGACCTCGGGTACGAGGTGGAGGCGCAGGCGCCGGAGAAGGCGGGCCGGGCGTGGGCGCTGGATGTGCTGGTGGAGGAGATCCACTGATCCCCTGGGTTCACTGGGTTCACCGTCCACTGGGCTTCATATTGCAGCATGCGCAACGCTCATTGCGCGCAATGCAGCGGCTGGGCACGATGAGGGCATGACCTCACCGCTGCCCTCGCCCTCGCCTGCCTCCGTACACGACCTCGTCGCACCGGCGCCCGTGGTACCCGTGGTGGTCGTCTCCGATGTCACCGACGCCGTGCCGCTGGCGCGGGCGCTGGTGGCGGGCGGGCTGCCCGCGATCGAGGTGACCCTGCGGACGCCGGCGGCGCGGGCCGCGATCCGCGCGATCGCCGCCGAGGTGCCCGCGGCGGTGGTCGGCGCGGGCACGGTGATCACGCCGGAGCAGGTGAGCGCGAGTACGGCGGCGGGGGCGCGGTTCCTGGTCAGCCCCGGGTGGACGGACGTACTGCTGGCGGCGATGCGCGGATCGGGGCTGCCGTTCCTGCCCGGGGTCTCGACCACCTCGGAGGTCGTCGCGCTGCTGGAGCGCGGGGTGCGGGACATGAAGTTCTTCCCGGCACAGGCGGCGGGCGGCACGGCGTATCTGCGGTCGCTGGCCGGGCCGTTGCCGCAGGCCCGGTTCTGCCCGACCGGCGGGATCGGTCCGGCGAACGCGCCGGAGTACCTCGCTCTGCCCAACGTCGGCTGTGTGGGCGGGAGTTGGATGGTCCCGGCGGACGCGGTGGCCGCCGGGGACTGGGCGCGGATCGAGCGGCTGGCGCGGGCGGCGGCCGGGCTCGGCGGGCTCAGGGACGCAGGTGGGACGTGTCGTTGAAGAGCCGGACGCTGGCGTTGCCGTCGGCGTAGTACGCCACCGCCGACAGGGCGGCCGCCGACAGCTCCATGCGGAACAGGGACTCGGGCGGGGCGCCGAGGGCGAGCCGGATGAGCGTCTTGATCGGGGTCACATGGCTGACCAGCAGGACCGTGCGGCCCGCGTAGGCCGCGACCAGCTTCTCCTGGGCGGCGGCGATCCGGGTGGCCGTCTCGGCGAAGCTCTCGCCGCCGCCGGTGGGGTGGGCCTCGGGGTCGGCGAGCCAGGCGGTCAGGTCGTCCGGGTGACGCTCGCGGACCTCGCCGAAGGTGAGGCCCTCCCAGGCGCCGAAGTCCGTCTCGCGCAGGCCGTCCTCGATCGTCACGTCCAGGCCGAGGCGCTCGGCGACGATGCCGGCGGTCTCGCGGGTGCGGGCGAGGGGGGAGGCGACGACGGCCTGGATGGTGCCGCGCCGGGCGAGGGCCTCGGCGGCGCGGCGGGCCTGTTCGCGGCCGGCCTCGGAGAGCGAGGGGTCGGTGCCGCCGCTGCCCGAGAAGCGCTTCTGGGGGGTCAGCGGGGTTTCACCGTGCCGGAGCAGCACGAAGGTGGCGGGGGCGCCGAGGTCGGGGGCGGAGCTCCAGCCGGGGGCGGAGGTGCGCTGCCGGTCGGGGGTACTCACCCCGCCGGCTCCGGACAGGCGCTGCTCGTCGGGAGCTTGGGGGCGCCGCTCGCTCGGAGGTGCGCCTTTCTTCGGGACGGGAGCCGCCCCGGCGGCACGGCTGCCCGCAGCTGCGGCGGACTCGCCGCCGCCCACCGCGCGGACCTCCGCCAGGGCCGCCCGTGCCTTCGCCGCGCCCGCGGTCGCGTCCCCGGGCGGACCCGACGGCTCCGGGACGGCCGACGGGGTGTCCAGCGCCGCCCGGGACGAGGCCGGTGACCAGGTTTCTCCCTTCGTCCCCGCGTCCATCGCCTCGTTCGCCAGTCGGTCCGCGTGTTTGTTCCGCTCCCGGGGGATCCACTCGTAGGTGACCTGGTCGGGTGGGAAGACGGAGCGGGCCTGGGTCGCCAGGGGCTTCATGTCGGGGTGCTTGATCTTCCAGCGGCCCGACATCTGCTCGACGACGAGCTTGGAGTCCATGCGGACGTGGACCGTGGCCGTCGGGTCGAGGGCGTGGGCGGCGCGCAGGCCGGCCAGCAGACCCCGGTACTCGGCCACGTTGTTGGTGACGACGCCGAGGAACTCGGCCTCCTCCGCCAGCGTCTCCCCCGTCGCCGCGTCACTGACCACGGCGCCGTAGCCGGCCGGCCCCGGGTTGCCCCGTGACCCGCCGTCGGCCTCGACGATGAACTTCCGCACCCGACAAGCCCCTTGTCCGCGAAGGTCTACAGAGGTCTACAGACCCGACTCGGCCGTGCGCACCAGGATGCGGCGGCAGTTCTCGCAGCGCACCACGGTGTCCGGCGCGGCCGCGCGGACCTCGTTCAGTTCGGTGATCGCCAGCTCCTGGCGGCAGCCCTGGCAGGTGCGCGCGTACAGCTTGGCCGCGCCGATGCCGCCCTGCTGCTCGCGCAGCTTGTCGTAGAGCTTGAGGAGGTCCGCCGGGACGGACGCGGCCACGACCTCGCGCTCCTTCGTCACCGTCGCGACCTCGCCGTCGATCTCCTCGAAGGCCGCGCCCCGGCGCCCGGTCGCGTCGTCGATCTTCGACTGGACCGACCCGACCCGCTCGGTCAGTTCGGCCACCCGCTCCTGCGCGGACTCGCGGCGCTCCATGACCTCCAGGACCACGTCCTCCAGGTCGCCCTGGCGCTTGGCGAGGGAGACGATCTCCTTCTGCAGGTTCTCCAGGTCCTTCGGCGAGGTGACCGCGCCGGAGTCCAGGCGCTGCTGGTCGCGGGTGGCGCGCTGGCGCACCTGGTCCACGTCCTGCTCGGCCTTGATCTGCTCGCGGGCGGTGTCGCTCTCCTCGGTCTGCGCGGCGACCAGCAGGTCGCGCAGCTGCGTGAGGTCCTTGTTCAGCGAGTCGATCTCGGCGTGCTCGGGCAGCGACTTCCGCTTGTGCGCGAGCTGCTGGAGGCGGACGTCGAGGGCCTGGACGTCGAGGAGACGGATCTGGTCGGCGGGCGCGGCGTTCAGTTGGGGGCTCCTGTTAGCTGTTCGGGGTGGTGGACGCCGCGTGGGCGGTCCAGGGGTCGGTGACCGTCGTGGAGACGTGGACGCGCAGGTCCCAGCCGTGGCGGTCGGAGATCTCGTCGAGCTGGCTCGCGGCCAGCTCGCACCAGGGCCACTCGGTGGCCCAGTGCGCCGCGTCGAGCAGCGCGACAGGGCTCGTGGCCACCGCCTCCGAGGCGGGGTGGTGGCGCAGGTCGGCGGTGAGGAAGGCGTCGACGCTGGCCGCGCGGACCTGGTCGAAGAGGCTGTCGCCGGAGCCGCCGCTGACGGCGACCGTGCGGACGACGGCCTCGGGGTCGCCGGCCACCCGGATGCCCTGCGCGGTGGCGGGCAGCCGCTCGGCGGCGCGGGCGGCCAGCTCGCGGACCGTGAGGGGGTGGTCGAGTTCGCAGATCCGGCCGAGGCCCCGGCGGCCCGCCGGGTCGGCCGGGTCCGGGACGAGGGGGCGTACGACCCGCAGGTCCAGCGCGCCTGCGAGGGCGTCGGAGACGCCCGGGTCCGCCGTGTCGGCGTTGGTGTGGGCGACGTGCAGGGCGATGTCGTTCTTGATCAGCGTGTGCACGACGCGGCCCTTGAAGTGGGTCGCCGCCACCGTCGTCGTACCGCGCAGGTAGAGCGGGTGGTGGGTGACCAGCAGGTCGGCGCCGAGTTTCACCGCCTCGTCGACGATGTCCTGCACGGGGTCGACGGCGAACAGGACGCGGGTGACCTCCTGGCCGGGGTCGCCCACGACCGTGCCGACCGCGTCCCAGGACTCGGCCCGCTCGGCGGGCCACAGGTCGTCCAGCGCGGCGATGACTTCAGACAGACGGGGCACGGGAAAAGGCTACCTGGCCGTTCGGCCCGGCCGTACCGCATGCGCACGGTCTTGTCCCGGTCAGCACAAACGCCCCGGCTTCCTCAGCTGAATCGCTTCTGCGCCACCCGTATGTGTGAAGTGGCCAGCGGCCCGTCCCCCGCGTGTGCGCACAAAACTAGCTTCGTCGCCGGAGGTGACCGAACGATGACGGCCTGTGCGATCGAACCACCCCATACCGGCGGTCCCGGCGCGGACGCCGGGAGGAGCGGCTGCGTTCTCACGGCGGACGGGACGTACGCCGCCCGGCTCGCGTCGGCCGGGGACTGCTGGTTCCCGGAGCGCTGGACGCTGGACGGCCCGGAGCCGTACGCGGTGCCGCTGCCCGGCGACCAGCCGGAGGAGCCCGGCACCGAGGTGCAGCCGCTCGCCGACGGCCGGGTGCTGATCCACCGGCTGATCGAGCGGCGGCACGCCTTCTCGCTGCTCTATCCGACCGGCCCCGGCACCGGTGAGCTGCCGCTGGGCGCGGTGGAGTGTGCCGAGCCCGGCACCCGGCTCACGCTGCTGCCGCCCGCACCGGGGGGCACGCGGGCGTACGCCCTCGCCGCCGGTCCGCACTCCAGCACGGTCTGGCTGGTGGCGGGCGGGGCCTTCGGTCCGGAGCGGCTGGCCGAGGTGCCGGGGCGTTGTTCGGGCGGGGTGTGGCTGGACCGTGCCGGGCGGATGCTGGCCCTCGACCGGCGGCCGGCCGGCGGCCCGGTGAAGACGGTCGTGGTGGACCTGGCGCGCGCCGAGGTCTCGCCCCTGCTCCAGATCGCGGCCGACAGCGACGACCGGCTGCTGCTCGCCGACCCCGACAGCGGACTGCTGCTCCTCTCCTCCGACGCGCCCTCGCCCGGGCGGGAACGGCTGGGCTGGGGCGTGCTCGGCAGCACGCTGCCGGTGCGCTTCCCGGAGTCCTTGCGGATGCCCGACTGCGTGGTGACGCCGTTCGCGATCCAGCCGGGGCAGGTGCTGACACCGGAGAACTGCGCGGTGGCGCTGCGGATCGACGGCCCGCTCGGCAGCTGGGTGGGCGCCTGGCGGCCGGCCGGGCGGCGGGTGAACCACCTCCCGGCGCCCGAGGGGTGGCTGACCGGCACCGGGCTGTGGACGCCGGACGGGGTGCTGCGGCTGCCGTACGCCACGCGGGAGACTCCCTGCGGCGTGGCGGAGCCGACGGTGCCCTGGGGGGAGGCGGCCGCGGGCGGCGGTACCACCGTGGCCGCGGGGGAGACGGGGGGCTCGGGGGAGGCGGGTCCGGAGGGTCCGGGCCGGGACGGCACGGCCGACGGGGCGCCCGAGGCGCCACGGCGGCCGGCGGAACCGGATCCTCCGGATCCCGTGGAGCCTGCGGCCCCGGTGGTTCCGCAGCCGGTGGTGGCGCGTCCGGTGCCGTTGCAGCAGGCGCCGCTCGGACGTCTTGTAACGAACTAGTGCCGGTTGGCGTGTGCGCCTGGATTCGGCCTGTGGTGTGCCGGTTACACTCGCCGGGCTGTACGAAAGATCATGTTGACGGGGTGAATTCTTCCGATGAGCGACACCAGCACCACCGAGCAGCTGTCTGCCGACTCTCTGGAAACAGACGGTCATGGTCGGCACCGGGGCCCGGTAGCGGCCCAGGACAATGAGGCGGCTCCGCACGGCAAGCACCGCAAGCCGACCGTGGAGACCGCCGAGGCAGCTGCCTGACGGTACGTGGCACAAGGGGCGCCCGCCCGGCGGGCGCCCCTTTCCATTTCCGCCGTCCCTACCCCCGTTTCAGCCCCAGCACCTCCGCCGCCGCGAACGTCTCCCCCGGCGGCCGCTGCGCGTAGTGCGGGGTGAGCAGCGCGTCGAGTTCGTCGTACGTGAACGTCTCCTGCTTGCTGTCGAACTTGGCCTGCACCCGCGGCCGTTCGACGATCGCGACCATGCCGCCGTGGACGACGAGCAACTGGCCGTTGATCCTGGCGGCGGCCGGTGCCGCCAGATAGCCGACGAGCGGGGCGACGTGCTCGGGAGCCAGCGGGTCCAGGCCCTCCTCCGGCTGCTGGAAGCCCGCGAAGACGTCCTCGGTCATCCGGGTCCGGGCGCGCGGGCAGATCGCGTTGGCCGTGACGCCGTACTTGGCGAGGGCCAGGGCGGTCGAGGTGGTCAGGCCGACGATTCCGCCCTTCGCGGCCGCGTAGTTGGGCTGGCCCGCGGAGCCGGCGAGGAACGCCTCCGAGGAGGTGTTCACGATCCGGCCGTAGACCTTCCCGCCGCCGGCCGCCTTGGACCGCTCCCGCCAGTGCGCGGCGGCGAAGTGCGTCGTGTTGAAGTGGCCCTTGAGGTGGACCCGGATCACCGGGTCCCACTCGTCCTCGGTCATGGAGAAGACCATGCGGTCGCGCAGGATGCCCGCGTTGTTGACGAGGATGTCGAGCTTGCCGTACGCGCCGATCGCCGACTCGACCAGTTCCGCGGCCTGCCGGAAGTCGGCGACGTCCCCGGTGTGGGCGAGCGCCGTGCCGCCGGCCGCGCGGATCTCCCGCGCCACCTCCTCGGCGGGCCCTGCCGATGCCTGCCCCGAGCCGTCCCGGCCGGGCTGCCCGTAGTCGTTGACCACGACGGCCGCGCCGAGCCGGGCGAGTTCGAGGGCCTCGGCCCGGCCGAGGCCGCGCCCGGCGCCGGTGACGATCGCGGACATCCCCTCCAGTGGCAGTGTCATGGTCGGCGCCCTCAGATCTCGATGCACGTACGCAGGGCGGTCCCGGTACGCATCTGGTCCAGGGCCTCGTTGATCTCGGCCAGCGGCACCCGGTGGGTGATCAGGCCCGCCAGGTCGATCCGGCCGGCCCGCCACAGGGCGATCGCGCGCTCGTAGGAGCGCAGCACGTCCCCGCCGCCGTACATGGACGGCAGGATGCGCTTCTCGTCGAAGAACAGCTCGAACATGTTGAGCTGGAGGAAGTCGTCCATGGCGCCCGCCCCGACCACGACGAGGGTGCCGCCGCGCCGGGTGTTCTCGTAGGCGGTGCGGGCGGTGGCGGAGCGGCCGACGACCTCGAAGACGTAGTCGAAGCCCTCGCCGCCGGTGATCTGCTGCTTGGCGTCGGCCAGTCCGTCGGGCGGGACGGCCTTCGTGGCGCCGAACCGGAGGGCGGCCTCGCGGCGGGAGGCGACCGGGTCCACGGCGACGATCTCCGCCGCGCCCTTCAGCCGCGCGCCCTGCACCGCCGAGATGCCGACGCCTCCGCAGCCGATCACGGCGACCGACGAACCGGCCTGCACGTCGGCGGTGTTGAGGGCGGCGCCGAGTCCGGTGGTGACCCCGCAACCGATCAGGGCGGCGATGTCGAAGGGCACGTCCTCGGGGATGGGCACGGCGCAGCCCGCGTCGACAACGACCTCCTCGGCGAAGGTGCCGGTGCCCGCGAAGCCGAATACGTCGGAGGAACTGCCGCTGATGCGCCTGAAGTTGGGGGTGCCGGCGTTCATGAACCCGGCCAGGCACAGCTGGGTCTGGCCGCGCTTGCAGGCGGCGCAGGCGCCGCAGGCGGGCAGCCAGCAGAGCACGACCCGGTCACCGGGTTTCATGTTCCTTACGTTCTCGCCGACTTCGAGGATCTCGCCCGCGCCCTCGTGGCCGGGTACGAACGGCGCGGGCTGCGGCAGCACCCCGCTCATCGCGGACAGGTCCGAGTGGCACAGTCCGGTGGCGCGCACCCGGACCCTGACCTTGCCGGGCCCGAAGCCCACGGCCTCGACGTCATCGACGACGTCGAGCTTTTCCTGGCCGATCTCGTGCAGTACGGCTGCGCGCATGGTGCGGCTCTCCCCTCGACTACAGCCTGGATCAGGAGTGTTGGACGATGGTGTCGGCGAGGACGGGCGCGTCGTCGCGCTCGATCGCGCTCACGGCCACCCGGACGGCGTTCCCCCCCTCCTGCCACATGCGGATGCGCAGGGTCTCGCCCGGGAAGACGACTCCGGCGAACCGGGTGGTGTAGGACCGCACCCGGCTCACGTCCCCGCCGAGCAGCGTGTCGACGACCGCCTTGAGCGTGATGCCGTAGGTGCACAGCCCGTGCAGGATGGGCCGGTCGAATCCGGCGCGCTTGGCGAAGTCGGGGTCGGCGTGCAGCGGGTTCCGGTCGCCGCTCAGGCGGTAGAGCAGCGCCTGGTCCTCGCGGACGGCCCGTTCGACGGTCCGGTCGGGCTCTTTGGCGGGTGGGTCGAGGCGTGTGCTCGGGCCGCGGTCGCCGCCCCACCCGCCTTCTCCCCGTACGAAGATCTGGGCGTCGTTGGTCCACAGCGGGCCGTCGGCGTCGGCGACCTCGGTGCGCATGACGAGGACGGCCGCCTTGCCCTTGTCGTACACGGCGGCGATGCGGGAGGTGGCGGTGGCGGCGCCCCGGGCGGGGATCGGGCGGTGGATCTCCAGGTGCTGCCCGCCGTGCAGCACCTTGGCGAGATCGACCTCCACGCCCGGCATGGACAGACCGCCGATCACGCCGGGCGAGCCGGCGCCCGCGACGGTGGCGAAGCTGGGCAGGACGTGCAGCCGGGACTCCAGGGTGTAGCGCAGCTCGTCGGGATCGGTGGCGGGGACGCCGGCGCCGATGCCGAGGTGGTAGAGCTGGACGTCCTTGTGGTCCCAGGCGATCTCGCCGGTCCGGGGTTCGGCGGTGAGGGCCAACGCTGCGTCGATGGGCATACGGCTCCTGACATGGGCTGCGCGGTGAAAGACCCCGGCACGGCCGTCCGCACCGTCGGCCGCACCGAGGTCGCTACGGGCCGATCTAGAACGCGTTCCAGTCCGGCGCCCCTTGTATAGCCGAGCACTCCGCACTTGTGAAGGCTCCTGACGCCGTGTCAGGTCTCGTCGGCAGTGACATTTGTACTGCCCGAGTCCGTACATGCGCATCTGCCGGAGGCCGGGTCCGGCCTCGTACCGTCGTACCCATGACACCACGGGGGCAACGAGGAGGGGCCGTCTCCTTCACGGGGGCGGTCAAGGCGTACGGCGAGGTCCGCGCCGTGGACGGCGTCGACCTGGACATCGCGCCCGGCGAGACCGTGGCCCTGCTGGGCCGCAACGGCGCCGGCAAATCGACCACGATCGGGCTGCTGCTCGGGCTGTACGAGCCCGACGCGGGCGCCGTGGAGCTGTTCGGCGCGCCGCCCGAGCGGTCGGTGCGCGCGGGACGGGTGGGCGCGATGCTCCAGGAGGCGCGCCCGGTACCCCGGGTCACGGTCGGCGAGCTGGTCGCGTTCGTCGCCTCCCGCTATCCGGCGCCGATGCCGGCGGCCCGGGCGCTGGAGCTGGCCGGCATCGCCGACCTGGCCGGGCGGCGCGTGGACCGGCTGTCCGGCGGGCAGGTGCAGCGGGTGCGGTTCGCGGTCGCGCTGGCCGGGGACCCGGCGCTGCTGGTGCTGGACGAGCCGACGGCGGCGCTCGACGTGGAGGCCCGGCACGCCTTCTGGGACTCCATGCGCGACTACGCCCGGCACGGCCACACCGTGCTGTTCTCCACGCACTACCTGGAGGAGGCCGACGCCCACGCCGACCGGATCCTGATCATCGACCGGGGCCGGATCGTCGCCGACGGCACCGGCGAGGAACTGCGCCGCGCGGCGGGCGGCAACCTGGTCTCGCTCGACCTGGCGGGCCGCGACCCGGAGGGACTGGCCCTGCTGCCCGGGGTCCGCTCGGTGGAGGTGCGGGGCGAGCGGGCGCGGCTGCGCACGGACGACTCGGACGCCACGGTGATCGCGCTGGCGGAACTGGGGGCGATACGGGGGCTGGAGGTGGCGCCGGCGTCCCTGGACGACGCGTTCCTGACGCTGACCGGCCCCCGGACGGTACCCGACTCCCACGACCTGGAGCCCCGCTGATGCTCGCCTACGTACGTCTGGAAACCCGCCGCACCCTCCGCGACCCCGGCTTCGTCATCGGCGGCATCGCCATGCCCGTGCTGATGTACCTGCTGTTCACGAACATCGGTCAGAACGACGGGAGTTGGAAGGCGGCGTCGATGGTCGGCATGGCCGCCTACGGCGCCGTCGGCTCGGCCCTCAACACCGGAAGCGCGGTGGCCGAGGACCGCGCCGTCGGCTGGCTGCGGCAGCTGCGCGTGACCCCGATGACCCCGCGCGAGGTGGTGACCGGGCGGACCCTGACCGGCGCGGTGACCGTGCTGCCCGCGATCGTCGCCGTGCTGGCGGCGGGCGGGCTGGTCAACGGGGTGCGGCTGGCCGTGTGGCAGTGGGCGGCGATCGTGCTGCTGCTGTGGTTCGGCTCGCTGCCGTTCACCCTGCTCGGCCTCGGCAACGGCTACCGGCTGACCGGGCCCGCCACGGGTGTGACGAACATGCTGTGCGGTCTGGGGCTCTCGGTGCTCGGCGGGCTGTGGTTCCCGGTCAGCCTCTTCCCCAGCTGGCTGCGCGCCGTGTCGGCGTACACCCCCACCCACCGGTTCGCCCAGCTGGGCACCGCCGTCGCGGAGGGGCGCACCCCGGGAACCGGTGCCATCATCGTGCTGACGGCATGGCTGGGACTTTTCGGTTCGTACGCTGTGCTGTCGTACCGCCGCGGGGCGGGCACGGTCTGACGGGGGGCAATATGTCGGAGATGTCGCAAATATCATGGATGCGGGGAATCCAGTGCCGGGCACGGTCCTGGCAGGCGGCGCGGCGCGAGTGGAAGGCGGAGCACGACAGCTGGAAGGCCGAGCACGAGCGCTTCGTCGCCGCGGCGCGAGCCGCCAAGAAGGCGGGCAGGGCCCCGGCCGTCGACCACCCGGGCCCGCCGCCCACCGGCTTCGCGCTGCTGCCCTGGCTGCTGATGGGGATGGGGTCCTTCTCCAACCTCCTCCAGGGCAAGACCCCGAACCCGCTGATCGGTGGTCTGGGCCTGGCCCTCTTCAACTCGCTGTACGTCTACGTCACCTTCCGCTCCTTCGACCGCAAGAAGCGCGAGGCGGTCTCCACCCGGGTGGCGCTGGTCATCATGGGCCTGGTCACCACGGGACTGGCCCTCGGCTACGGCGGCAACTGGCTGCTGTTCTTCCCCCTGTTGGGCCTCGCGACGGGCGCGGCGATGCGCGGCCCGTGGCTGGGCCGCACAGGCATCCTGCTGGCCTCGTACGCGGGCGCGATCGCCGGCGTCCGGGACGGCTCCAACGCGGCGGACATCGCCTACGGCACGTTCCTCTCCAGCATGGTGACCGCCGCGATCCTCGGCCTGTCCGAGGCGGTGCGGGAACTGCGGGCCGCGCGCGAGGAGCTGGCGCGGCGGGCGGTGGAGAAGGAGCGGATGCGGTTCTCGCGGGATCTGCACGATCTGCTCGGGCACACGCTGTCGGTGATCGTGGTGAAGTCGGAGGCGGCCCGGCGGCTGGCCCCGCGCGACATGGACGCGGCGCTGGGCCAGATCGCGGACATCGAGTCGGTGGGCCGGCAGGCGCTCACCGAGATCCGCGAGGCGGTGACCGGCTACCGGGAGGGAAGCCTCGCCACCGAGCTGACCCGGGCCCGCTCGGCGCTCTCGGCGGCGAGCATCGAGCCGCAGGTCCGCCAGTCCGGGGTGCCGCTCGCCCCGCAGACCGAGGCGCTGCTCGGCTGGGTGGTGCGCGAGGCGGTGACCAACGTGGTCCGGCACAGCGACGCGAGCCGCTGCGAGATCACCGTGGAGAGCGGCGCCGAACAGGCCCGGCTCGCCGTCACCGACAACGGCACCGGCAAGCCGGTCAGCAGGCCCCAGCAGGGCATCGACGGCACCGGCCTGAAGGGACTGACCGAGCGCCTCGCGGCGGCGGGCGGCTCCCTCACGGCCGGCCCGTCGCCGCGCGGCGGCTTCACGGTCACCGCCGAACTCCCGGTAGAATCAGCGGAGTCGGCCGAGTCGTCGGACTTCGTGGTTACGGCGCCCAGGGCGTACTGACGGCCCAGCTCACGTCGTCGGTCCAGGAGGTGCTGCTGTCGAAGGCGTTGGACCCGCCGTCACTCGCTATGTAGAGGCTGTAGTCGTAGTGGCGCAGGTATCTCGTGGGGTAGTCGTACGAGGCGAACGAGGTGCCGGTGCCGCTCTTGCCGGCCTGCGGGCAGAAGGTGGCGTCCTGCCGGAACTGGGCGGTGCCGTCCATCGGTTGCCGGTAGAGCCTGAAGTCGAAGTGGCGCAGGAAGTCGCCGGGGTAGTTGCGCGACTCGAAGGACACGCAGGAACTGTCGGCGAGGCCCTTGCGGACGATCCAGGTGGCGTCGTTCTTGTCGAGGGCGGAGCTGGACGAGGTGATGGACGACAGCACGCCCGCGTCGTTCTGGTGGCGGACGTAGTCGCTGGTGCAGCAGGACGTGGTCGCGCGCAGGGAGATCTCCGAGCCGGCGTTCAGCGTGCCGGCGCTGCCGGTCGCGGCGCCGTAGCCGACGGAGACGATGTTCGACTGCACGGAGTCGTCGGCGGCGTCGGTCGGGATGCCGGAGGTCATCACGCCCTCGAAGAAGGACCCGATGGAGCCGTTGCTGTTGTCGCCGCCGGTGCCGAGGACGATCGCGCCCTCCTGGTGCATCGGCGCGTATCCGCTCGTGGTCGGCTCACCGCCGGAATAGGTGGTCGTGAGTCCACCTGATTGCGCATTCCCCCATTTAAGCGCGAAATGGTTCTGCCCGTTGTTCTTGAGCAGCGCGGTCACGAACGGCAGCGCGCCCGTGCCGGTGTCGGAGGAGTTCTTGCTGTATCCGGCGTCGGACTGGAACAGCCCGTTCTCCAGGTCGGCCTGCACCCAGGGGCCGGAGCCGTGGCACGGCGAGAACCAGCACTCGGTGCCGAAGTTGATGGCGTCCATGTGCCCGTTGCCGGTGTCCTTGTTGTTCGTCTCGGCGTTGCCGTAGTCGAAGCAGCAGGAGCCGTTGACGTGGGTGCCGGAGGTCACCATGTACATCCCCTCGGCGGCGCCGTTGGTGGCGACGCCCGAGGTGGCGTCGTTGCGGTAGCCCATGCCGGCGGAGATCTCCAGGCCGTAGACCTGGTGGCCGCCGACGGTCACCGGGAGCGCGTCCGCGGGCGCCCCGACGTCGGCCCTGCCGGCCCCGCCCGCGCCCTCGACCGTGAGGTCGTTGTGGCGGGCGGACTGGTCGTAGATCCGGGTGACGATGCAGGTCGTGCCGGAGCAGAAGGAGTCCTGGGCGGCGGCGTCGGCGTAGCCGCCCGCGGAGAGCGGCCCGATGTTCTCCGTGGCGCCGTCCGAGGCCCGCTGCACCTGGTACAGCGGGCCGTTGTACGAGGAGTACAGCGCCCGGACCATGCTGTGCGCGGCGACACAGGGGGTGCCCGCGGCGGCGTAGACGTCACAGGGCAGCGAACTCGCGGCGGCCGCCTGGGGCGCGCCGGTGCCGAGGAGCAGCGCGGCGACGGTGGCGCAGACGGCGAGCAGGGAGAGGACGGCGCTTCTCAGGCGCCCTGGGCGGGGGGTTCCGGGGAGCAAGGTGCACCTCAGTTCGTGTGGGGCAGCGACTCGTTCGGAATATCGGACAACGTTCGACCGAAATACCGAACCTATTCAACTGCCGAATTTCGGGGGCGATTTCAGAAATGCAGAGGCGATTGTTTTCACACCACTGGTGGCCGTCAACCCCCGCCGCATCGAATCAACCGGATTCTTTGCCGACGGCCCGTGCGCCCCGTGGCCGTAGGCTGAGCCCATGAACGAGATGCCCCGGGACGGCAGACCCGCCACGTGCATCCGGGTTCTGCTGGCCGAGGACCAGGGGATGATGCGCGGGGCCCTCGCGCTGCTACTCGGCATGGAGGACGACATCGAGGTCGTCGCCCAGGTCGCCCGGGGTGACGCGATCGTCGAGGAGGCGCTGCTGCACCGGCCGGACGTGGCCCTGCTGGACATCGAACTCCCGGGCGCGAGCGGGCTGGACGCGGCGGCGGAGCTGCGCGAGCAGGCGCCCGACTGCCGGGTGCTGATCCTCACCACCTTCGGCCGGCCCGGCTATCTGCGCCGGGCCATGGAGGCCGGGGCGGCCGGGTTCCTCGTCAAGGACGGGCCCGTGGAGGACCTGGCCGCGGCGATCCGGCGGGTGCTCACCGGCGAGACCGTGGTCGATCCCGCGCTGGCCGCCGCCGCGCTCAGCGCCGGGCCGAGCCCGCTGACGGCCCGGGAGCGCGACGTGCTGAGGGCATCGGTGGACGGGGCGACGGTCGCCGACATCGCCGGCCGGCTGCATCTGTCCGAGTCCACCGTCCGCAACTACCTGTCCTCGGCGATCGGCAAGACCTCCACCCGGAACCGAGCGGAGGCGGTACGGGAGGCCCGACAACAGGGGTGGCTCTGAGCCGCGCGGCCCACCGGACGGCCTCCGGGGGCGACCCCACCGGACGGCCTCCACCGGACGGCCCCCAGCGGACGGCCCCCACCAGGCGGCCTCCGCCGGACAGCCCCATCGGACTGCCTCCAGCGGACGCCCTACACCGGACAGCCTCCGCCGGACGGCCTCCACCGGACAGCCCCCATGGTCAGCCCCCGGACAGCCCCACCGAACGGCCCCACTGAACGGCCTCCACCAGACTGCCCCCACCGAACGGCCTCCGCCAGACTGCCCCACCGGGCGCCCCCCACCGGGCGCCCCTCAGCGGACGGCCCCCACCAGGCGGCCTCCGCCGGACAGCCCCATCGGACTGCCTCCACGACGGCCTCCACTGGACGGCCCCACCGGACAGCCCCCATGGTCAGCCCCCGGACAGCCCCACCGAACGGCCTCCGCCAGACTGCCCCACCGGGCGGCCCCCACCGGGCGCCCCTCAGCGGACGGCCCCCACCAGGCGGCCTCCACCGGACAGCCCCATCGGACTGCCTCCACGACGGCCTCCGCCGAGCGGCCCCGTCGGGCGGCCCCGCCAGGGCGCCCCCGCCGGACCGTTTCTTCGGTGTGTCCCTCACACCCCCCGCAGCAGCGTCACCACCGCGGCGCCGCCCAGGCCGATGTTGTGCGCGAGTCCGACCCGCGCACCGGGCACCTGCCGCTCCTCCGCCCGGCCGCGCAACTGCCAGACCAGTTCGGCGGTTTGGGCGAGGCCGGTCGCGCCCAGCGGGTGGCCCTTGGAGATCAGCCCGCCGGAGGGGTTCACCACCCAGCGGCCGCCGTACGTCGTCGCGCCCGACTCGACCAGCTTCCCGGACTCCCCCGCCTCGCACATGCCGAGCGCCTCGTACGTCAGCAGCTCGTTGACGGAGAAGCAGTCGTGCAGCTCGATCACGTCGACGTCCTCGATGCCGAGCCCGGACAACGCGTACGCCCGCCGCGCCGCCTCGCGCGACATCGGCTGTCCGACGACGTCGATGCAGGAACCGGAGGCGAAGGACTCCTCGGTGTCCGTGGCCATGGCCTGTCCGGCGATCTCCACGAGCCCGGTGAGCCCGCGCGCGCCGGCGAACCGCCGCGACACCACCACCGCGGCCGCCGCGCCGTCCGAGGTCGGCGAGCACTGGAGCTTGGTCAGCGGCCGGTGCACCGTCCGGGCGGACAGGATGTCGGCCACCTCGTACACGTCCCGGAACTGCGCGTACGGGTTGTGCGCGGAGTGCCGGTGGTTCTTGGCGGCGACGGCGGCGAGCTGCGCCTGCGTCGTGCCGTACCGCTCCATGTGCTCGCGGGCCGCGTCGCCGAAGATCTGCGCGGTCGGCGGGGCCGGTTCGAAGCCGTGCCGGGCGGCCATGACGCCGTAGTGCCGGGCGACCGGAGACGTCTCGAAGTCGCCGCCGTCCGCCCCGCCGCCCAGCGCGCCCTTCTTCATCTTCTCGAAGCCCAGGGCCAGGACGCAGTCGCAGGCACCGCCCTCGACGAGCTGCCGGGCGAGCATCAGGGCGGTCGCGCCGGTGGCGCAGTTGTTGTTGACGTTGTAGACGGGGACGCCGGTGAGACCCAGCTCGTACACGGCGCGCTGGCCGGCGGTGGAGGGCTGGAAGCAGTAGCCGACGGGAACCTGTTCCACATCCGCATAGGCGATCCCGGCGTCGGCGAGAGCCGCCTCGCCCGCCTCCCGCACCATGTCCCAGTACTGCCATGAACGAGTCTCGGGCTTCTCGAACCTGGTCATCCCGACCCCGGCGACATAGGCCTTCATGGCACGCAAGACTAGAACGCGTTCCATCAACCCACCAGACCTGACGCAACGTCAGAAACCCATGGACGGGTCAAGGATTCGTTAGGGACTCGAAGCAACGGAATAGTTGCCTGTGCATACGAGGTTTACCCGGTACTTATGTTCACGGGAGGCCTCACCCAATGACCCACACGACGACCGACCAGCCGCCGCCGAAGCAGGCGAGCGGGGCCGTGGTCCCGGTGCTCGCCTTCGCGGGCATCGTCGTCGCGGTGATGCAGACGCTGCTCGTGCCGGTCATCAAGGACCTGCCGCAGCTGCTGAGCACCGCGCCCAGCAACGCCACCTGGGTCCTGACCTCGACCCTGCTCTCCGGTGCCGTCGCCACCCCGATCATGGGCCGCCTCGGCGACCTGTACGGCAAGCGGCGGATGCTGGTCCTCAGTCTCGCCATCATGGTGGTCGGTGCGCTGATCAGCGCGTTCACCAGCCAGCTGCTCCTCATGATCGTCGGCCGTACGCTCCAGGGCTTCGCGATGGGCGCGATCCCCCTCGGCATCGGCCTGATGCGCGACATGCTGCCGCGCGAGAAGCTCGGCTCGGCCATGGCCCTGATGAGCTCCTCCATAGGCGTGGGCGGCGGCCTCGCACTGCCCGCCGCCGCCCTGGTCGCGCAGCACACGAACTGGCACGCCCTCTTCTACGGCGCCGCCGGCCTCGGCGTGCTCGCCATCCTCCTCACCCTCCTCACCGTGCCCGAGTCCCCGATGCGCGCCGAGGGCTCCTTCGACCTGGTCGGCGCGCTCGGCCTGTCCGCCGGTCTGGTGCTGCTCCTGCTGCCCATCACCAAGGGCAGCGACTGGGGCTGGTCCTCCGGCACCACGCTCGGCCTGTTCGGCGCATCCGTCGTCGTCCTCGTCCTGTGGGGCCTGTTCGAACTGCGCAGCACGGCGCCGCTGGTCGACCTGCGCACCACCGCACGCCCCGCCGTGCTCTTCACGAACCTCGCGTCGATCATGGTCGGCGTCGCGTTCTACGTCGTCTCGCTCGTCCTGCCCCAGCTGCTCCAGCTGCCGAAGGCCACCGGCTACGGCCTCGGCCAGTCCATGGTCGTCGCGGGCCTGTGCGTGGCCCCGCTGGGCCTGACGATGATGTTCACCGCGCCGGTGTACGCCCGCCTGTCCGCGCGCTACGGCCCGAAGACCACCCTCATCCTCGGCCTGCTGATCATCGCGATCGGCTACGGCGGCGGCCTCGGCCTGATGGACGCGGCCTGGCAGACGATCGTCACGTCCGTCGTCCTCGGCGCGGGCATCGGTCTCGCGTACTCGTCCCTGCCGGCACTGATCGTGGGCGCCGTGCCCGCCTCGGAGACCGGCGCGGCCAACGGCCTGAACACGCTGATGCGTTCCATCGGCACGTCGGTGTCGAGCGCCGTCGTCGGCATGGTGCTGGCCAACACGGCGAAGAACGTCGGCGGACTCGCGATCCCCACCATGCACGGCTTCCGGGTCTCCTTCCTCATCGCCACGGCCGCCGTCGCCGTGGGCCTGCTGCTCGCCCTGTTCCTGCCGAAGGCCAACCGGCCGGCCCCGCAGCAGCACACGCAGCTGCGGGCCAGCAGTGAGGAGGACGAGGTGCTGGAGCGGGCCGAGGAGGTGCTGCGCGGCTTCCGCGGGCGCGTTCTCGACGCCACCGGTGTTCCGGTCGCCCGGGCCAAGGTCACGCTGATCGACCGGCGCGGGCGGCAGGCGGGGACGACGGTGTCCGGCTCCGACGGCACGTATGCACTGGCCGTGCCGGAGCGGGGGGCGTATGTGCTGGCGGCGAAGGCCTCCGGCCATGGGCCGCGGGCTTCTTCGGCCACGCACTCCGGTGAGGAGTTGGCTGTCGATCTGGATCTCTCGTTGCCGGGGGAGGTTGTGAACGCCTAGGAGCTCGGGGGGGCTGCCGGTTCGCGGCTGCGGCATCATCGTGGTTGGTCGCGCAGTTCCCCGCGCCCATGCTGCCGCACCCCCTGTCACGCAGTGACCGGGGGTGCGGCAGCATGGGCGGTCGGAAACGCCGTACGAACCGGAAGGCCCCCCATGTCCCCCGCCTCCGCCCCTGTGTCCGCCCCCGCACCCGAGATCCTCGCCGCGTTCGAGGCGGCCAAGGGGTTCATGCCCGTGGACGAGGGGCTGGCGCTGTATGCCGCGGCCGTGGCGGCCGGGCGGGCGGGGTTGCCGTTGCTGGAGGTCGGGACGTACTGCGGGCGGTCCACCGTGCTGCTCGCCGACGCGGCCCGCGCGGCCGGGGTCAGTGCGCTGACCGTCGACCATCACCGGGGCAGCGAGGAGCAGCAGCCGGGCTGGGACTACCACGACCCGGAGACCGTCGACCCCGAGATCGGGCTGATGGACACGCTGCCCGCCTTCCGCCGCACGCTGTTCCGGGCCGGGCTGGAGGAGCACGTGGTCGCCCTGGTCGGCCGTTCCCCGCAGATCGCGGCGGTCTGGAACTCCCCGCTCGGCCTCGTCTTCATCGACGGGGGCCATACGGACGAACACGCGAGCGCCGACTACGAGGGCTGGGCGCCGCACGTCGCCGAGGGGGGCCTCCTCGTCATCCACGACGTCTTCCCGGAGCCCGAGGACGAGTTCACCGGGCAGGCGCCGTACCGCGTGTACCTGCGGGCTCTCGCGTCCGGGGCGTTCGAGGAGATCTCCGTCACCGGTTCGCTCCGTGTCCTGCGGCGAACGCGCGCGGGGATCTGAGGCCCCGGTTAGAGTCGCAGACGTGTCGTACACAGGCCCGGAATTCGAAACCCCGCAGCCGCGCCGGCCCCGGCGCGGCCCCCTGACCGTGGCGCTCGCCGCTCTGGTGCCCGGTGCGCTGCTCGGCTGGGTGGTGTACGAGGCCGTGGGAGGCGGCGGCTCGGACCACGCCGCTTCCGCCGCGTCGGCCTCCGGCACCTCCACCGCGTCCTCGTCCCACCCGTCCCACTCGTCCCCCTCGACCGACTCCGCCTCGCCCGCCGGCGACGGCAAGGACGCGGCCGGCGGGTCCGGTTCGCTCGCGGGGAAGGTCGTCGTCATCGACCCCGGGCACAACCAGGGCAACTTCCAGCACGCCGGCGAGATCAACCGCCAGGTCGACATCGGGACGAACAAGAAGGAGTGCGACACCACCGGTACGTCCACCAACGACGGTTACACCGAGGCCCGGTTCACCCTCGACGTCGCCCACCGGCTGCGCACGCTGCTGGAGAAGCAGGGCGCCACGGTGAAGCTGACCCGTGACGGGGACAGCCCGGCCTGGGGGCCGTGCGTGGACGAGCGAGCCCGGTTCGGGAACGACGCCCATGCCGACGCCGCGATCTCCATCCACGCCGACGGCGCCGCCGAGGGCGACCGCGGCTTCCATGTGATCCTGCCGGGATCCGTGCACGCCGGCGCCGCCGACACCCGGAAGATCGTCGGCCCCTCCCGCGACCTGGGCACCCGCATCGCGGGCAACTTCCTGCGCGACACCGCGGAGCCGCCGTCCAACTACGTCGGCAAGGGCACCGGTCTCGTCACGCGTACGGACCTGGGGGGTCTCAATCTGTCAACAGTTCCGAAGGTGTTCATCGAGTGCGGCAACATGCGCGATAGCAAGGACTCGGCACTGCTGACCAGCGGGGCCTGGCGGCAGAAGGCGGCGCAAGGGATGTCTGACGGAATCGTGAGTTTCCTGCGCGAGTCGTGACCGGCGGGCGGATACGGCCGGACGGCCGGATCTTGCGGACGGTAGTGTCTACCGACGACGAGAGACGACCTACGAAGGACCTGAAGTGAATATCCGCTCCCTCACTAGAGGCGACGGCGTGGTGATCGGAGCAGCGGTGGTGCTGTTGATCGCGTCGTTCCTCAGCCTCTACTCGATCGACGGAGTCAACAGCTCGGAGATCCCCAACGCCTGGAGCAGCGGCCCGGTCCTGCTGGGCGTCATCCTGGCGGGCGTCATCGGGGCCGCCCTGATCGTCGTCGCTCGCGGGCTGCCGCAGGCGCCCAAGGTCGCCGGTCTCGACCTCCGTCAGTTCGGCGTCGCGTTCACGGTGTTCGCCGCCTGGAGCGCGCTCGGCAACATCTTCGACCCGGCCGGCGGCATCGACAACATCGGCAGCGGTACGAGCAACGGCTTCAGCGCCGGCACCGGCCTGATCATCGCCCTCATCGCCACGCTGGTCATGGCGGGCGCCGCCATCGCCACCCCCCTCGTCCCCGCCCTCCAGGCGCCCTGGTCCCGGCGGCCAAGCCGGCCGCCCCGCAGCCCTACGGCGCCCAGCCGCCGAGCGGTTACGGCTACCCGGGTGCCCCGGCCCCGCAGCAGCCGTACGGTGCGCAGCCGCAGCCCGGTCAGCCCTTCGGGCAGCAGCAGCCGCCCGCCGCCGCGCAGCCGCAGGCGGCCGCTCCGGCCGGCGCGCAGCCGGCCCCGGCGGACTTCTCGCCGTTCTGGTTCGCCGTGCCGGTGACCCGGCCGCTGTTCGGTGAGGACGGCGCGCCGGCCCCGATCGCCGAACTGGCGCCGGGCACCTGGTACCTGGCCGTCGAGCAGCGCGGTGCCACGCTCGTCGCGCAGACCCAGGACGGCCGTCGCGGCGTCCTCCAGGACACCTCCGGCATCCAGCGCGGCTGAGCCCCGCACGCCGGGACGTACGGCCCCTCGCCCTTCCGGGCGGGGGGCCGTTGTCGTAACCTCGGCTCCCGGTCAGTGATCTGACACTATGTCAGAAACCTCGGGAAGCAGGTGGCGTATGCGGCTCGGCCTCGCACTCGGGTACTGGGGACGCGGTCCGGACGCCGGGCACGTGCCGCTGGCCGTCGAGGCGGAGCGGCTCGGGTACGACTCGGTGTGGACCGCGGAGTCGTGGGGATCCGATGCCTTCACACCGCTCACCTGGATCGCGGCGCGGACCTCGACGATCAGGCTGGGTACGGGAGTTGCCCAGATGGCCGCCCGCACACCGACCGCCACCGCCATGCACGCCCTCACCCTGGACCATCTCTCCGGCGGACGGATGATGCTCGGGCTCGGGCTGTCGGGGCCGCAGGTGGTGGAGGGGTGGTACGGCCGTCCGTTCCCGGCCTCGCCGCTGACCGCGACCCGGGAGTACGTGGACGTCGTACGGCAAGTCCTGCGCAGGGAGGGGCCCGTGGCGATGGACGGGCGGTTCCATCCGCTGCCGTACCGGGGCCCGGACGGCACCGGGCTCGGCCGGCCGCTGAAGTCGATCACGCATCCGCTCCGGCCCGGCCTGCCCGTCCTGCTCGGTGCCGAGGGGCCGAGGAACGTCGCCCAGACGATCCGGATCGCCGACGGGTGGCTGCCGCTGTACTGGGCGCCGAGCAGGCCCGAGGCGTACGGGGAGGCGGTGCGGAAGCTGCCCGAGGGGTTCATGGTGGCGCCGCTGGCCCAGGTGCGGGTCTGCGACGACGTGGCCGAGGGGCTGCTGCCCGTCAAGGCCATGCTCGGCTTCTACATCGGCGGGATGGGACACGCGGCCCGCAACTTCCACGCCGACCTGATGGCCCGCATGGGGTACGCGGAGCAGGCCCGGCGGATCCAGGAGCTGTTCCTGGCCGGGCGGCGCGAGGAGGCCGTACGCGCCGTGCCGGACGCCTTCGCCGACGAGATCTCGCTGGTCGGCCCGCGTGCGCGGATCGCCGAGCGGCTGGACGCGTGGCGGGCGGGCCCGGTGACGGACCTGCTGGCCGTGTCACCGGACCCGCACACGCTCAAGGTGCTGGCGGAACTGAACTCCTAGACATCGCCTAACCCTTGGTGAGCTGCGCGGCCGAGGGCACCTTGTTCTGGACCGGGGCGCCCGCGCTCGCGCCCGCGCCCTTGACCTTGTTGATCGTGTCGTTGAAGGAGCCGACCGCGCCGGCGTCGCCGTTCTTGAGCTTGGCCGGCAGGTTCTTCAGCGCGTCGATGCCCGAGGAGAGCGGCGCGAGCGCCTTGGCGAGCGCCGGGTCGCCCTGGGCGTTGCGCTCGGCGGCCTTGAGGCGGTTGTAGGTGAAGGCACCGGCCAGCGCGGCCTTCACCAGGGCCGACTTGCGGCCGTCGGCGCCCTTCTTGAACTTGCCCGCCTTCCAGGGCTTCACGATCCACTGGTAGGTCGCGCCGGCCGCGAGGCCCGCGTTCGCCACGAACCGGGTCTTGGCGAACTTCTGGCGTTCCGCCGAGGTGGTCGGGCTGGGCTTGGCGGCGGCGGGGACCGCCCGGACCGCCACGGTGTCCTTCGTGTCCTTCGTGTCCTTCGTACTGGTCATCTCGCCGGTTCCGCAGGCCGCGGAACCGGCCAGCAGGGCGGTGGAGAGCGTGAGCGCCACGACGTGGCGTCGGTTCGGTACGCGCACGGGGTCCTCCGGACGTTTTCCCCGAGTTTTCCGTTCCCTTGGCAGGGTGGCGCGGTTGGCCGGGGTGCGCCACTTGGGGGACTTCCGGTTGCGATCTCGTCCGCGGGCGCGGGGCTCAGTTACAGCAGTCCGGGTCCAGTCCCGCCGGCAGCTGCTCGCCCCCGAACACCGCGCACGTCGCCTCGTGGCCGCCCAGGGCCGCCACCGCGAGCAGCAGGGAGCCCGCCGTCCAGGCGGTCAGCTCGCGCGGCCAGATCGTGTCGTCGTCGAAGACGTAGCCGGTCCAGTACAGGCCGCTGTCGGGGTCGCGCAGGTGCTGGATGGACTGCAGGACGGTCAGGGCGCGGTCCGACTCCCCCACGGCCCACAGGGCGAGGGCGAGCTCGCTGGACTCGCCGCCGGTCACCCACGGGTTGGGGACCACGCAGCGCACGCCCAGGCCGGGGACGACGAAGCGGTCCCAGGACTCGGCGATGCGGGCCCTGGCCTCCTCGCCGGTGAGGGCGCCGCCGAGGACCGGGTAGTACCAGTCCATCGAGTAGCGGTCCTTGTCGAGGAAGCGCTCCGGGTGGCGGCGGATCGCGTGGCGCAGCGCGCCGGCCGCCAACTCCCAGTCCGGCTGCGGCTCTTCGCGCTGCTCGGCGATCGCGAGGGCGCAGCGCAGCGCGTGGTGGACGGAGGAGCTGCCGGTGAGCAGGGCGTCCGTGGCGGGCGTGCCGTCGTCGTCCTGCCGCCAGCCGATCTGGCCGCCGGGCCGCTGGAGCCGCAGGACCCATTCCACGGCCGCGTAGACGCTGGGCCACATGCGGTCCAGGAAGGTGTCGTCGCCGGTGGAGAGGTAGTGGTGCCAGACGCCGACGGCTATGTAGGCGACGAAGTTCGACTCGCGGCCGCGGTCGGTGACGTCGTCGTGGGCGCCGTCGGCGTAGGCGGCGTACCAGGAGCCGTCCTCGTTCTGGTGCCGGGCCAGCCAGGTGTACGCCCGCTCGGCGGCCGTGTGCTCGCCGGCCGCGTCCAGGGCCATCGCGGCCTCGGTGTGGTCCCAGGGGTCCAGGTGATGCCCGCGGAACCACGGGATCGCGCCGTCCTCCCGCTGTACGGCGAGGATGCCGCGGACGGTCGCGGCGGCCTGCCCGGCGGTGAGGACCCCGGGCAGGACGAGGTGTTCTGTCCGGGGGGTGGTCACTTGGCGGCCGCCTCGTGCGCACCCTCCGCGACGCGCGGCAGGTGCGGCTTGGTGGCGTAGACCACGAAGCTCTTGCCGATGACCGGGTTGAGCGCCTGCTCGGCGACCCGGGTGGCCAGCGGCTTCTTCATGATGTCCCAGACCAGCAGCTTGTGGTACGCCCGCACCGGCAGCGCCTTGTCGTTGTCGACGCCGAACGCGCACTTCAGCCACCAGTACGGCGAGTGCAGCGCGTGCGCGTGGTGGCTGCCGTACGGCCTGAGGCCGGCCTCGCGGACCTTCGCCGTCAGTTCGTCGGCCTTGTAGATGCGGATGTGGCCGCCCTCGACCTCGTGGTAGGCGTCGGACAGCGCCCAGCAGACCTTCTCGGGTCCGTAGCGGGGGACGGTGATGGCGATGCGGCCGCCCGGCCTGAGGACGCGGACCATCTCGGCGAGCACGCCCTTGTCGTCGGGGATGTGCTCCATCACCTCGGAGATGATGACGACGTCGAAGGACTCGTCGGGGAAGGGGAGTGAGAGGGCGTCGCCCTCCATCGCGGTGGCGGTGGCCCCCTCGGGCGCCTCGCCGGCCTCCTTCATCGCCGCGAACCACTTGGCGACCTCGCGGATCTCCTCGCCGTTCTGGTCCAGGGCCACGACCTGGGCGCCGCGCCGGTAGCACTCGAAGGCGTGCCGGCCGGCACCGCAGCCGAGGTCCAGGACACGGTCGCCCGGGGCGAGCGGGAACCGGGAGAAGTCGACGGTCAGCACGTGGCCCTGCTTTCGGTGTAGACGCCTGTTGCTGCGGCCGCGGGGCGGCTCTCGATGGGGGGCTTGCGGCGCAGGCCGCCGGTGCGTGCGATGGCCTCGCGGTAGCGGGTGACGGTCCCCTCGGCGGCCCGGGCCCAGGTGAAGCGCGCGAGCACTCGCTGCCGGCCGGCCCGGCCGAGCCGGGCGCGCAGCTCCGGGTCGCCGAGCAGCCGTACGAGCCCGGCGGCGAGCGCGCCCGCGTCGCCGGTCGGTACGGCCAGACAGGTATCGCCGTCGCGGCCGGCGACCTCGGGGATCGCGCCGCCGGTCGTGGCGAGCAGCGGGGTGCCGGTGGCCATGGCCTCGGCGGCGGGCAGCGAGAAGCCCTCGTAGAGCGAGGGCACGCAGGCGACCTCGGCGGAGCGGATCAGGTCGACGAGTTCGGCGTCGGAGATGCCCTTGACGAACTCGACGGCGCCGGCGAGGCCGTACCGCTCGACGGCCGCCGCCACCGGCCCCTCCTCGGGGCGCTTGCCGACGACGACGAGGTGGGCGGCCGGGTGCTCGGTGCGCACCTTGGCGAGCGCCTCCACGAGGAAGACCAGGCCCTTCAGCGGCACGTCGGCGCTGGAGGTGGTGACGATCCGGCCCGGTACCTCGGGCACGGCCGGATTCGGCGAGAACAGGTCGGTGTCGGCGCCGATGTGGACCACGTGGATACGGTCGTCGCGCACGCCGAGGTGGTCCACGATCTCCTGGCGGGAGGTGCCGGAGACGGTGAGGACGGAGGGCAGCCGGCGGGCGACGCGCTTCTGCATCCGGGTGAAGGCGTACCAGCGCCGGACCGAGTAGCGGCGCTGCCAGCCCTCGGCCGCGTCCAGCTCCAGCCGCCGGTCGACGGTGATGGGATGGTGGATGGTGGTGACGAGGGGCGCGCCGATGTCGCCCAACAGGCCGTATCCCAGGGTCTGGTTGTCGTGGACGACGTCGAACTCACCGCGCCGGGCCAGCAGATGGCGCCGGGCGCGCAGGGAGAACGTCAGCGGCTCGGGAAACCCGCCGGTCCACATGGTCGCGACTTCGAGTCCGTCGATCCAGTCCCGGTACTCGCCCCGCCCGGGGGTGCGGAAGGGGTCGGGCTGGCGGTACAGGTCGAGGCTCGGCAGCTCCGTGAGCGTGAGCCCCGGACACCCCTCGTCGAGGACCGGGTACGGCTGCGAGCCGATCACCTCGACCCGGTGTCCCAGGCGGGCCAGTTCGCGCGAGAGATGCCGTACGTAGACACCCTGGCCGCCGCAGAACGGGTTCCCTTTATAGGTGAGGAGCGCGATGTCGAGCGGTCGCCCGCCGTCGGCCGCAGGATCCTCCTGGACACCCGCGGCACGGGCCTCAGCGGTCACTCCGTGCCCCCTTCTGCCTGCGCTGTCCCGCGAGACTACGCCGGGACGCTAATCTAGAACAAGTTTCAGACTTGATCGTTCAAGAAGCTCTGAATCTACCGGCAGGTAAGGGAGCTGTGAGCGGTGGATCAGGTGATTCACGCCACGGCGGACCGCTCTGTCATGCTGTTTGATCACGTGCCCTACAGACGCCCTCACCGACTGTCACGGAGCGGGACCCATGCCTGCGGAATCCAAGCTGGAAGCGAGTACGGTCCGGCCCTCGTCGTCGGCCTCGTCGCCGCTCACCGAGCGGCAGGAGGCCCGCCGTCGCAGGATCCTGCACGCCAGCGCCCAGCTGGCCAGCCGGGGCGGTTTCGACGCCGTCCAGATGCGCGAGGTCGCCGAGTCCTCCCAGGTCGCCCTCGGCACCCTGTACCGCTACTTCCCCTCCAAGGTGCACCTGCTGGTCGCCACCATGCAGGACCAGCTGGAGCACATGCACGGCACGCTGCGCAAGAAGCCCCCGGCGGGCGACACGGCCGCCGAGCGCGTCGCGGAGACCCTGATGCGCGCCTTCCGCGCCCTGCAGCGCGAGCCGCACCTCGCCGACGCGATGGTCCGGGCCCTCACCTTCGCCGACCGCAGCGTCTCCCCCGAGGTCGACCAGGTCTCCCGCCAGACGACGGTGATCATCCTGGACGCGATGGGCCTGGAGCACCCCACCCCCGAGCAGCTCTCGGCGGTGCGCGTCATCGAACACACCTGGCACTCGGCCCTCATCACCTGGCTGTCGGGCCGTGCCTCCATCGCCCAGGTGAAGATCGACATCGAGACGGTGTGCCGCCTGATCGACCTGACGGAGCCGGGCGGGCATTCCTGATCACCGCCGCGTCCAGTGCCGCAGCGCGTCCAGGAGCCGGCCGAGCACCGTGAGCGCCGCGGCACGGCGGGCGGGCTTGCGCGACCACACGGCGGGCAGGACGACTCCGCCGTAGAGGGCGAGGAAGACGAGGGCGGCGAGGAGCACGGGCGGCTGGACGTTCATGGCGTTCCGCTACCAAGAGCCTCAACGGCCCTCAGTAATCCGGACATTACGGCCCGGATGGTCCGTCACATCACCAAAGCGTGAGGGCTTCGGTTTGAGTACGGTCTCTCGCTTCCTCCCGCCGCTGGAGCGGCAGGGTCGCGCCACCTGCCCGCCCCGGCCCCGCCTTGCGACTGGGTCGGGTGGCGCGGGTCTTACGGTCGGCTCCACGAGGCTTCGACACCGATCGGGTGTCCAGGTCTCCGGCCACTCCGGTACCTGTTGTCGCAGCCGCCACGAGGGCGACAAGGTTGTGAGCTGCGTTCTCGTCCCGGTCCATCACGAGTCGGCACTCGTCGCAGTCGAAGACTCGGACATGCAGCGGCAGCTTGGCTTTCACCGCACCGCAGTTCGAGCAGGTCTTGGAGGAGGGATACCAGCGGCCGGCCACGACGGTGCGGGTGGCGTTGCGCTGACCCTTGTAGGTGAGCTGGCGGCGGATCTCGCCGAACCCGGCGTCGGCAATCTTTCGCGCGAGACGCCGGTTCTTGAGCATCCCGGCGACGTTGAGGTCTTCCACCACGACGGTGCCGTACTCGGCCCGGATGCGGGTCGTGAGCTTGTGCAGGACGTCACTTCGCTGGTTCGCCGCCCGGTGGTACACCCTGTTGCGCTCAGCATTGGCCTTCTCCCACCGCTTCGAGGGCTTCCGCCCCGTACGCCGGTCGGGCCCCTGCCTTCGGGAGACGCGGCGCGAGTGCCGACGCAGCAGCTTCAGGGAACCATCCAGGCACTTCGGGTTGGGCTCGTAGCGGATCTCCCCCGTGCTGTCGGCCATCACCGCCAGGTGCTTCACACCAAGGTCGATGCCGACCGCCACATCAGGGCGGGCGACGCGGACCAGATCCCGTGTCACCTCAACCTGAAAGGACACGAACCAGCGCCCGCGCTCATGCCGCACAGTCGCCGACAGGATACGCGCGGTCCCTGCCGCGAGGCGGTCACGCAGGTTATCGGCGCGTTCGTGCACGCGGATCGTGCCCAGCCGGGGCAGCGTAACGTGACGGCCGTCGGCCTCGACGCGGAGGGTGCCGGTGGTGAACCGGCAGGACAGGCGCGCCTTCCGCTTCGGCTTGTGCCGGGGCGCACTCATCTTGCGGCCCTTGCGCTTGCCGTTCCTGGACTCGGCGTAGTTGTCGAACGCGGCGGCGGCATTGGCCAGACCGGTGCTGTAGGCCTCCTTGGAGTTCTCCTCCCACCATCCGGCGAAGCGCGGGTCAGTGATCTTGACCCGGTTGAACTCCTTGCGCAGCGCGGGCAGCGACCACGCCCGCCACGGCGTCAGCTCTTCCTCGCCGATGCCGTAGGAAGCCTCGGCCCTGCGCTGCCACCACGAGGCGGTCACCCACGACACCGCCCAGTTGTAGACGGCACGTGCCGCACCGCAGTGCGACCTGAGCGCCCGCTCCTGCCCGGAGTTCGGGTCAAGTGCGAACCGGTACGCCTGCACCACGCAGCCGGGCCGCGGCCGGAACTTCCCGCCCACTCGGCAACCTCCCCCCGTTCGCAGATCCCCTCGCCGTAGTCAACGAGCATCGCCCCAAGAGGTCACGCATTCGATGTGGGAACTCTCGTTCCTGACAAGGAGGCAGAACTCCCGGCCGATACCGGGCAAGACACGCCAGGACGCGCCCTCACTCCTCCGCCGGAAAAATCCCCTCCCCACTTCCCGCCAGCGTGATCGCAATCGCCTCCACCGGACAGCTCTCGGCCGCCTCCAGGACGGACTCCGTCGCGTCCGTGTCCGGGGCGATCGGGTGGGACTGACGGGCGGAGTCGAGGCGGAAGGCGTCGGGGGCGTGGTGGAGGCACTGGGCCGAGCCGATGCACACCGAACGGTCGACCTCGACGTGCCAGCGGTCGCCCATGCTCACGCCCCTGCCGGAAGGTGGATCATCTTGTGTTCGAGGTACTCGCCGTACCCCTCCGGGCCGAACTCCCGCCCCAAACCGGAGTTCTTGTAGCCGCCGAACGGGCCGAGCATGTCCAGGCTGAAGGTGTTGACCGAGTAGGTGCCGGTGCGGACCCGGCGGGCGACCTCGATGCCGTGCTCGACGTCGGCCGTCCACACACTGCCCGACAGACCGTAGTCCGAGTCGTTGGCGATCTTCACGGCCTCGTCCTCGTCGCCGTACGGGAGCAGGCAGATCACCGGGCCGAAGATCTCCTCGCGGGCGATCCGCATGCCGTTGTGGACGTCGCCGAAGAGGGTCGGTTCGACGTACCAGCCGCGCTCCAGGCCCGCCGGGCGGCCGCCGCCGGTGAGGATCTTGGCGCCTTCTTCCTGGCCGATCCGGATGTAGTCGAGGTTGCGCTGCTGCTGGCGGCGGGCGACCAGCGGGCCGACCTGGGTCGCCGGGTCCAGCGGGTCGCCGACCCTGAGCGCGCTCGCCGCGGCCGCGAAGGCGTCGGCGTACTCGTCGTAGCGGGTGCGCGGGACGAGGATGCGGGTCTGGGCGACGCACGCCTGCCCGTTGTTCATCCAGGCGGCCGGGACGATGCCGGCGACCGCCGTCGCCACGTCCGCGTCGGGCAGCACGACCGCCGCCGACTTGCCGCCCAACTCCAGTGTGACCCGGGCCAGATGGCGGGCGGCGACCTCCATCACGCGCTTGCCGGCCGCGACCGAGCCGGTGAAGGAGACCTTGTCGATGCCGGGGTGCCCGACCAGGTACTCGCTGACCTCCCGGTCTGCGGGGAGGACCGAGAGCACCCCCTCGGGAAGACCGGCGTCGCGGGCGATCCCGGCCAGCAGGTAGGCGTCCAGCGGGGACTCCGGGGACGGCTTCAGCACGACCGTGCACCCGGCCAGCAGCGCGGGCGCGAGCTTGGCGGCGGCGACGAACTGGGGGACGTTCCACGGGACCACGGCCGCGACCACCCCGACCGGCTCCCGCCGGACGAGGATCGGCCCGAGGACGCCGTCGCGCCGCTCCTCGTACACATATCCCTGCGCGACCCTGATCGCCGCGTCCCACACCATCATCGCGCCGAGCGCCTGGGCGAGGACGCTCCAGGAGTACGGCGAGCCGTTCTCCGAGGAGATCACCCGGGCGATCTCCTCGTGCCGGGCGGCGATGCCGTCCTTGATGCGGGTGACGACCTCGATCCGCTCCTCCTGTGTCGCCCGCGGCCAGGGCCCCTCGTCGAAGGCGCGGCGCGCCACGGCCACCGCATGGTCGACGTCCGCCCGCGAGGCGTGCGGCACCCGGCCGATGACCTCCTCGGTGTGCGGCGAGATCACCTCGATGACGTCCTTGCCCGCGGGGTCGGTCAACTCCCCGCCGATGAACAGCTGTCCGTGTTCCATGAGCTCGGTCATGGCCGCCGCCACCTTTCTGACGCTGTTTCAGAACTGATATCAGTTCTAGTTATAGTGAGCAATGGCGGTGGGGCGGAGGACAGATGGCGACGACGTTCGATCACGGCGGGGGCGTACGGTCCGTTGCGGTGCCGATCCCGGACAACCCCCTCGGACACACGCTGGTGTACGTCGTGGAGAGCGACCGGGGGCCGGTGCTGGTGGACACCGGGTGGGACGATCCCGGTTCCTGGGACACCCTCGTGGCGGGGCTCGCGGCGTGCGGCACGGCGGTGGGCGAGGTGTACGGCGTCGTCGTCACCCACCATCACCCGGACCACCACGGGCTGTCCGCGCGGGTGCGTGAGGCCTCCGGTGCCTGGGTGGCGCTGCATCCGGCCGACGCGGCGATCGTGCGCAGGACGCGGGAGACGCCGCCCGAGCGGTGGTACACGTACATGGCGGCCAAGCTGACGGCGGCCGGGGCGCCCGAAGCGCACGTGGCTCCCCTGCGCACCCCGCGCCCGCGGACCCTGCCCGGCCTCTCCCCCGCCCTCCCGGACCGGGAGATCGTCCCGGGCGAACTCCTCGACCTGCCCGGCCGCCGGCTGCGCGCGATCTGGACGCCGGGGCACACGCCGGGGCATGTGTGCCTGCATCTGGAAGAGGAGCATCCGGCCCGACTCGCCGGTCACGGGCGGCTGTTCAGCGGAGATCACCTGCTCCCGGGGATCACCCCGCACATCGGCCTGTACGAGGACCCCGACGACACGACCGTCACCGACCCCCTCGGCGACTACCTCGACTCCCTGGAGCGGATCGGCCGGCTCGCCCCCGCCGAGGTCCTCCCCGCACACGAGCACACCTTCACCGACGCGCCGGGCCGGGTACGCAAGTTGCTCGATCACCACGAGGAACGGCTGGCCGGCCTGCTCGCCCTGCTCGCCGAGCCGCTCACCGCCTGGCAGCTCGCCACGCGGATGGAGTGGAACCGCCCGTGGGAGCAGATCCCGTACGGCTCCAGGAACATCGCCGTCTCGGAGGCCGAGGCCCATCTGCGCCGGCTCGTGAAACAGGGCCGGGCGGAGGCGGTGACGGGGAGCGAGCCGGTGGCGTACACGGCGGTGTGACCGGCGGTCGGCTCACCTCGGGCGCGGCTTTCCTGTAGACAGCCTCATGGAACCTTTGGAGCTTCTGCTCGCCGAGCGCGCCTGCGAGCGCCTGATCACCGACTTCGTCCACCGCCTCGACCTCGGCGAACCGGCCGGCGTGGCCGGGCTGTTCACCGAGGACGGCGTCTGGGAGTGGCCCCCGCCGGGGGACGGACGGCGGGTGGCGGGGCGGGAGGCGCTGCGGGAGTACTTCGGCTCCCGGCCCGCCGACCGGCTCTCGCGCCGGTTCATGTCCAACGTCCTCGTCACCGTGACCGGGCCGGACACCGCCACCGCCGTCTCGTACTTCGCGACCTACCGCGTCGACGGGTACGGCGGAGGCATGGTGCCCGCCGGTCCGCCCGTCCAGGTCGGGACCTACGAGGACTCGTTCCGCCGGGTCGACGGCCGGTGGCTGCTGGTCCGCCGGGTGCTGCGGCTGCCCTTCGCGGGGCCGACTCCCCAGGCCGGCACGGCTGGTTGAGGCCTGCCGCCGTGCGTGAGACCCTCCGTGGCGGCCGTCTGCCGGCGGAAGCTTTCGACGACCGGCGTGTGGAGTCGCAGCGCGTGCGCGATGGACTCCAGCTCGCTGTCGGACAGGCCCGCCGCGGCGCCGGGCCGGCCCGCGTGGTCCACGTGTTCCTCGTGGGCGGCGGCGGGCGGTTCACCCCCGCCGGCCGGGGCGTGCAGCACGTCGGCCGCGATCAGGATGTCCACCGCGCCGGCGATGCCCCGCGCCTCGTCGTCCGGGTGGCCGGCGGACCGGGCCGTCGTACGGATCCGTTCGCGGCGGGCGCGGCTGAGGTGCGGGGCCAGTTTGAGCAGGCCGTCGTTGATGGCGGCCCGGCGCAGTTCGAGGCGCAGGGCGGCGCCGCTGACCCGGCCGGTCGCGGGGGCCGCCGGCGCGGCGACCGTCAGCATGGTCTGCCACAGCGGCCGCAGCAGCCGGTGGGTGCGCACCAGCCGGCGGCGCTCCTCGACCGCCGGTCCGGCCTGCCCGGCGATGAATCCGGTGGCGACCAGCAGCGCCTCGGCCATGGCGAACGGCGGGGCGGCGTACGTCGACAGCCAGTCCCAGTCACGGCCGCTCCAACGGGCGCTGACGGCGGCGAGCTTGGCGACGTCGAAGACGAGCCCGAGGGCGTAGGCGACCTGGAGGAAGATGACGGCCCGGCGCAGCCAGGTGTCCTCGACCTCCTTGTACCAGGCCCACAGCATGCGGGCCGCGACCAGGGCGGAGACGAGGTGCGCGGCCAGGTACAGCATCCCGAACTCGCGCATCCAGGGCGTGTCGGCGTAGTAGGTGTCGAGGTCGCGCAGCCGCTCCACGTGGTGGTCGCCGAGCGAGAACGTCGTCCACAGTCCCGCGATGATGGCCGTGTACGCGATCCACACCAGCCGGGTGCGCCGGCGGCGCGCGGCGGAGGGGGGTTCGCGCCAGGTGATGATGAGCCACAGGCAGGCGCCGCAGTAGGCGGTGAGGAGTGAATACACCCACACGCCCGCGAAGTTGGGGATGCCGGTGAACGCGTTGAGGCGGTGCAGGTTGGCCGGCGGCAGCGAGGCGAAGACGACCGCGCCGATGCCGAGCAGCAGCGCGGTGGCCCGCAGGATGGGGTCCTCCTGCCAGGCGCGGCGCAGCAGCGGGAGTTTGATGACGAACGCCACGGCGAGCAGGGCACCGGGGACCGCGTAGGCGGCGACGGTGCCGGAGACGTCCCAGCGCATCAGGGTCCGCCGATGTTGCCCAGGGAGGACGACAGGCGGCCGGTGAGGGTGTCCTGGGTGCTGCGGCCGGCGGCCGCGCCGGGCCCGACGACCCTGGGGAACTTCGCGGCGAGGCGCAGCCCGCACTCCTCGGCCTCCCACTCGGCCGCGGCGGCGGCAGCGGCGGCCGGGCACCGGGTGGCCATGGCGACGACCTGCCCCCAGGGGATGTCGTCGTCTGCGGTGCGCCCGGCGTCCCCGGTGTCACCGGCGTACCGGGACAGCAGGCGGCGGGCGGCGGCGGGCGGTCCGGCCGGGTGGTGCACGTCGAGGGTGCCGTAGTGGATGTGGCCGATCTCGTGCCCGGCGATGACGAACTTGTGCGGGTCGGGGGCGCGGCTCTCGACGACGACGATGTACCGCTCGTCCATCGCGAGCGTGATCCCGGAGACGTCCAGCCCGGGCGGGAAGGTGACGAACTTCAGCCGGACCGGGCGGTCCACCTGCGGGCTGAGCGTGTCGCACAGCGCGTGCAGGAAGGCCTCGGCACCGGTCGGCGCGGTGAGGGTACGGGCCGTGTCGCGCACCAGCCGGTCGAGGAAGCGCTTCGGTGACCTGGAAGGCTTCACCGGCTTGCGTTCCCCGCCCGGTCCGAGGAAGCCCGGTCCGAGGAAGCCCGGTCCGAGGAGACCCGTTCCGAGAGGACGATCATCTCGGCGAGGTCGGCGAGCGTGGCGAGCTGGCGGGCGTTCATCTGCGGGGCCCGCGCGGCGAGCCGGACCAGGCCGCTCTCGCGCAGCCGCAACAGCGGGTCCGCCTCGGCCTCCAGGCCCTGGAGCACCGGCTGTAACGCCTCGTGCAGCGCCTCCGGTTCGTCGGCCGTGAAGAAGCCGGCCGGCAGCCCGAAGAACCTGCGCAGCCGGTCGGTGTGCTCCAGGCTCGGCAGCCCGCTCTTGCGCCACTCGCTCAGCCACTGCCGGCTGGTGCCGGCGATCCTGGCCAGCTCGTCCAGCGAGTACCGTTTGCCGTCGGGTCGGCGCCGGGTCTCGCGGATGAAGTCCAGCCGCTGGCGCACGCGTTGGGCCAGCCCGGCCTCGGGCGCCCGGCCGCCGGCGAGCAGCTCCACGACGGTGCCGACGGGGATGCCGGTGCGATGGGAGAGGCCGGCCACGTCGAGGGTCTCCGGAAGCCGGCCGGGCCGGCCGGTCAACTCCCCGAGTCTGGCCAGAACTTCGGCCAGCGAGGTGTAGGCGTCACTCACCGAGGCCCCCCTGAGCATGTGGCGTCCGTCCCTCGACCGGGCGACGGGACGAGAGGCGAGGGTACCCGGTCGTCCGTTCGCCGACCAGATCTGACAAGGCTCCCTGCCCAACGAGGCAGGAATAGTTGACAGTTGAGCGTGCGGTGGGTGAGGATCACGACACAGAGAGCAAGATTTCGACCCGCCCCGGGTGCCGCACACGGGGGGAGCGGCACCCGGGGTGTTCCGCTGCCCGTTCGACCGTCCCGCCTCGCCGTCCGCCCTGCCTCTCCCGCAAAGGTGATGCGCCGATGCCGCAGCCCGTCCTTCTGCTCGGGGCCGGCCCCGCCGCGTACGGGGTCCCGCTGGAGCGGATCGCCGAGGCCCGCCCCGTGATCCTGGTCGACACCGCCGTACCCGGCTGGGCGCGGCCCTTCCTGTCCGGCCATCTCCCGGCCGACCCCACGCACGAGGCGGAGACGGCCGGTGCGCTCGCCCGGTACGCGGACCGGCATCCGGTCGCGGGCGTGCTGACCTGGACCAGGGAGCATCTGCGCACCGCCGCGCGGATCACCGGGCATCTGGGGCTGCCCGGCCTGTCGTACGAGACGGCCGGGGCCTGCACCGACCCCGTGACGTCCACGGCACTGCTCGCCCGGCACCGCCTGGCCCCGGACGGGCCCGGTGACCTCGACGGCCCGCTGGTGTCCGCGGAAACGGTGGTCCTGGACGACGAGGTCCGCATCGCCGCGCTCACCCGCACCACCCCGGGGGCGCCGGGGGACCTGCCGCTGCGGCACTCGGTCCACGCCCACGACGGCCTGCTGCACAACCGCTTCCTGCGGCAGACGGTCGAGCGGGCGGTGCGGGCGCTGGGCCTCACGCACACCGTGGCGCACGTGCGGCTGCGGCTGACCGGCCGGGGCCCCCGGGTGACCGGGGTCGCGCCGTTCCTTCCGGGCGACCTCATTCCCTGGCTGGTGGAGCGGGCCACCGGGGTGGATCTGGCCGGGGTGGCGCTGGCGATGGCGTGCGGGACACGGGTGGACGCCACGCCGAGCCGGCAGCGGGCCGCCGCGATCCGCTTCGCGGAGTCGGCGGACGGCGCGTGTCTGCCGACCCGGGTGTACTGGGTGGCGGAGGGGGAGGACGCGGCGGAGTGCGACCGGGCGCTCGGTGCCGCCTGACGGCATCACCGGTTCAGGGGCCCACCCCCGCCGACGTCGCACCCGGATCGCCGTGACCCCGGTCACCGCCGCCCTGTGCCCACGGCCACCCCCCCGCTCGCGCACGCCTGCCGGTAAAGTGGCGGGGTCGTCATCACACCCGTACAGGGGGAAGCCGGTGCAATTCCGGCGCTGAGCCCGCAACCGTGAACCGTCCGTCGCCGGACGGTGAGCCGGACCGCCCGGGACGGGACGTTGACCGGCTCACGTGCGTCGGCGACCCGCCGCGCACGGCACCGTCGAGGTCTACGGAGTCGAGCCGCCCGGGGGGTCCCCGCGCGCTGCCCGGCTCCCCGCAGGAGAGGCAGTCGCCGACCATGAACGTCCGCCGCAGCGCAGCGGCTCTCGCCGCCGTAGGCGTGCTGGCCGCCGCCGCGCCCGCCACGGCCGCCGGAGCGTCCCCGGCTCCGTCGCCGTCTCCGAAGGTCACGATCCCGGCCGGGCTGTACGGCACGGGCGACCCGACCTACGACGGTGTGTGGCGCCAGTCGCTGACGCTGGTCGCGCAGCGCACGCTCGGCTACCGGCCCGCCGCACAGGCCGTCGGCTGGCTCGCCGGCCAGCAGTGCGCGAACGGCGCGTTCGCCGCGTTCCGAGCCGCCCCGGACAAGGCCTGCGACAGCAAGGTCATCGTGGACACCAACAGCACGGCCGCCGCCGTCCAGGCCCTGCGGGCGACCGGCGGGCACGACGACGCGGTCGGCAGGGCGGTCGCCTGGCTGAAGTCCGTGCAGAACACGGACGGCGGCTGGGGCTACAACCCGGGCGGCGCCAGCGACACCAACTCCACCTCCGTCGTCATCGGCGCCCTCGCCGCGACCGGCGCGGACCCGGCGCGGACCACCAGGGCGGGCAAGTCCCCCTACGACCTCCTCGCCGCCCTGTCCGTGCCCTGCGAGCAGCCCGGCGGCGGCGCCCTCGCCTTCCAGCCGGACAAGAAGGGCGCCCTGGCGGCCAACGCGGACGCGACGGCGGCGGGCGTACTCGGCGCGCTCGGCAAGGGGTTCGTCGCGACGGCCGGCAAGGCGCCCGGCAGTGGCGCGTGCACCGCCGGCGAGCACCTCACCCCGGCGCAGATCGCGGACAACGCGGGTGCGAACCTCGCGTCGGCCGTCGCCAAGACCGGCCATCTGACGTCCGCGCTGCCCGGCGCCGCGGACCAGCCGGACTACGGCAACACGGCGGACGCGGTCGTCGCGCTCGCCGCCGACGGGCGCGTCGAGCAGGCGTCGCGGTCCTACACGTGGCTGGAGCACAACGCCACGCGCTGGGCCGGGCAGAGCGGCCCGGCGGCGTACGCGCAGCTGATCCTCGCCGCGCACGCGGTGGGCGCGCAGCCGGGCGACTTCGGCGGCACCAGCCTGGTCCGCTCGCTCAACGCGCAGGGCCCGGCGCCGAGCATGGAATCCGCCGGGCACGCGTCCCCGAGCCCCGAGAAGTCCGACGGCGGCTCGCCGTTCGGCCTCTGGTGGTTCGTCGGTGTCTGCCTCGTCGCGGGCATCGGCATCGGCTTCCTGCTCAGCGGCCGGAAGAAGCAGCAGCCGTGACCGGGGTCCGCCGTGCGGTGAGCCTGGCGCTGGCCGCGTTCGTCCTGCTCGCGGCCGCGGTGACCCAGGCGCATGCCGCCGGTTACCGCTACTGGTCCTTCTGGGAGCGCACCGACGGCCGGTGGACGTACGCCACGCAGGGCCCGGCGAGCGCCCGTCCCGACGACGGCGCGGTGGCGGGTTTCCGCTTCGCGGTCAGCGCGGACTCGGCCGACGCGAGCCGGCCGCGCGGCACGGCGGACTTCCGGAAGATCTGCGCGGCCACGCCGGCCAGGTCCGGCATGAAGCGGGTGGCGCTGGTTCTCGACTTCGGCACCCCGGCGGACGCGCCGTCCGGCGAGAGCCCGCCGGCCGGCCGTACGGCCTGTGCCCGGGTGCCGGACGACGCGACGACCGCCGACGCCCTGGCCGCCGTCGCGCCGCCGCTGCGCTACGACACCAACGCCCTGCTGTGCGCGATCGCCGGGTATCCGCACCGGGGGTGCGGCGAGCAGGTGTCGGACACGCAGAAGGCACGCCGCATCACGGGGCACGGCGCCGAGAAGAGCCCCTCGGACGGGCCCGCGCTGGGGCTGCCGATCGGCGTGGGAGCGGTCGTCCTGCTGGCGGGCGCGGCGGTGTGGCGGACGCGGCGGCGACGGAACGAACGGAATGACTGAGCAGGCCGGGGGTGCCGTTCACCCCGGTGCCTGGTGGCTGTGGGCCCTGAGCCTCGGCACCGCGGCCACCCGCACCACCAACCCTCTCCTGCTCGCCCTCCTCATATCCGCGTCGGCGTACGTCGTCGCGACGCACCGCACCCCCACCCCCCTCGCCCGCTCCTACGCCGCCTTCGCCAGGCTCGCCCTCGCCGTCCTGCTCGTCCGCGTCCTGTTCGCGGTGGTGCTGGGCTCCCCCGTCCCTGGCACCCACACCCTGTTCACGCTCCCCGAAGTCCCGCTCCCCCACTGGGCGCAGGGCATCCGGCTGGGCGGGAAGGTGACCGCCGAGGCGCTGGTCTTCGCGGCGTACGACGGCCTGAAACTGGCGACGCTCCTGATCTGCGTCGGCGCGGCGAACGCCCTCGCCGGTCCGGGCCGCCTCCTCAAGTCCCTGCCCGGCGCGCTGTACGAGACCGGCGTGGCCGTCGTCGTCGCGCTCACCTTCGCGCCGCACCTCGTCGCCGACGTCCAGCGGCTGCGCGCCGCCCGCCGGCTGCGCGGCCGCCCGGACCGCGGCCTGCGCGGCCTGCTCCAGGTCGGACTGCCGGTCCTGGAGGGCGCGTTGGAACGCTCGGTCGCGCTCGCCGCCGCGATGGAGGCCCGGGGGTACGGCCGCAGCGCCGAGGTTCCCGCGCGGGTCCGCCGTACGACGGCCGCGCTCACCCTCGGCGGCCTGCTCGGCGTGTGCGCGGGGACGTACGGGCTGCTCACCGCGGAGGGCGGCACCTACGGGCTGCCGGTGCTGCTCGCCGGGGTCGCCGCCGCGCTCGCGGGGCTGAAGCTGGGCGGCCGGCGCTCGCTGCGCACCCGGTACCGCCCGGACCCGTGGGACGCGCGCGCCTGGCTGGTGGCCGGTTCCGGCGCCGCCGTCGCCGCACTCCTCACCCTCGCCGCCGACCGCGACCCGCAGGCGCTGCACCCGGGGGTCGTCCCCCTGGTCGCCCCGGCCCTGCCCCTGTGGCCCGCCGCGGCGGTCCTCCTCTCCCTCCTGCCCGCCTTCGCCGTACCCACGCGCCCCGAGGAGCCGTCGTGATCCGCTTCGAGGACGTCGCCGTGGTGTACGACGGCGCGGCCGAACCCTGTGTCCAGGGCATCGACTTCGAGGTGCCGGAGGGCGAACTGGTGCTGCTCGTCGGCCCGTCCGGGGTCGGCAAGTCCACCGTGCTCGGCGCGGTGAGCGGGCTGGTGCCGCACTTCACCGGCGGCACCCTGCGCGGCCGCGTCACCGTCGCCGGCCGCGACACCCGCACCCACAAGCCGCGCGAACTCGCCGACGTGGTCGGCACGGTGGGCCAGGACCCGCTCGCCCACTTCGTCACGGACACCGTGGAGGACGAACTCGCCTACGGGATGGAGTCGTTGGGCCTCGCCCCCGAGGTGATGCGGCGCCGGGTCGAGGAGACCCTCGACCTGCTGGGCCTCGCCGGGCTCCGCGACCGCCCGATCGCCACCCTCTCGGGCGGCCAGCGTCAGCGCGTCGCGATCGGCTCGGTCCTCACCCCGCACCCCCGGGTCCTGGTCCTGGACGAGCCGACCTCCGCCCTGGACCCGGCCGCGGCGGAGGAGGTGCTGGCGGTGCTCCAGCGCCTGGTGCACGACCTCGGCACGACGATCCTGATGGCCGAACACCGCCTGGAACGCGTCGTCCACTACGCCGACCGGGTCGTCCTGCTCCCGGCCCCCGGCGAGGCCGCGGTCGTGGGCACCCCGGCCGAGGTCATGGCGGTCTCCCCGGTGTACCCGCCGGTGGTCGCCCTGGGCCGGCTGGCCGGCTGGACCCCTCTTCCGCTGACGGTCCGTGACGCCCGGCGCAGAGCGGGTGACCTGCGGGAACGACTGGCAGCCGCCCCAGCTGCGGGCAGTGCCGCCCGGGCGGCACGGGTGGGCGACGGGGGTTCCCCCGCGCGAGCGAAGCCGAGAGCGGGGGAGGCACCCGGCCGGCGCCGGCAAGCGATCCCACCCCCGGCCGACACCGGTACCGGACGCCGATTCCGCCTCCGCCGCCGCAACTCCCCCACCCCACCCACCGACGCCTCGTCTGCCGCCGCCGAGATCCACGCCCTCTGCGTGCGCCGCGACCGCATCACCGCCCTGCGCCAGATCGACCTCACCGTGGCGCCCGGCGAGACCGTCGCCCTCATGGGCCGCAACGGCGCCGGAAAGTCCACCCTGCTCGGCTCCCTCGTCGGCCTCGTGACCCCCACCACGGGCGGCGTGACCGTCGGCGGGGTCATCCCCCATCGCACCGCACCGCCCGACCTCGTGCGCCGCGTCGGCCTGGTCCCGCAGGAGCCGCGTGACCTGCTGTACGCCGACACGGTCGGCGACGAGTGCGCGGCGGCGGACCGGGACGCCCGGGCCGAGCCGGGGACCTGCCGGACGCTGGTGTCCGAGCTGCTGCCGGGCATCACGGACGACACGCACCCCCGCGACCTGTCCGAGGGGCAGTGTCTGGCGCTCGCCCTGGCCGTCGTGCTGACCGGCCGGCCGCCCCTGCTGCTGCTCGACGAGCCGACGCGCGGCCTGGACTACGCGGCCAAGGCCCGTCTGGTGACCGTGCTGCGCGCGCTCGCCGCCGAGGGGCACGCGATCGTGCTGGCCACGCACGACGTGGAGCTGGCGGCCGAGATCGCGCACCGGGTGGTGCTGCTCGCCGAGGGGGAGGTCATCGCCGACGGGCCGACCGCCCACGTCGTCGTCTCGTCGCCGTCCTTCGCCCCGCAGGTGACGAAGGTCCTCGCCCCGCAGCGGTGGCTCACGGTGGCCGAGGTGCGCGAGGCGCTGGCATGAGCGCCCCGCGCCCGGGGACCCGCCTGCACGCCGTCCGCGTCCGCCCCCGCTCCCTCGCCGCGCTCGTGCTGGTCGGCGCGGTGGGCGTGGTCGCCTTCGGCTGGCCCTTCCTCGCCCCGCCCGCGTCGCAGTTGAGCGCCCACGCCCAGGACGCCCCCTGGCTCTTCGCGGGCCTGCTCGTCCTGCTGGTCGCGGTCGTGGCGGCGACGCTCTCGGAGTCGGACCTCGGGCCGAAGGCCGTGGCCATGCTGGGCGTGCTGGCCGCGACCGGGGCGGCGCTGCGCCCGATCGGCGCGGGGACGGCCGGGATCGAGCCGATGTTCTTCCTGATGGTGCTCAGCGGCCGGGTCCTCGGCCCGGGCTTCGGGTTCACCCTGGGCTCGGTGACGATGTTCGCGTCGGCCCTGCTCACCGGCGGGGTCGGGCCGTGGCTGCCGTTCCAGATGCTGTCGATGGGGTGGTTCACGATGGGGGCCGGGCTGCTGCCGGGGGCGGTGCGCCTGCGGGGCAGGTGGGAGCTGTTCCTCCTCGCCGGCTACGGCTTCCTCGCCTCCCTCGCCTACGGCACCGTCATGAATCTCGCCGGCTGGCCCTTCCTCGCCACCGCGGCCTCGGACATCTCCTTCGACGCGCACGCCTCCGTCCCCGCCAATCTGGCCCGTTTCATCGCGTACTGCCTGGCCACCTCGCTCGGCTGGGACCTGGGCCGGGCCGTGTGCACGGTGGTGCTGACCCTGTTCCTCGGCCCGGCGGTGCTGCGCGCGCTGCGCCGGGCCACCCGGCGGGCCGCCTTCGAGACCGCGGTCACATTCGACGCCCGGGATCCCTCACCGGACGAGCACGGCACCTCACCCAGCGGCACCCCGGCGGTGAAGCACCCCACATGACCCGGATCACCTACGACCCGGGGCCGTAGTGCCACATATCCGTTACGTCCCCCCTGGCACCCCTCTTGACCTGGGCATGGAGAGCCACGCCACAGAGCCGACGATTCTCGCGGATCCGGCCTCAACTAGTAAAAGGGGTCATTGCGGGCGGGTTCGGGGCCTGCTTCTCTGGAGGACGTCGCCAGGCGCCACGAGCCCACCCGGGCCGCGGCGCCGACGTATGCGAACGGATGCGGCCGACGCGCAAGCGGCGGTGCACGGCATACCGGCGATCTCCTGTCCCCGACGCAAGAGGTTCTCCGTGACCGCCTCCTTCATCCGCCGCATCGCTTCCCCGAAGAAGGCCCTCACGACCGCCGCCGTGGCCGCCGCCACCGCCGGTCTGGCTCTGACCGCGGCGCCCGCCCAGGCCGCCACGCCCGCCACGGCCTCCTCCGCCCAGGCGATCGCGCACAAGATGATCCCGGACGCCGCGCAGTTCAACGCGTTCAGCAAGATCGTCTCGCACGAGAGCGGCTGGAACCCGGCCGCGACCAACTCCTCCTCCGGCGCCTACGGCCTGGTCCAGGCCCTGCCCGGTTCGAAGATGGCCTCCGCCGGCGGCGACTGGAAGACCAACCCGGCCACCCAGATCAAGTGGGGCCTGGACTACATGAACTCCCGCTACGGCAGCCCGGTGAAGGCCTGGAGCTTCTGGCAGGCGAACGGCTGGTACTGAGCCGGCCCGCACCGCACCACCGCCGAAGGCGGCGGCCCCGATCCGGGGCCGCCGCCTTCGGCGTTCTCCCGCCCCGGCATGGTCCACTGGGGCGATGAGCCCAGCGGACGACGCACCCGCACAGGAGACCTGCGACCCCGAGGCGCGCGGGCTGCGGCTCGTGCTCGTACTGCTGATGCTCACCGTGGTCAGCGGGCTCATCGACGCCGTCAGCTATCTGGGGCTGGGCCGCGTCTTCACGGCGAACATGACCGGCAACGTCGTCGTCCTCGGTTTCGCGGCCGCCGGAGCGCCCGGCTTCTCCGTCCCGCACACGGCCACCTCGCTGGGCTGCTTCCTGCTGGGCGCGGTGACCGGCGGCCGGCTGGCGGCCCGCGTCGGCGGGGGCTCGCGCCGACGCTGGACACGGCTGACCCTCGTGGCCGAGGCGGCCCTGGTCGGCGTGTCCGCGGCGGTCGCCTTCGGCTGGCCGCGCGCCACCGGCACCGTCTACGCCCTGATCGCCCTGACCGGTTACGCGATGGGCCTGCGCAACGCCACGGTCCGCAAGCTGGGCGTCGCCGACCTGACGACCACCGTGCTGACGATGACCCTGACCGGCCTCGCCTCCGAGTCCCGGCTCGGCGACGCCACCGGCCACCGCTCCCCGCGCCGTACGGCCTCGGTGATCGCCATGCTCGCCGGTGCCTTCCTGGGCGCGTGGCTGGTCCTGCACCACGGCCTCGGCCTGCCGCTCGCGCTCGCGGCGGCCGTCTCCGCCGTGCTGGCGGTGGTGGCATCCGGCCAAGAGTGAGCCGGGAGCACAGGAGTGGGCGGGCGCGGAAGTCGGTGCGTCATCCGGCGGTGACCCGGAGTTCCTTGACCCCGTTGATCCAGGCCGAGCGCAGCCGCCGGGGCTCGTCGGCCAGCCGCAGGCCGGGCATGGCGTCGGCGATGGCGTTGAAGATCAGGTCGATCTCCAGGACGGCGAGGGACTTGCCGAGGCAGAAGTGCGGACCGCCGCCGCCGAAGCCCAGGTGCGGGTTGGGGTCGCGGGTGATGTCGAAGGCGTCGGGGTCGGCGAAGACCTCGGGGTCGTGGTTGGCGGAGGCGTAGAAGAGCCCGACCCGGTCCCCCTCCTTGATCAGCACCCCGCCCAGTTCGGTGTCCTGGGTGGCCGTCCGCTGGAAGGCGTTGACGGGGGTCGCCCAGCGCACGACCTCCTCGGCCGTCGTCCCGGGCCGCTCCCGCCGGAAGAGGTCCCACTGCTCGGGGTGGGTCAGGAACGCGTGCATCCCATGGGTGATCGCATTGCGCGTGGTCTCGTTCCCGGCCACCGCCAGCATCAGCACGAAGAAGCCGAACTCGTCGGAGTTCAGGTTGCCTTCGTCCTCCGCCGCCACCAGGGTCGTCACGATGTCGCGGGCCGGGCACTGCTTGCGCTCGGCGGCCATGTTCATGGCGTAGGCGATGATCTCGGCGGCCGACTGGGCGCCGACCTCCTCCGTGATGGCGTACTCGGGGTCGTCGTAGGCGATCATCTTGTTGGACCAGTCGAAGATCTTGGACCGGTCCTCCTGGGGTACGCCGATCAGCTCGGCGATGGCCTGGAGCGGCAGTTCGCAGGCGACCTCGGTGACGAAGTCGAAGGGCCCGGAGCGAGCGCGGGCGGCCGCGACGATGGACTCGGCGCGGGCCCGCAGCCGCTCCTCCAGGGCGCGGATGGAACGTGGCGTGAAGCCCCGCTGCACGATCTGCCGGACGCGCGTATGTTCCGGAGGATCCATGTTGAGCAGGATGAGGCGCTGTGCGTCGATCGCGTCGCGCTGGATGTGCTCGTTGAAGCGGATGATCGCGGTGTTGAGGGTGGAGGAGAACAGCTCGGGGTGCGTGGAGACGTACCTGACGTCCGCGTGCCGGGTCACGGCCCAGTAGCCGGCGTCGGCGAAGCCCGCGACGCCGTGCGGCTGCGGGATCCAGCGGACCGGCTCGGTGCGGCGCAGCTCGGCGAACTCCGGGAGGGGCACGCGGTGGTGGAGCAGATCGGGGTCGGTGAGGTCCAACCCGTCTGGCAGCGCGGGACAGGGCATCGGTGGCTCCCGTCGTCAAGTCCTGACGGTCCATCAGTGGATGCTGAATGCCGTGACCGTAGTAACGGGTTCTACAACTCACAAGAGGCATGACACCCCCAATCCGGCTCCATCCGCTGCAAGACCCTTGCGGTGATGGACATCACGTCAGCAAACTGCCCTGAGAACTAGAACGCGTACTAGTTCTGCACGTTCTGGAGGAGAGCCCCGCAGAGCCCTCGCAGAGCCCTCGGAGAGGACCCGCACCCATGGCCGCCGAACCCGTGATCGTCGAAGCCGTCCGCACCCCGATCGGCAAGCGCGGCGGCGCGCTCGCCAACCTGCACCCCGCCTATCTCCTGGGCGAGACCTACCGTGAACTCCTCGGTCGCACCGGCATCCCCGCCGACGCGGTCGAGCAGATCGTCGGCGGCACCGTCACCCATGCCGGCGAACAGTCCATGAACCCCGCGCGCACGGCCTGGCTGACCATGGGCCTGCCCTACGAGACGGCCGCGACGACCGTCGACTGCCAGTGCGGCTCCTCGCAGCAGGCCTCGCACATGGTGGCCAACATGGTCGCCGGCGGCGTGATCGACGTGGGGATCAGCTGCGGCGTGGAGGCGATGAGCCGGGTCCCCCTGGGGTCGGGGTCGAAGCACGGCCCGGGGAAGCCGTTCCCGGACGAGTGGAACGTCGACCTGCCGAACCAGTTCGAGGCCGCCGAACGCATCGCCCGCCACCGGGGATTGACACGGGAGGACGTCGACACACTGGGGCTGAGGTCCCAGGAGCGGGCGGCACTGGCGTGGGCGGAGGAACGCTTCAAGCGCGAGACGTTCGCCGTGCAGGTGCCGACGACCGAGGAGGAGCAGTACGCCGGTCAGGGCATGTGGCGCCTGGTCGACAAGGACGAGGGCCTGCGGGACACCTCGATGGAGGCACTGGCGAGGCTGAAGCCGGTGATGCCGACGGCGGTCCACACGGCGGGCAACTCGTCGCAGATCTCGGACGGGGCGGCGGCCATCATGTGGGCGTCGAAACGGATGGCCCGCGCCCTGAAGCTGAGGCCGAGGGCACGGATCGTCGCTCAGGCGCTGGTCGGCGCCGACCCGCACTTCCACCTCGACGGCCCGATCGACGCGACGCGGGCGGTGCTGGGCAAGGCGGGGATGACGCTGAAGGACATCGACCTTGTCGAGATCAACGAGGCGTTCGCGTCGGTGGTGTTGAGCTGGGCCCAGGTCTTCGAACAGGACCTGGACAAGGTCAACGTGAACGGCGGTGGGATTGCCCTCGGTCACCCGGTCGGCGCGACGGGGGCCCGCCTGATCACCACCGCCCTGCACGAACTGGAGCGCACGGACAAGGAGTTCGCGCTCATCACGATGTGCGCGGGCGGTGGGCTGGCGACGGGGACGATCATTCAGCGGCTGTAGCCGAGGTCCAGTTGACGAAGGTGGTGAAGGCGGCGGGGCCGAGGGTGAGGATCGGCCCCGCGGGGGTTTTGGAGTCACGGATGGCAATGCCCTCGTCGGGCAGTTCAGCCATTTCAAGGCACTGACCGCCCTGGTCTCCGCTGTAGCTGGACTTACGCCACTTGCTCTCCATAGCGGTCCTCCATCACACGCCGGATCAACTCCGCCGAGTCCTTGAGGGAGAGTGCGGCGGCCTGGAGATGATCGTAACGGAGCGAGCAGTCCTTGACGGTGTCTGGGTGCGCGCTCGGATGCCCGCTGCCGTACCCCTCGGTGTAGACGATGGCCGGATCGGTCGCGAAGCGATAGAGGTCGAACGAGCCTTGCGTACCGGCGTGCGCACCTGCGGAGAACGGCAGCACCTGGATGTTGATCCGGGGGGTGTGCTCGAAGGCCAACAGATGAGCCAGTTGACCGTGCATGGCCTTCCTGCCGCCGATCTCCAAGTGGAGTGCGGCCTCGCTGAGGACCGCCCAGAAGACCGGCGGCTCCTCCTTCTCGAAAACGCTCTGTCGAGCCAGCCGGACTGCGGTGCGGTCGTCGAGGTCGCTACGATCCACGGCTCCGAGCACCGCACGGGCGTAAGCCGGAGTCTGAAGCAGGCCGAGGACCATATGCGTCTGGAAGGAGCAGATCTCAACGGCCCGCACCTCCAACTCCGCCACCTGCTGGAACCACGCCGGAAGCTGGCTTCGCATCACCAGCGGGTGGAGCCGCGTCAGCAACCCGCCCGTTTCCAGCGCCGCGTCCGACCGCTGGCTGAAGTCCAGCGTCGGCAGCTTCCGGGCCGTCTCCACCTGGCCGACCATCGACCCCGTGTAGTTGATGACGTCCCCGAACTGCCTCTGCGTCAGCCCTGCCGCTTCCCGGTACCGGCGCAGCTCGAAGCCGTAGTAGTCGAGCGGTGAGGCGCTGGGGTCGAGGGTGTTGATGTTGACCATGCCAAGTCCCCTCCCGGACATGTTGTGTTCGTCCAGTTGCCCAGCGTAGTGATCCCAGGTCAGCCTCGCCCTGTGAACCTCAACATTCCCCGCACTCCCCAGTACCGCATGCACCTCACCGTCGGCGAGCACTCGGTACGCCACATCCGCCGTATCGCCCGCTCGCTCCTCCACGAATGGGAGCTGACGGAGCTGACGTGCGCCGTGGAGCTGGGCCTGAGCGAGCTGGTCACCAATGTCGTACGGCACGTTCCCGACCGGCGCTGCACCGTCCTGCTCGTACGGCAGACCGCCGGCGTCCGGGTCGAGGTGGCCGACGGGTTCTTCCAACTTCCCCGGCCGCCCCGCCAGTTGGACCTTGACTCAGAGGGCGGCCGGGGACTCGCACTGCTGGATGCCGTGGTCGGCAAGTGGGGCGTGACCCCGTGGGTGCTGGGCCGTAAGACGGTGTGGTTCGAGTGCGGAGTCGAGCAGTGACCGTTGGGCCGCACGGTCACGTGCTGCCGACGCTCACCTTCTCTGCCTCCTCCTGGGCTCCTGTCACCGCCGTGACCGTCTTCAGCCTCGGCCCCTGAAGCACGTACGACAGCCCGAAGCCGGCGCCGACCACCACCGCGCCGCCGATCGCGTCGAGCACCCAGTGGTTGCCGGTCGCGATGATGGCCGAGACGGTGAGGAAGGGGTGCAGCAGGCCGAGGGCCTTCATCCACCGCTTCGGGGCGATGACCGCGATGACCACGCCGCACCACAGGGCCCAGCCGAAGTGCAGCGAGGGCATCGCCGCGTACTGGTTGGTGAGCGCGGTCAGCGCGCCGTAGTCCGGCTTGGAGAAGTTCTGCGCGCCGTGGACGGTGTCGATGATGCCGAGGTGCGGCATCAGGCGCGGCGGAGCCAGCGGGAAGAACCAGAAGCCGATCAGGGCGAGGAAGGTGGCGAAGCCGAGGGAGGCGCGGGCCCAGCGGTAGTCGACCGGGCGGCGCCGGTAGAGGACGGCGAGGACCGTCAGCGGGAACACGAAGTGGAAGGACTCGTAGTAGAAGCTGAAGAAGTCCCGCAGCCACTCGATCTTCGCCACGGAGTGGTTGACCCAGTGCTCGATGTCGATGTGCAGGAACCGCTCGATGTCGAGCACGATGTGCCCGTGGTGCTCGGCGCGCGCCCGGCCGCCGGAGACGGTGCCGCCGGTCGCGGCGAGGCGGACCTGTGAGTAGGCGGCGTAGACGACCCGGATGAGGAGCAGTTCCAGCAGCAGGTTCGGGCGGGTCAGGACGCGGCGCAGGAAGGGGAGGAGGGGGACGCGTCGAAAGCGGGCCGGGACCGGTGGGGCGTACTCCGTGTGGATCGGGGTCCGGTAGGAGGGGGAGGTTCGAGAGAGGAAGGGGACCGTCGTCGCGGCGGCCAGGGCCGCGAGCAGCACCAGGTTGTCGCGCAGCGGGTACAGCGCCGGCGTGTTCGGCAGCATCATCTTCGCCGGGAGCGTCGTGACGAGGACGACGGCCACCGGCCAGACGTAGCGGTCGGAGGCCTTCCTGCCGACCCGGCCGACGACCGCGAGCAGCACCCACAGCAGTTGGTACTGCCAGGCGGTGGGCGAGACGGCGACGACGGCACAGCCGGTGACGGCGACCGCGAGCAGCAGTTGCCCGTCGGCCGCGTAGTGCACCGCGCGGCGCATGGCGAGGGCCGCGACGGCGGAGGCCAGCAGCAGGAAGACGGTGATCTCCGGCCACCCGGACACGCCGAGCCGCAGCAGCGCGCCGTGCAGTGACTGGTTGCCGAGGGCGTCGGCCTTGCCGCCGAGGCCCGCCCCCGCCAGGTGGTGCACCCAGTACGCGTACGAGTCGTGCGGCAGCGCGGCCCAGGCGAGCGCGGTCAGGGCGGCGAAGGTGCCGGCCGTGCTGAGCGCGGCCCGGCGGCGGCCGGTGAACCACACCAGCGGAGCGAACATCAGCAGGGTCGGCTGGAACGCGGCGGCGAGGCCTATGCACAGGCCGCTGGCCCGCTCCCCGCGGACCGCGAACAGACCGAGCAGGACGAGCAGCACCGGCAGGATGCTGGTCTGGCCGAGCCACAGGGCGTTGCGGACCGGCAGCGACAGCATGAGCAGGCTGATCGCGACCGGCGCGGCCAGCAGCGAGGTGCGGCGGCTGACCGGCTGGGGCAGTGCGCGGGCGGCGACCAGGCCGAGGGCGACGACGAGCAGCAGCGTGCCGAAGGTCCAGCCCCAGCCGAGCGCGGCCTCGGCGGAGCGGGTCAGCGGCTTGAGGACCAGCCCGCCGAAGGGGGTGCCGGTGAAGCGGGAGGAGTCGTAGATCGAGCCGTCCACGTGCAGGACGCCGTGCGGGCCGACCCAGGTCTCCAGGTCGGTCAACCGCTCGGCGCTCGGAGTGCTGAGGACGGCGGCCATCTGCCGTACGGCGAGGATCGCCGCGACCGCCCACAGTCCCAGCCTGGCCGCATGCAGTCGTGCTCCGGGGGAGTCCTGCCCGAAGGCATCCGTCGGCCGCCCGCTGTGCTCCACGTTCGCCACGCCCCGTCGGCCTCCCGCCCCGTCCTTCTCAAAACCCTATGAGGTTCCCACCGGCTCTGGACAGAGACGCGGGCAACCCCCACTTCACCTGACGTCCGCCCGGTTTTCGTCCGCCTTTTGTCCGGATGACGATAGTGCGCACCCTGTGCGGTTGCGGGGCCGGGGCGCGAGAAGGGTCACAGCGGGGGCGCCGGGGAGCGCGGCCGCAGCGTACGGACCTGCCTGTACACACCCCCTTTGGCCGCGCTGTGCAGTCGCGCACTTACGTCACGTAAGGACCTGAAAGCCACCTATGGTCACCTTTTGCCCCTGTCCCCGTCGAAAGGTAGGCGAGCCCCGTTTTGGCCGTCGCCACAGCCGTCACCCCGCACCCGAAGACCCCGCGGGCCGCGCAGGCCCCCACCGACGTCACCGTCGTCGACCCCGCGCTCGTCAGGCGCGCCGTGAAGGCGGCGGCGCTCGGCAACGCCATGGAGTGGTTCGACTTCGGTGTCTACAGCTACATCGCGGTCACCCTGGGCAAGGTCTTCTTCCCCTCCGGCAGCCCGACCGCGCAGTTGCTGTCGACGTTCGGCGCCTTCGCCGCGGCGTTCCTGGTCCGGCCGCTGGGCGGCATGGTCTTCGGTCCGCTGGGCGACCGGGTGGGCCGCCAGAAGGTCCTCGCCGTCACGATGATCATGATGGCGGCGGGCACGTTCGCCATCGGCCTGATCCCGTCGTACGCGTCGATCGGCGTGGGTGCGCCGCTGCTGTTGCTGGCGGCCCGTCTGGTGCAGGGCTTCTCGACGGGCGGCGAGTACGCGGGCGCGTCGACCTTCATCGCCGAGTACGCGCCCGACAAGAAGCGCGGCTTCTTCGGCAGTTGGCTGGAGTTCGGCACGCTGGCGGGCTACATCGGCGGCGCGGGCCTGGTGACGCTGATGACGGCCCTGCTGTCGTCCGCCGACCTGCTGTCCTGGGGCTGGCGGATCCCGTTCCTGATCGCGGGCCCGATGGGTGTCATCGGCCTGTACCTGCGGATGCGGCTGGAGGAGACCCCGGCGTTCGCGGCACAGGTCGAGAAGGCGGAGGCGCGGCGCCCGAAGGTGCCGCTGCGCGAGATGGTCGCGGGCCAGTGGAAGGCCCTGCTCGTGTGCGTGGGCCTGGTGCTGGTCTTCAACGTCACCGACTACATGCTGCTGTCGTACATGCCGAGCTATCTGACGAGCGAGCTGAAGTACGACGAGACGCACGGGCTGCTGGTCGTGCTGGGCGTGATGGCCCTGATGATGGTCGTCCAGCCGTTCGCGGGCGCGCTGAGCGACCGGGTGGGCCGCCGCCCGGTGATCGCGGCCGGTTGTGCGGGCTTCCTCCTCCTGTCCGTCCCCGCCCTGCTGCTGATCCGCCAGGGCAGCCTGCTCGCCGTCGCGCTGGGCATGGGCGCGCTGGGCCTGCTCCTGGTCTGCTTCACGGCGGCCATGCCGGCCGCGCTGCCCGCGCTCTTCCCGACCCGGGTGCGCTACGGCTCCCTGTCGATCGGCTTCAACGTGTCGGTGTCCCTGTTCGGCGGCACGACTCCGCTGGTGGTGACCGCGCTGATCGGGGCGACGGGGAACATGATGATGCCCGCGTACTACATGATGGCCGCGGCCGTCGTGGGCGGGTTCGCGGTGTGGCGGATGGCGGAGTCGGCGGGACGCCCCCTTCCGGGGTCGGCGCCGGCGGTGGAGGGCCGGGAGGCGCGGTAGGCGGTCCTCACCGTCGCCGGGTTCCCGGCGTGGGCCGCGCCGCCACCGGTCCGGGCCCGGCCGCCGATCTCCCCCTCGTTGCCCCTCGGCTGAGACGATGACCGCGCAGGGGAAGCGCAGGCACTCGGGAAAGGCAGCAGGAGCATGACCGGCTCGCAGCTCTGGGACGACGTCGACGACTACTTCATCAGCCACCTGGCGCCCGACGACGAGGCGCTTCAGGCGGCCTTGCGGGAGAACGAGGCGGCCGGGCTGCCGGACATCGCCGTCACGGCCGCACAGGCCAAGTTCCTCCAGCTCCTCGCGCAGTTGCAGGGCGCGCGCACCGTGCTGGAGATCGGCACGCTCGGCGGGTACAGCACGATCTGGCTGGCCCGGGCGCTGCCCGAGGACGGCCGGCTGGTCTCCCTGGAGTACAGCGCCCGGCACGCCGAGGTCGCCGTGCGGAACATCACCCGGGCGGGCCTGGACCGGATCGCGGAGGTGCGGGTCGGCCCGGCCCTGGAGTCGCTGCCCAAGCTGGCCGACGAGAACCCGCCCCCGTTCGACCTGGTCTTCATCGACGCCGACAAGGCCAACAACGCGCACTACGTGGAGTGGGCGCTGCGGCTCACCCGTGCGGGCAGCGTGATCGTGATCGACAACGTGGTGCGCGGCGGCCGGGTCGCCGACCCGGACAGCACCGATCCGGACGTGCTCGGCACCCGCGCCGCGATCGACCTGATCGCCACCCACCCGAGGCTGAGCGGTACGGCGCTCCAGACGGTCGGCACCAAGGGCTACGACGGGTTCGCGCTGGCCCGGGTGCTCGCCTGAGCCGCACCGGGTGCGTGGGGGGCGCTACGCCTCGTGGTAGAAGCCGACGTTGACGCTGCGCGGCGCGGTGCGGTCCTGGACGACGATCTCGCCGGACCCGCCGTGCGGCAGCCGTACGGTCGCGCCGTAGCCGAGGGGCTGGCTGAACTCCCCCGAGACCAGGCGCACTTCGGCGGACGGCTCGGCCTGTGAGCCGCGCAGCCAGGTCAGTTGCCAGCCGCCGTCGGGGGCGCACACGAATTCCAGGTGGACGCGGGAGACGAACAGCCAGTCGTCGGGCGTGACCAGCTTGCACACCGCCGCGTCCCGGCCGACCCGGAGCGCGGCGCCCGGCTCGCTCGGCGCGTCGGCCATCGTCATACCGGCCGTGGCGCCGGAGTCGGCCTCGGAGACGGTGGCCATGGTGAGTTCGAGCACGTGCGTTCCCCCTGTGATGTCCGTGCACGTCCGTGCACTATCCGTGCACGTCCTCGCGACGAGGCCGGATCGGCCTGCCGCCGCCGCATGATAGAACGCCCCGCCGGGCCGCGTCCGGCACAATGGAGTCATGACCGAGCGAAAGCCACCGGGTGTGTCGTTCGACTCGTTTGTCGACAAGCAGATCCGTGACGCGCAGGGGCGCGGTGAATTCGAGCGACTGCCGGGAGCGGGCGAGCCGCTGCCGAGCGAGGTCGACTCCGCCTACGACGAACTGTGGTGGATCAAACGGAAGATGGCGCGCGAGGGCCTGTCCGTCCTGCCGCCCGCGCTCGCCCTCCGCAAGGAGGCCGAGGACGCCCTCGACGCGGCCTACGCGGCCCCCTCGGAGCGGATCGCCCGGAAGATCGTCGAGGACGTCAACGTCAAGATCAAGGACATGATGTTCAAGCCCCCGCCCGGCCCCCCGCTGGGCAGGAAGCCGTACGACGTCGAGGAGGTCGTACGGGAGTGGCACCGGCGGCGGGCCGGGGGTGACACTCCGGCATGACGTGGACCATCGCACCGGAACCGTACGACTCCCCTGTCGCCGCCGCCCTGTGGCGGGCGTACTACACCGAGGTCAGCGACCGCTGGTACGTGCTGCACAAGGGGCACCGCACCGACCCCGGCGAGCTGGAGCGGGAGATCGCGGCCGGGGACGGAGCCGAACTCGCGCCGCCCGCCGGGCAGTTGCTGGTGGGCTGGTACGCGGGTGAGGCGGGCGGCTCGGCGGGGGTACGGCTGCTCGACCCGGACACCGCCGAACTCACCCGGGTGTTCGTGCACGATCACCTGCGCGGCAAGGGCGGCGCCCCGCTGCTCGTGGCCGCCGCCGAGGAGGCCGCCCGCGCCCTCGGGGCCCGGCGGATCGTGCTCGACACCCGCGGCGATCTGGTCGAGGCCCGCGCCCTGTACGCCCGCCTCGGCTACGCGGAGACCGAGCCGCACAACGACGCCGCGTACGCCGAGCACTGGTTCCGCAAGGAACTGACCGTCAGCTGAGCCCGGTCACCGGCCGGCCGTGCGGTTGTTCGCGTGGCTGTTCGCGCGCGGAGCCGCACAGTTCGCCGGTGAGTTCCTTCACCAGCTCGGTCAGGTCGGTCGAGCGGTCCGGCTGCCACCAGTCGCCGAGGAGTTCGGCCAGCGACTCCTCGCGGGCCGCGGCCAGCCGGTCGGCGACCTCGCGGCCGGCGTCGGTCAGGTACAGGTCCAGGCCCTCGCGTTGCGCAAGGCGCCGTTCCTCGACCTGGCGGGCGGCGGCGAGGAGGACCTCCAGCGGGACGGGGCCGTGCTCGGCGAGCACGCAGGGTTCGACCGAGCCGTACCTGCGGATGCGCAGCAGCAGCCAGCCGGCGGCGGGCAGCAGGTCGTAGCCGGCCCGTGCGGTGATCTTCTCGTAGATCTCCCGGCGGCCCTCGCGGGTGCCGAGCACGGACAGCGCGCGGCAGCACTCGTCGTAGGAGGAACGCTCGACCGGATTGGGCGCGAGGGTCTCGGAGACGTCCGGTGCGGTGACCGAGCCGCGCAGCGGGTCCTCCTTCAGGAACCACGCCAGCAGGAAGCCGAGCAGGGCGACCGGGGCGGCGTAGAGGAAGACGTCCGTGATGGCGGAGGCGTACGCGTGCAGCGCGGCCGGGCGCAGCGTCGGCGGCAGCGCGGCGATGCCCCGCGGGTCGGACTTCACGGCGTTCGCACTGACGCCGGGCGGCAGGGGGACTCCCCGGAAGGCGGCGGTGAGTTTGTCGCCGAGGCGGCTCGCGAAGATCGTGCCGAAGATGGCCACGCCGAAGGAGGCGCCGATGGAGCGGAAGAAGGTCGCGCCGGAGGTGGCCACGCCCAGGTCCTCGTACGAGACCGCGTTCTGCACGATGAGGATCAGCACCTGCATGACCAGGCCGAGGCCGAGACCGAAGACGAAGAAGTAGACGCTCATCACGGCGGTCGGGCTGTGCTCGGTGAGCCGGTGCAGCAGGAGCAGGCCGATGGCGGTGACGGCGGTGCCGGTGACCGGGAACACCTTCCAGCGCCCGGTGCGGCTGACGATCTGTCCGGACACGGTCGAGGACAGCAGCAGGCCGAACACCATGGGCAGCATGTACACCCCGGACACGGTCGGCGAGACACCGTGGACGACCTGGAGGAAGGTCGGCAGATAGGTCATCGCGCCGAACATGGCGAAGCCGACGATGAAGCTGATCACGGCGGCGAGCGTGAAGGTGCGGATGCCGAACAGCTTCAGCGGCAGCACCGGTTCGGCGGCCCGCCGCTCGACGGCCACGAAGGCCACGGCCAGCAGCACGCCCAGCACGGCGAGCCCGATGATCTGCGCCGAGGCCCAGGGCCAGGTCGTACCGCCGAGCGAGGCGACGAGGACCAGGCAGGTGGCGACGGCGGCGATCAGGAAGGTGCCGAGGTAGTCGATGACGTGGCGCTCGCTGCGGCGCGGCAGGCGCAGCGCGGTGGCGATCACGGCCAGCGCGACGACGCCCACGGGGAGGTTGACGTAGAACACCCAGCGCCAGCTCAGATGCTCCGTCAGCAGCCCGCCGAGCAGCGGCCCGAGCACGCTGGTCGCGCCGAAGACGGCCCCGAACAGCCCCTGGTAGCGGCCGCGTTCGCGCGGCGGTACGAGGTCACCGACGATCGCCATCGACAGCACCATCAGCCCGCCGCCGCCGAGGCCCTGGAGCGCGCGGAACCCGATCAGCTCGCCCATGTTCTGCGCCATGCCGCACAGCGCCGAGCCGATGAGAAAGATCACGATTGCCGTCTGGAACAACCGTTTCCGGCCGTACTGGTCGCCGAGCTTGCCCCACAGCGGGGTCGCGGCGGTCGAGGCCAGCAGATAGGCGGTGACCACCCAGGACAGATGCTCCAGGCCGCCGAGATCGCTCACGATCGTCGGCAGCGCGGTCGAGACGATGGTCTGGTCGAGCGCGGCGAGCAGCAGTCCGAGCAGCAGGGCGCCGATGGGGACGAACACATTGCCGGGAACGTGTTCGCTGTCCTTCACGTCCTTCGTCGTGCCGTGCGTGTCGAGGGTCATGGAGACCTCCCGGGAGGCTCGGAATGCACCTTCTCCATCGTCGTCGGTGTGACCGGTTATGGCCTGCCGAGTCCCGCGTTTTTGACGGCGGATGCGGACAAGGTCCGCATAGTCTCGGAAGTCCGCAAGGGGAGGACGAACACATGAGTGATTCCGCGAGGCCCGGCGGTCCGGAGAGTCCCGGGAGTCCCGAGGGCCGTACGTGCCCGCGGTGCGGGGCGCCGAGGGGCCTGGACCGGAGTCCGTCGTGCGACTGCACCGAGCGGGCGGCCGAGGCCCTGCGGGAGACGCGGACGGCCGAGGCGGCGGCGGCGGAGGACTTCGACCCGTTACGGATCCGCCCGTACGTCGAGGTGGACGAGCCCGCGCAGACCGGCGCGGTGCCGCCCGTCGAGGCCACGCTGCCCCTGCGCCCGATACCGGGGCCGAGCACGACGGACCTGCGGATGTTCGAGGGGGGCGGGGCGGACGGCGCGGCCACGGCGGAGACCGTGCCGGGCGAGGCGCCACGCCGGCGTCCCCGGCGCGCCGTCCTGCTGTCGGCCGCCGGCGCGGGCGTGGCGGTCGTGGCGGCGGCCGGCCTGGCGAGCGGGCTGTTCTCGTACGACACCCCGTCGTCGCGGGACCGTTCCGCCGCCCAGGAGGTCCGGGCGAGCGTCCCGGACGTGAGCGCGCCGGTGTCGTCGTCCTCGCCGGCGGCGGATTCCCCGCCCGTGTCCCGCTCGCTGGTGCGTCCGTCCTCGGCCCCGCCGTCCTCGGCCCCGCCGGCCCCGGCCCGGCCGGCCACGCCGTCCGCGCCGCCGACCTCCGCGGCACCGTCCCCCACGGCGTTCCGCTCGCCCTCCCCCGCCGCGACGGCTTCCGCCGGTGCGCGGACCACACCCGCGGCCGCGCCGGTGCTGCGCCGCGGCGACCAGGGCCCGCAGGTGACCGAACTCCAGGAGCGGCTGCGGCAGTTGAACCTGTACGCCGACCAGGTCGACGGCGTCTTCACCCGCCCCGTGGAGGACGCGGTGCGCACCTACCAGCTGGCCCGGGGCATCACCGGTGACCCCTACGGGGAGTTCGGCCCGGCGACCCGGCAGCGTCTGGAGTCGGAGACGTCACAGCCGTCGCAGCAGTGAGGGCGGGCCCCGCGTTCGCCCGGAAGGGCGCGGGGCTCCCTCCATATGCGGGTCCGCCGCGCGGGCGCGACCAGCCAGGCCGGCGCCGCAGACGACCGACGTGCACCGTCCGCCACTCCCGGCGGAGCGCTCGGCGGCACCGGTCCGCCCGCGTCAGCCGATGTGCAGCCGGACGGTCCCGTCGGCGCCCGCCTCGACCCGTACGCGCGTGAGGTCGGCCACGGCCACGTCGGGCTCGTGCAGGCCGGCCCGGGGGCCGACGCCCACCACGGTCATCCCCGCGGCCCGCCCTGCGGCGATCCCGGCCCCGGAGTCCTCGAAGACCACGCAGTCGGCCGGGGCCACGCCCAGCTCGGCGGCGCCCTTCAGGAAGCCCTCGGGGTCGGGCTTGCTCGCGCCCACCGACTCGGCGGTGATCCGGACCTGCGGCAGCGGCAGCCCGGCGGCGTTCATGCGCGCGGTGGACAGCGCGACGTCCGCGGAGGTCACCAGGGCGTGCGGGAGACCGTGCAGGGCGGCCAGGAAGGCGCTCGCGCCGGGGATCTCGACCACGCCGTCCGTGTCGGCGGTCTCCTCGGCGAGCATGCGGGCGTTGTCGGCGAGGTTCTGCTCGACGGGCCGCTCGGGCAGCAGGACGGCCATGGAGGCGTGCCCCTGGCGGCCGTGAACGACCTTCATCACCTCGTCGCCGGCCAGCCCGTGCCGCTCGGCCCAGCGCCGCCAGATGCGCTCGACCACGGCGTCCGAGTTGACGAGGGTGCCGTCCATGTCGAGCAGGAGGGCGCGGGCGGTGAGGACCGTGGGCGTGGCGGTGGCCGTCATCGGCAGCTCCAGGAACGAAGAGGATCCCCGCGGGGAGGGACCGTAGGGGACAAAGGAGCCCCGCCCGCCGGTCAGGGAAAACGGGCGGGAGCCACTTTGTTCCTCCACGGTACAAAACAGCGCCCGATCCCGCCAGCGGCTCCGTCGAGGGTTCACCCGCCGTTCAGCTCAGCCGGCGACGGCCTCGTACAGGCTCCACACGCCCAGCCCCAGCATCAGCAGCGCCGCGATCTGCGTGATCAGCCGCAGCGGCACCTTCCTCATCAGGGCCTTCCCGCCGACGATGCCGAGTCCGGCGACGGCCCACAGGCCGAGCGTCGCACCGAGGCCGACGGAGATCGGGTCGTTGTAGCGGGCGGCGAGGTTGGCGGTCATGATCTGGGTCAGGTCGCCGAACTCGGCGACGAGGATGAGCGTGAAGCCCGTGCCCGCGACCTTCCAGAAGGACTGGTCGGCGGGCTTCTTGATCTCCTCTTCGTCCTCGTGCTTCTGGAGCAGCAGCATGGCCGCGCCCCCGAGGAAGAGGACTCCGGTGATCGCGTGCACGATCTGCTGCGGCAGCAGGGTCAGCGCGCTGCCGGCCGCGACGGCCAGCACGACATGCAGCAGGAAGGCGGCGGCGACGCCCGCGAAGACGTAGCTCGCCCGGTAGCGGGTGCCGAGGACCAGACCGGCGAGCGCGGTCTTGTCCGGCAGTTCGGCGAGGAAGATGACGCCGAAGACGAGCGCCGTCACGGTAATGCTGATCAAGGTTCCTCAATCGGTCGGGCCGCCCCGCCGAGAGTGTGGTACGTCACGATGACACCTCGGCATGGCAGCACACTCGGCGCCCGCGCCGGTGGGCACGGACGTGCACTGCTTGCCGAAGGTCTCGCCGACGGATCCCGATGAGACTCGGTGTCCGCCTCCGGGCGCCGGCTCAGGCTCGCTGAGCAGTATGTCGACGGTCCGGCGAAGAGCTACTCCCCTTCTGCGCGACCCATCGTACGGGATGTGAAAGTTCGGCCGTGAACCAGCCGAGGCCTTGCTGTGTCATGAACGCGTCATTAACTTCTTACCGAACGCTCACCTCGCGGCTACGCCGCCTCGCGAGTATTCCCCCGCTCGCACCCCAACACCCCCACCCCACAAGGGAGTTCGCATGGCCCGCTCCGCGATGATCTACGCGCGTCGACGACTGAGCATACTCGCGGCTCTTACCGTTCTCATAGCCTCCGCCGCCCTGTTCGACTCGCCCGCCGCGTCCGCCGCCCTCCCCACGCCGGTCGGCGGCGCCACCGCCCGCAGCTACCTCGCCCAGCTCACCGTGGCCACCGAGGACCGCACCGGCTACCAGCGCTCCCTCTTCCCCACCTGGATCACCGTCTCCGGCACCTGCAACACCCGTGAGTGGATCCTCAAGCGGGACGGCACGAACGTCGTCACCGACTCCGCCTGCACCGCGACCAGCGGCAGCTGGTACTCCCCGTACGACGGGGCGACCTGGACCGCCGCCTCCGACGTCGACATCGACCACCTCGTCCCGCTGGCCGAGGCCTGGGACTCCGGCGCGGGCAAGTGGACCACCGCCCAGCGGCAGGCCTTCGCCAACGACGTCACCCGCCCGCAGCTCCTCGCCGTCACCGACAACGTGAACCAGTCCAAGGGCGACCAGGACCCCTCGACCTGGGTCCCGTCCCGGTCCGCCTACCTCTGCACCTATGTCCGCGCCTGGGTGCAGGTGAAGTACTACTACGACCTCTCGGTCGACACCGCCGAGAAGAACGCCCTGGCCAAGGACCTGGCGAGCTGCTGACGTCCGCACGCCTGCCACGGCGACGGAAACGGCGGGCCGCCCGGCCCGCCGTTTCCGTCGCCGCCGGTCAGGAGGCCGGGCGGCGGCGCACCAGGAAGCCCGCGGCCGCGCCCGCGCCGAACAGGGCCGCCAGGGAGACGCCCGTGGCGAGCCAGGTCGCGCCGAGCCACTGGGCGCCGTAGTAGCCGAGGGCGACGCTGTACGCCGCCCAGGACAGACCCGCCAGCGCGGACCACGGGACGAAGTCGCGGGCGCGGCGATGGGCGGCGCCGGCACAGAAGGAGACGACCGAGCGGCCGGCGGGGGCGAAGCGGGCCAGCACCACGAGCGCGCCGCCGCCCCGGGCCAGCGCGTCACCGAGCCGTTCCTGCGCGGTGGTCAGCCGCCGGGAGCGCGCTATGGCCCGGTCCAGCCGCTCCCCGCCCCGCCAGGCCAGGCGGTAGGCCACGAGATCGCCGAGGACCGAGGCGGTCGCCGCGCAGACGATCAGGACGAGCAGGTCCGGCACGCCGTGCGGGACCTGGCCGGTGGCCGCGCCGGAGCCCGCCGCCGCGGCCGTGCCCGACGCGATGACGAGCACACCGCTCGGCAGCACCGGTACGAACACGTCGAGCAGCACGGACAAAGCCACCACCGCGTAGATCCACGGCCCGTCGGCCAGTGACCCCACACTCTCGAACACCACGACTCCCGTTGCTCCCCCGTTGACAGCCATACAGCGTACGCGGGGGGTGTGACAGCCGGGGCCAGGGGGGCCGATGGGGCGATTCCGGGCGTCGGTTCACTCTTCCGGCGCCCCCCGTGCGGCGGAGCGGTCCCGTGTCCCGTAGCAACGTAGAGAGGCCTGTCTTCGGACAGAAGACATGTAAAGGAACGAAACGGCGCATTAGCGCAGGAAAAGGTGCACTCATGGTGGCAGCCGTATACACGGGCGCCCTCGCCGCAGCCCTGTTCGCGACCGGAACCGCAAGCGCGCCCGGCTTCACGCTGGACGCCTCCGGTGTGTTCAGCCCGCCGACCGCGACCGTCGCGTCGAAGGCCGTGACGTACGACCAGAAACTCGTCCCGGCGGGCGCCTTGATCAACGTCCGGCAGCAGACCAGGCCAGGCGGCGCCACGACGGTCGAGCTGCGGGTGGCGGGCCTCAAGGCCGGCCACCAGTACGGGGCCCACATCCACCAGAAGGCCTGCGGGGCCAAGCCCGACGCCGCCGGCAAGCACTACCAGGACAAGGCCGGCACGGACGCCGCCCACGTCAACGACAAGAACGAGGCCTGGCTGGACTTCAAGGCCGACGCGAACGGCATCGGCCACGCGACCGCGCGGCACGACTGGGCCTTCCGCAAGGGCCAGGCCGCCTCGGTGGTGATCCACAGCGAGCCCGGCACGAAGGGGGCCCGGGCGGCCTGCTTCACCGTGCCGTTCGGCAGCGCGTCGTGAGCGACGGCCGGCGGACGTCGCCGGCGAAGGCGCCGGTGACGGTGACGGCCTGACGGCCTGACGACACAGAGCGGCGCCCTTCCCCCCTCGCGGCGGGGAAGGGCGCGGTCCCGCGCCGGGCGCCGGGCGCGTCAGGCGGCCGTCGGGGCCCGCTCGCCGTCCGCGGCCGCGCCCCTGCCGAAGAGCCGGTCGAGGCCGAAGGCGCCGGGGCCGGTGAAGACCAGCAGGAAGAACGCCCAGCAGAACAGGACGGACAGCTCGCCGCCGTTCTGGATGGGCCACAGCGCGGCCTGCTGGTGCACGTCGAAGTAGGCGTACGCCATCGAGCCCGAGGCGATCAGCGCGGCGCCACGGGTGCCGAGGCCGAGGAACACCAGGGCGCCGGCGGCCAGTTGGATCACCGCGGCGTACCAGCCCGGCCAGGTGCCGGACGGGATCGTGCCGCCGTTGGTGCCCGCGGCGCCGCCGAGCACACCGAAGAGGGAGGCGGCGCCGTGCACGGCGAAGAGCAGGCCGACGACGACGCGGAAGAGCGCGATGACGTACGGCTGGGCGGAGTTGAGGCGTGCGGACATGTGGGGGTTCTCCTCTTCGGTGCCGGCCGGGGACGTGGCCGGTCGTGGGGGGGGTGTACCGAGCGAGGATCACAGGTTAGGCGAACCTAATCAGTACTTGCAAGTTCAACATCAGGCGCGCGTCCGCCCCTTCACCTCCAGCCCGTCGAGCAGTTCCGCCGTCGCCTGCGCCACCGCGGCCACCGCCCGCTCGAAGACCTCGCGGTTGTGGGCGGCGGGGGCACGGAAGCCCGAGACCTTGCGCACGTACTGGAGCGCGGCGGCATGGATGTCCTCGTCCGTGGCCTCGCCGGGCAGGACGGGCGGGCGCAGCGTCTTGATACTTCGGCACATGCCTTCAGTCTCCCGCTCGCCGCCCGCCCCTGCGATGATCACGGCGAAGGCGGCCACCGATCCCCGGGGCCGACCGTCGAAAGGAACAGCCGTATGGCCACCGAACGCACCGACCCCGCGGACACCGCCGAGCCCACCGAGCACAGCGGGCCCATCGACAAGAGCGCGAGAGACAGGAGCACGGGGAGCACCGTGGCCGTCCTCGGCCCCGGCGGCACGGGCGGGCTCCTCGCCGCCCTGCTCTCCCGCGCCGGCCACCGCGTCGTCTGCCTGGCCCAGGACGGCACGGCCGACACCCTGCGCCGCACCGGAATCGCCGTCCGCAGCGCGCAGTTCGGCACGTTCACCGCGTCCGTCGAGGCGGACACCGAGCTGCGCGAACCGGTGGACGCCTGCCTGATCGCCGTCAAGCACACCGCGCTCGCCGCCGCCCTGACCCGTGTCCCGCCCGCCGTGCTCGGCGACGCCCTGGTCGTCCCGCTGCTGAACGGCGTCGAGCACCCCGCCGCGCTGCGCGCCCGGTACCGCCCCGACCGGGTCGCGCCGGCGGTGATCCGCGTGGAGTCCACCCGCGTCTCCCCCGGCGTGATCGAGCACGGCAGCCCGTTCACGGAGATCGACCTCGCCGGGGACGGCGTGCCGCGCGCCCGGCTGGACGCCCTGGCCGCCGTGCTCGCCGACGCCGGTGCGGCCGCCCGCGTGGTCGAGGACGAGACGGCGGCGCTGTGGGCCAAGATGGCGTTCCTGGCGCCGTTCGCCCTCCTCACCACGCGATACGGCCTCCCGCTCGGCGAGGTCCGCACCCGGCACCGCGAGGAGCTGGAGTCCCTCGTCGCCGAGACGGCCGCGGTCAGCCGCGCCTGCGGCGCCCCCGCCGACCCGGCCCGCGCCCTCACCCGCTACGACGCCTTCCCGCCCGCGGCCAAGTCGTCCATGCTGCGCGACGCCGAGGCGGGCCGCCCGCTGGAGCTGGACGCCGTCGGCGGGGCACTGCTGCGCGCGGCAGGCCGGCACGGCGTACCGGTACCGGTGACGTCCCGCCTGGTGGACGAGTTGCGGGCCGCCGGTCACTGACCCGGTGCGGGACGGCCACTGACCTGGTGCGGGGCGGCGGGCCGGTCCGTTCGCCCCGCATCCCACCACTCCCCCCCCCGCCACCCGTTCGGCTGAACCTCCCTCCGACCCCGCGAACGAGCTCGCACCTCAAAATCGAACAGGCGTAGCATTGCCGCGTGGCTACGCCCTACGAATTCCCCAGTGACCTCCTCGCCGGTCAGGAGGAGCTGCATCAGGTCAGGGCCGAGCTGTCGGCCCTGCTCAAGAAGTTGCCCTGGTCGGTGGCGCCGATGGACGGGTTCAGTGACGACACCGGCTGGCGCAAGGTGGAGCGGCCCGCGTCCCCGGGCTGGACCGAGGACGAGCAGGCCGAGGTGGAGAAGCTGCGGCGGCGCGAGCACGAGCTGGCGGTGTTCATCAGCACGCACCGCTTCTGGGCCGACGTCGCGGCGCCGGACCGGGTGGAGATACGCACCCGGCTGAAGCACGCCCCCGAGTGGACAGAGGAGTAGATGAAGAGGAGCCCCCGGCCGTGCGGCCGGGGGCTCCTCGTCGGTGGGCGCGGACGGTTTCGAACCGCCGACATCCTGCTTGTAAGGCAGGCGCTCTACCCCTGAGCTACGCACCCCGAACACCCGGGCGAGTGCCCAGGTCGAGTCGACAGCCTACCTTGCCGGGCCCCGTGTACCGCAAACCCGTTCCGGCGGGCGATCAGGGTGTCGGGCAGGGGGCCGGTCAGGGTTTTCCGGGGGTTGTCCCCAGCAAAGGTCCGGGAGGCTCCCTGATTCCCGGACCGGCCGCGATCTTCTACGGTCATGACAGACCGACACAGTCCGGCCGCCGCACCCGGCGGGCCGGTTCAGGGGGAGATATCGCATGGCCCGTTCCGTTGCCGTCCGCGCCGCCGTCATGGCCGCGGTCACCGGGGTGCTCCTCGCGGGGGTGAGCGCCTGCGGCGCCTCCGCCGGGAACGACAAACACCCCGACCACAAGTCCTTCGGGCTGCACGGCCGCACGCTCACCGTCGACTCCGACGACGCGGCACTGGAGATAGTCTCCGCGCAGGGCGCCAGGGCGGGCACGGTCCAGGTCACCCGGTGGTTCCAGGGCAAGGTCGTCGTCGGCGGCAGCCCCAGGGTGAGCTGGTCCTTCCAGGACGACCGGCTGAAGCTGCGTCTGCACTGCACCGGATTCATCGCGGACTGCTCGGCCGAGTACCGCATCGAGGTGCCGCGCGGGATCGCCCTGACGGTGGCCGACAGCAACGGAAGCGTGCGCGCGCAGGGCTTCTCGGATCCGGTCAGCATCCGCAGCAGCAACGGCGCGGTGCGCGTCACCGACTCCAGCGGACCGCTCGAACTGCACTCCGGCAACGGCGCGGTCAGCGCCGAGGCCTCCTCCCGGCAGGTCCGGGCCGGCACGAGCAACGGCGCGGTCCACCTCGACCTGAGCTCCATACCCGACAGCGTGAACGCCCACAGCAGCAACGGATCCGTGACGATCACCGTGCCCCGCGCGGACTACCGCGTCCGGACCGGCTCCGCGGGCGGCAGAGTCACGGTGTCCGTGCCGCGCTCCGACAGCAGCGCGCACACGGTGACGGCCGACACCTCCAACGGCGGGATCACGGTCCGTACGGCGAACTGACGGCCTGCCCCACGGCAACTGACCGGCCCGTGTGTTCGTCTTCCACGGGTGGGAGAATGACTCCACCCAGGGCGGACCACAGCACGGGAGAGGGATGTGACGGCGAGGAGAGGGCCCACGGTTCTCAGATCCACGGCTCTGCGCGACACCCTCACTCTGATCGGCCTGCCGGTGCTGGCCGCGCTCGCGCTGCCCGCCGCGTTCGCCGGCGGCGGCACCCGGCGCTGGTTCGGCGGCCGGGCGGAGAGCCAGCGGGCCGAGGCGCAGGCGGCGAAGGACGCGGCGGCGGCCGCGTTCTACGAACTCGACACCGCCCAGCGGGACCTGCGGATCTCCGTCGAGACCATCACGGCGGTGGACGACACCCCGGCCGCCCGGCGCGCCGCGAGCGACTTCGCGGCGCTCGGCGGCCGGATCGACGAGGTCAGCCGGCGGTACATCCAGGCCGTCGACGCCCATGATCTCGACCGGGACGACCTGGAGGCCGCCGCCGCGTCCCGCGCGCGCTCGGAGCTGACCGCCGCCAAGGACGAGCTGCTGCGCGTCAAGCAGGAGCTGGACCGGTTCGGCGGCTCGCTCGGGCCGCTGCTGGGCAAGGCCGAGACCCAGCTGGCCCGGGTGGCGCCCGCCGTGGAGCGGGCCCGGCAGGCGCTGCTGGGCGCGAGCAACGCGCTGGACGCCGTACGGGAGCGCGGGCTGCGGGCCGACGACCTCGCGGGCCGGCTCGCCGCGCTGTCCCCGGAGCTGACGAAGCTGAACCAGGGCGCCGGACAGCACGGCGTGCAGCAGACGCTGGAGCGGGCCGAGCGGGTGCAGCGGGAGGCCGGGGCGATCCGGGCCGAGGCCGAGCGGCTGCCGGAGCTGGCGGCCGAGATCGACCACCGGCTGGTCTCGCTGCGCACGCGCGCGCAGGCGCTGACCACGCGGGCCGGACAGGTGGACCCGGTCCTCAGCGAGCTGCGGCGGCGGTTCGCGGCGGCCTGCTGGCAGGATCTGCAGCACGTGCCCGAGCAGGCCGCGCAGAACGTACGGCAGGCCGAGCTGAAGCTCCGTGAGGCGCAGGCCGCACGGGAGGCCCAGCGCTGGCCGGACGCCACGTCGCTGTTGTCGACGGTCCGGGCGCTGCTGAACACCACCGACGAGGCCGTGTCGGCCGCCGGTGACCGGCTGACCAGGCTGAACGCCGTGCAGAAGGATCCGCAGGCCGAGATCGAGCGCACGCGGTTCGCGATCCGGGACGCCCAGCGGCTGGCGATGAGCGGGCGGGCGACGCCGGATCCGCGTCATGCGGGGCCGTTGGACGAGGCGGTGGGGCGGCTGGAGCGGGCCGCGGCTTCGCTGGAGGGGCGCCACCCCGACTACTGGCATTTCCTGACCGAGACGGATGCCGTGCGGCGGGCCGCGGCGGAGGTCGTCGCGCGGATCCGTGAGGAGCGCGGGGGGCACTGAGCGGCGGGCACTGCTGTTGCCCCACCCGGTGAGGTGGGCGGATATTGGGTGGACGGATGGCCTCCGCTACACGCCCGAGGGAGGCGGATATGGCCACACACGCAGCGCACCCACCACAGCGGCAGCGGATCCGGTTCGATCAGCATCTGCCGGTGGACCATCGGCTGAACACGGTCTACCGGATCGGCGCGGGCCTGATCGGCGCGTTCCTCGTCGCCTTCGGCATTCTGGGTCTGCTCCACAACATCGGCTTCTTCAGCACCGGCGGTGCCGAGGTCGTCGGGCTGAACACCAACGACACCCTGAGCGTGCTGTCGATCGTCGTCGGGGCGATCCTGCTGGCCGGCATGGTGATCGGCGGAAACGTGGCGTCCACGCTGAACATGGTGTTCGGGGTGCTGTTCCTGCTGGCCGGCTTCCTGTTCCTCGGCCTGCTGGACACACCGCAGAACTTCCTGGCGTTCAAGATCCAGAACGTGTTCTTCAGCTTCGTCGTGGGCCTGCTGCTGATGACCTTCGGCATGTACGGCAGGGTCGGCTCGACCCTGCCGCACGACAACCCGTACTGGCGGGCCCGCCATCCCTCGGAGGGCGAGCCCGAGTGGCGTGGGGACGATCAGGTGCGGTAGGCGTAGAAGTACGCGCCCGGGTACGACGCGACGAGGCTCGCCACCGACCGGTTGTAGGTGTTGGTCGAGTGGTACGTCACGTACGGCACGCCGTAGCGGTCGCGGTAGGTGACGATCATCGAGTGGTCCTTGGACCCGTCCCGGTTGAAGTCCATCTGGATCACGTCGCCGAGGTCCGCCTGGTAGACGTCGGCGAGCGGCGTGACGCGCTTGGAGGACAGGGCGAACCAGGAGAACTCGTTGACGCCGACGAACGAGTCGGACTGGATCTCGGAGTTGCCGAACCACTTGTGGAAGTCCGTGCCGTCGCCGGGGACGTGCTTCCAGCCGCCCGCCTTCAGGGACTGGCTGACGAAGTTGGTGCAGTCACCGCCGTCGGCCTCGCCGTTGAAGTCCGGGTAGTCCGGGTTGTAGTTGCGCCAGTACTTCTGCGCGTACGCCACCATGGCCTGGTAGTCGTAGGCGCCGCCGGTGAGCGTCTTCGGGTTGGCCGGTGCCGGCCAGCTGGTGGCGGCGCGGGGCGCGTCCGGCGGGCCGTCGTCGGCGGGCGTGGTCTTCGCCTTGGCGACCGACGGCGCGACGACCTGGTTCACGGCGAGGTAGCCGTTGTCGGTGTCCTTGATGCCGCTCAGCTGCCAGTCGCCGTGACGGTCGGCCTTGAAGGTCAGCTCGTGGTGGGCCTGGAAGCCGGTGGTCTTCGGCCCCTTGGCCGACGGCTTCTCGTAGGTCAGGGTCGTGGTCTCGGTGACGGCGACCTTGGCGCTGCGGCCGTGCACCTCGGTCGCGTCGAGCGTGACCTGCGTGCTGCCGGCGCGGTACTTCTCGCCGAGCTTGGCCAGCAGGTTCTTGCGGGCCGTCAGCGTCTTCACGGCGGACGACTCCTGGTGGCTCTGCCCGCCCGACATGCGCACGGACCCGGAGAAGCCCGCCGTGTGCCGCGTGCCCTTGCTGCCGGCGCCGTCCACGAGGGCCTGGGTGCGGTCGGTGAAGACCGCGTCGGCCAGCTTCTGGAAGGTCGCCTTGGTGGCCGCGTTCACCGTCGGGTCGTCGACGACGGCGGCGCCCGCGGTCCAGTTGGGCACCAGGGCCACGCCTGCGACCAGCGAGGCGGCCGCGGCGCCCACTATGGTGGCGCGGCGGCGGCTACGGCTCAGTTTTCTCGATCTCAATGATGTTCCCCTCTATGCCGGTAGGCCTACCGAGCGGTACGCATCCTCGCACGGATCGTGTGACTGGTGTGAAGACAGCTGCACAAGCGGAACTACTGTTACTCGCTTGTCACTTGAGGACGTTCACCGGACGACCGCCGACCAGTCCGGCGACTGCGCCGGGTCGAGGGCGCGCAGCGCCGCGAGGGTCTGCGGCTTCTGGACGTCGAGCCAGTCGGCCAGTTCCTTGAAGGACACGCACTTGACGCCCTTCTTGGTGCAGATCTTCGGGATGACCTGGTCGATGGCCTTCATGTAGATGCCGCCGTTCCAGTTCTCGAAGTGGTTGCCGATGAACAGCGGTGCGCGGCTGCCGTAGTACACGCGGTTGAAGCCGTCCATGTAGGACTGGACGGTCTGCTGTTCCCACTGCGGGTACTTGGCCGGGTCGCCGTGCACCTCGCCGTTGGACTGGTTGTAGAGGAAGTTGAAGTCCATCGACAGGCCCTGGAAGTCCTTGCCCGCGTACGGGAGCATTTCGAGCGGGAAGTCCCAGACGCCGTTCTTCTTCGTCGGCCAGATCTGGAAGTCGCCCGGCGAGCTGGCGTCGTAGCGCCAGCCGTAGCCGTACTTCTGCAGGGCCTTCAGCAGGTTCGGCTGGCCCTCCAGGCAGGGCGCGCGGCCGCCGACGACCTCCTGCTTGAAGTCGAAGGGCAGGGCGGGGACGTCCTTGAAGCCGGTGTTGGTCTTCCAGTTCTCCACGAACGAGTAGAACTGGTCGATCTCGCTCTTCCACTGCTCGACGCTCCAGTCGCCGCCGCCCTTGGCGCCGCAGAAGTGGCCGTTGAAGTGCGTGCCGACCTCGTTGCCCTGCTCGTAGGCGAGGCGCAGCTGCTCCAGCGTGGTGCGGACGTGCTCGTCGGTGGCGTAGTCGATCGCGGCGTCGCCGGGGCTGTGCATCGGGCCCTGGTACTTCGACTTCTTGCTCTTGGGCAGCAGGTAGATGCCGGTGAGGAAGAAGGTCATGTGGGCGTTGTACTCCTTGGCCATCTCCCGGTAGTGCGAGAAGAGATGGTCGTCGCCCTCCAGCGCGCCGTCCCAGGAGAAGACCACGAACTGCGGCGGCTTCTCGCCGGGTTTGAGCGGCACCGGCTTGAGCGTGCCCTTCTGCGGGCCGGTGTAGGAGGTGGAGCCGTCGCCGAGGATCTTGGTCCTGCCGTCCCAGGAGGGGGTCGGGCTGGGCTTGGCGGCGGTCTTCGGCTGGGGCCCGGAGGCGGCCGTCGGTGCGGTGCGGTCCGCGCGGGTCAGGGCCAGGTACCCGGCCACCAGCGAGGCGACGACGAGAAAGGCGGCCAGTGTCAGGACCTGCGGCCGGCGTATGAGGGCCGGGGCGGGCGCTTGCCTGCGGCGCGGCGACTTCTTGCGGGACATGCGCGGCTCAATCTGCGAGGAGGGCGGCGGGTGCGGGTGCGGGTCCGGGGTCAGCCCAGTCCCATGGCTGCCGACCAGAGTCGGTACGGCACGCTGTCGGCGGACGTTCCGGCCAGCCCCTGGAGTGGCAGCGGCTCCAGGGACTCGGCCAGGTTCATCCGGTAGACGACCACCGCCGTGGAGACGGAGTCGTCGCTGCCGGCGTACCAGGCTGCGGTGTCGTTGGCGGCGGTGCCGGCCTTCCCCGCCAGGTGCGGCCGCGCGGCGGCCGTGGACGGGTGGGCGGCGCGGAAGGAGTCGGCGAGCGCGTCGGTGACGTCCTGGGCCACCGCGGTGGCGACCGCGCGCTGCGGTTGCGGCGTGTTCAGGGGGAGCGGCGCGCCGTTGCGGGTGATCCGGCGCACCGAGTACGGCTCGGTGTGGGTGCCGCCGGCGGCGAACGTGGCGTACCCGCTCGCCATCCGGATCGCGCTCGGCGTGGAGGTGCCGAGGGACAGCGCGGGCACCTGCGGGCCAAAGCTGTCGGACAGCAGCCCGGCGGCCTCGGCGGTCTGCCGCACCTTGTCCAGGCCGGTGTCCATGCCGAGTTGCATGAACGGGGTGTTCACCGACCGGGCGAGCGCCTGGCGCAGGGTGATCTTCCCGTACGACGTGTTGCCGTCGTTGTGCGCGGCGACCTTCTTGCCGCTGCGGTCCCAGTACGGCCCCTCGGGGGTCATGACGGGGATGTTGTCGTCGCCGTCGTAGACGCTGTCCGGGGTGACGGGGGTGGCGGGCCCGCCGCGGGTCTTGTGGACGCCGTGCTCCAGCCCGGCGGCGTAGACGAACGGCAGGAAGGCGGTGCCGACCGGGACGGTGGCCGCGTTGGACTCGTTGTAGCCCTGCGTACGGTGGTCCGGGCCGCCGTAGACCGCGAGGATCCGTCCGTCCGCGGCGACGGAGGAGGCGCCGTAGTGGGCGTCCTTCGCCGGGCCCGGATCCTTCTGCTTCGCCTGCTTGCGGGCCTTGGTGACGGCGTCGGTGAGCGCCTGTTCCCGTTTGCGGTCGAAGGTCGTGTAGATCTGGTAGCCGCCCAGGTCGAACTGCTGGTCGGTCAGGTGGGCGGCCTTCTTGGCGTACTGCGAGGCCAGTTCGACCAGGTAGTCGCTCTGCGCACCGGTGTTGTAGAGCGGGTTGGTCTTCAGCGGCTCGGGGAACGCCTTGTACGCGGCACGCTGCTGCGGGGTCAACTTGTGGATCTTGACCATGCGGTCCAGGATCCACTTCCAGCGCTCCTCGGCCCGGTGGTGGTTGGCCGCGCCGAGCGTCGGGTCGTACAGGCCGGCGCCCTTGAGCAGTCCGGCGAGCATGGCCGCCTCGGAGACGTCGAGCTTGCTGACGTCCTTGCCGTAGTACGCCTGGGCGGCACGCTGGATGCCGTAGCTGCCGCGTCCGAACCAGCTGGTGTTGAGGTAGCCCTCCAGGATCTGGTCCTTGCTCATCTTGTTGTCGAGCTTGAGGGCGATCATCGCCTCGGTGAACTTGCGACTGATCGTCCGGTTCTGGTTGAGATACACGTTTTTGACGTACTGCTGGGTGATGGTGGACCCGCCCGCGGTGTCCCCTTCGCCCACCGTCTGCCACAGGCCGCGGGTGATGCCCCGCACGGAGATGCCGGGGTCGGTGTAGAAGGTCTCGTTCTCCGCCGCCAGCACCGCCCAGCGGACGTCCTGGGGGATGTCCTTGAGCGGCATGGCCTGCCGCTGCACCCAGCCCGTGCGGGCCATGGGGGTGCCGTCGGACCAGAAGAAGACGTTGTCCTGCTGGGTGGCGTACGAGTTCAGGTTGCTCGGAATGTCCGTCATCGCGTACGCCGTGACGAGGAAGGCGGAGAGCAGGCCGAACGACGTGAGGACACCGCCGATCCACTGCCGCCACGAGGGCATCCAGCGGCGCCAGCCGGTGCGGCCGGGGCGCGGGTAGACGGGCTTGAGCCGGCGCGCGTAGGGCGCGAGCCGGCGGGCGTACGGCGCCAGGGGAGCGAGCAGCGCGAGGAGGCGCCGGGCGGTCGCCTCGGCGCGCTGGCGCGCCGAGAGGCGGGCGCTGCGCCGGCGCGCGGCCCGGCCGCCCCCGGCCCGCTCGGGCGGCTCCGGCGGCGTGGGCACCCGCAACTGCATGGTCTCGTCCGCCCGGGCGGCACCGACCCTTATGTGCAGGGTCGCCTCGCTGTCGGGCAACTCCTCACCATGGTCCCCCCCTTGAGGACGATCCTGTCCCCGCGACGCGTCAGTCACGACGGCGTCTCCCCTCCGCACTCGCTCTTGCTCGCGCGGTGAGCTGAGCGTTCTCCCAACGGCGCAAACAAGCTATCAGCGTATTTTCGAAACCCTCACACATGTGTCTGTGAAGAAGCCCGTTCGATATGGATCACGCCCGGATCACAAGGGCCCGAACCGGGCCCCGGCGGCTACCCTGGGCCCATGCCTCGCTATGAGTACCGCTGCCGGACCTGCGGCGACACGTTCGAACTGAGCCGACCGATGGCGGAGTCGGCCGCACCCGCGTCGTGCCCGGGCGGCCATGACGACACCGTGAAGTTGCTGTCGACCGTGGCGGTCGGCGGCAAGGCCGCACCCGCCCCCGCGGCCGGTGGCGGCGGGGGCGGGTGCTGCGGCGGAGGCTGCTGCGGTTAGGGGGTGCCTTCGGACCATCACGGCGTCGCAGGGCCTGGCACGCCGTCCCCCAGAGAGGGCGCCCCCAGCCGCGTTGTCGTCACTCGCCGCCTCCCCCACGACCCCGCTCGGGTCGGCCGACAGGCGCCGTTCCTCACGGCCGGCCTGATCCGAACGACACCCCCTAACCCTGCCGGGCGGATTTCAAGAATTCCCTCAGAATTCGCTCCCCCGCGAGGACACCCCGCTCCGGCAGCGCGGTGATCCCCGGCGCCGTCCAGCCCGTGTCGGCCAGCTCGCCGTGGCCGGGGCGCCAGCCCCGGTCGGCGGCGAGCAGGAGGTCGGCGTCCAGCAGGGAGTCACCGGCGGCCAGGGTCAGGTCCGCGCCCGTGCGGCGGGCCACCTCGCGGACCGCGGCGCTCTTGGTGAGCGGCCGCGGCACGGCGTAGAGCTTGCGGCCCTGGAGCGAGACGGCCCAGCCCCGGCCCTCCGCCCAGGCCGCCAGCTCCTTCACCCACTCCCCGGGCAGCAGCTCGCGCTCCACCACCAGGTAGGTGAACAGCCCCTCGGCGACCCGGTGCTTGCGCAGCCACGCCGGGTCGGCCGTCCGCGCCAGATGGTCGTGCACCTCCGCGAGCGGCGCGCACGCGGCGGCCAGACGCGCCTGCACGCGCGCGTGCCAGTCGGCGTCGGTGACCCCGTCGACCAGCAGATGGCCGCCGTTGGCACAGATCGCGTACGCGGGGGGCGGTCCCGGCAGGCTGATCCGCTGGTACTGCTTGCGGGTCCGGGTCGTCGTCGGCACGAACACGGCCGCGTCCCCGAGCTCGGTCAGCAGCCGCGCGGCCGTCTCCGTCAGGTACGACAACGGCTTCGCCTCGTGCACCTCCACGCACAGCAGCCGGGGCGCCCGGGCGTCCGGCATGGTCAGCGCGAGGGCCGCCGAGGAGTAGATCAGCGTACGGTCGAGGTCGCTCGCCACCAGCACCGGCATCAGACGCTCACCGCCCTGCCGTCGGCGCCGGTCGCTCCTCGGGTGTACTTGGGGTGGATCAGCCCGACGCAGGTGTACGGCAGCTCGCCGACCTCCTCGACGGGTACGCCCCTCTGGTCCGCGAGCAGGCGCACATGGTCGAGGTCGGCGGCCGCGCCCTTGCGGGCCAGGATCTTCCAGGGCACCCGGCGCAGCAGCACCCGGGTGGTCTCGCCGACGCCGGGCTTGACGAGGTTCACGTCGTGGATGCCGTACTCCTCGCTGATCCGCTCCACGGCCCGCCAGCCCTCCCAGGTCGGGGTGCGGTCCTCGGCCATCAGCTCCTTGGCGGCGGTCCCGGCCGCGTCGGCGACCTCCGGGAAGCGGGCGGCGACGGCGTCGAGGAAGGCCACGGAGACGTCGGAGCCGGCGAGTTCGCGGTAGAACTTGGCGCCGTGGAAGTCGTCCGGTCCGACCAGGTCGGCGCGCAGCACCGTACGGGATATCAGGCCGGAGACCGTCGAGTTGAGGCAGGCCGAGGGGATGAGGAAGTCCTCCCGGGTGCCGTAGGTGCGCACACAGGAGCCCGGGTCGGCGAGGACGGCGATCTCCGGGTCGAAGCCGCCGATGCCCTCCGCCTGCTCGAACTCCTCGACGGCCCGGGCGAGTTCCCGGGTGATCGCGCCCTTGCCGGTCCAGCCGTCCACGAAGACGACGTCCCGCGGGTCGTGGTGCGCGGCCAGCCAGCGCAGCGCGGTGGCGTCGATGCCCCGGCCGCGCACGATCGAGACGGCGTAGTGCGGGAGGTCGAGCCCGTGCCGGAACTGCGCCCAGCGGCGCATGAGGACGCCGACCGGGGTGCCGGCCCGGGCCAGCGACACCAGCACCGGCCGCGGCGACCGCTCGGCGAGCACCGTCTCCGTCACCACGCCGACGGCCTGCGCGATCCGGGCGGCGGAGGCGTCGAGGGCGGCCTGGAACAGCTCCTGGTACTGCTCGCTGGGCTGGTACTCCACCGGCAGCGACTCGGCGTAGTGCGCCCCGCCGCTCTGGATGGCCTCCTCCCGCTCCTCGGTCGGCGCCTCCAGGCTCACGTCGGAGAGGTCCTGGAGCAGCCAGCCGACCTCCTCGGGCGCGTACGAGGAGAATGCGGGGCCGCGGAGGGGCTCGGGCAGCATGGCCGGCCTTTCGGGAGCGTGCTGGGGCTCGGGGACGTAGGACGGGACGACCGCGAGCAGGACGTGCGGGACGTGCGCCGCGAGTTGGGCCGCCAGCCCGTCGGGCGCGTGCAGGGCCGGGGTGTCGGCGGCGGAGTCGACCACGGCGACGACGGCGTCGAACCCCCCGCCGGCGACGTTGTAGGCATACCGCTCGCCGGGCCCGTCGGCCGGGTCGTCGTGGGCGGGGAAGACCAGGCGGGTGCGGATGGCGTAGCCGGGGTCGTCCAGCGCGAGCACGGGCGAGCGGGTGGTGGTGGAGAACCGCACCTCGGCCTCCAGGACCTGCTCCAGCTCCCGGGCGAGCCGCAGCGGGGCGTACATCAGCTCCTCGAAGCCGAGGACGAGGACGCGGCGGGCGGAGGCGGGCAGGGCGTCGGCGAGGCGGGCGGCCATCTCGGGAAGGGCGGCTTCGAGGCGGGCGCGATGGGCGGGGGTGAACCCGTGCCGGCCGCCGTCGGGGAGGCGGTGCGGCCAGTGCAGCTCGATTCGGCCGTACGGGGACGTCGGGCCGGTCACGGCGGCACCGCGCCCGGCGTCCTCGTGGCGGGCCACCAGTCGCCGCCCCTTCTCCAGCACGTCCGACGGCAGCCGCACCGTCCCGGACGCGGCGGCGACCAGGTCCACCCGCGCCCCGATCTCCGTGGCGAACCGTTTCATCCGGTCGACGTCCTCCGCCGACCGCATGTCGACCAGCGCGACCACCACATACCGCTCCCGCGGATACCGCGCGTGCAGATCACGCACCGTGTTCAGCACGGTGTTGCCGGTCGAGAACTCGTCGTCGACCAGCACCAGCGGGCCGTCCCCGGCCAGCAGCGCGGGATCCTCCGGCAGCAGCAGGTGCGACGTGGCGTGCGAGTGCGACTCCTCGAAGCCGCCCGCACGGGCGACCCCGGCGACCGGCCGCCGCGTGGAGTGCAGGTACGGCGCCGTGCCGAGCCCGTCGGCGACGGCGTGACCCAGCCCGGTGGCCGTCTCCGCGTACCCGAGGACGACCGCTCGGGCCGCCTCCGACTCGCCGAGCAGACCGGCCACCCGGCGGCCCAGCCGGACCCCGTGCCCGTACACCACGGAGGGCGACTGCGGGACGTGCTTGCCGAGGACGTTCGACACCAGCAGATGCGCCCGCTTCGGGTTGCGCCGCAGGGCGAGCCCCAGCAGGGGCCGCAGCCCCTCGTCCCCCACGAGTTCGACGCCGAGCCGCTGCGCGACCCAACTGCCGGACCAGACCCCGTCGTTCACTGCGTTCCTCATGCGTCCCTTATCCCGGCGGCGAGCAGCTCCACGAAGCCGACCTCCTCGCGGGCCACGCCGAACGCCTCGGCGCGCAGCAGAGTCCGCTCGGCCCAGGCGCGATGCGGCTTCACTTCGTTCATCTTGTTCGTGTAGGCCGATCTGAGGACACCCCCGCCGCCGCGTTCCGGCCGCAGGATGTCCTGGGCGTCGCTGTACTCCTCGTGGCTGACCACGGACAGCGCGTGCACGGGCAGCACGTGGGAGGGGTGGATGCAGGTCTTGCCGAGCAGGCCGTTGGCGTGGTCGAGGGAGATCTCCCGCAGCAGTCCGTCCATGGCGTGCTCGATCAGCTTCTCGCGCAGCTCGACGGCCTGCACCTCCAGGAACGGGCTCTGTCGCAGCTGGGGCTTGAACATGCGCTCGGAGAGGCGGAAGTACTCCCACACGGGCCCGGTCACGGTGAATCCGGTGCCGTCGGCCCGGCCCAGCATGTTCACGACGTCGGCGATCACCGAGGCGACGATCTGGACGTCGTAGGCGGTCATGTCGGGGGCGCGGCGCAGGCCGTAGGAGGAGCAGAAGTCGGTGACGCCGAGGCGCAGCGCGAGCACCCGGTCGCGGAACTTGTCGACCGCGCGGAAGATGCCCTCCAGGGTGTCCACCCGGGACTCGCGGTAGAGCAGCTCGGGGGACTCCAGGACGGGCATGGCGAACAGCCGGCGATCGCTCTCCGCCTCGGCGGCCGTCAGGGCCTCCAGGAACGGGATGCCGCGCTCCTCGGTGAACTTGGGCAGCACGAACCCGGACAGCAGCCGGACGGACGCGCCGAGCCGCCGTACGAGGTCGGGTATCTGCTCGGGGGCACGCACCCGGACGAAGAGCAGCGGCGGCTCGCAGCCGGGCCGGGCGGCGAGGTCGGCGAACTGGCGGACGAGGTTCTCCTCGCCGGCCATGACGTCCGCGTCGTCGATGGAGTCCTCCAGGCACAGCACCATCGAGATCACGCCGTTCCCGGCCTGTTTGACGATGTCGTCGGCGAGCCGCGGCCGGGTGGCCGGGCTGTACAGGGTGGCGCCGAGGGCGGCGGCGAGCAGCCGGGCCGGGGAGTCGGCGGTGAACGCGGCCGGCTCCCGGTGGAAAAGGCGCTGCCGCACCTCGGGGGCGATGTGCCCGAAATGACGCATAGGACTCCCCAGGGCACGGGCCCGAGTGTTTGAGTTCGGTAAAAGGTGGCCGGTAATAGTACGTACGGATCCATGTCCTGGGTTCCCTGCGGGCATGAATTTCCGGTAACCCGCTTGTGTCGGCGGCCGTCCGCGGCCCTGCCCCCGCATTGTCGTGACCAGGACCGAGAGGGCAGGATGACCGCATGACGCACGCCATGCTGAAGGGATCGAACGTCCCGCTGGAGGCCGCCACGGTCCGCGCCGTGCTGCGCTGGACGCCCGGGCAGGGGGTCCCGGACGTGGACGCCTCGGCCCTGCTGCTGGGACCCGACGGCCGTGTGCGCTCGGACGAGGACTTCGTCTTCTACAACCAGCCCCGGCATCCGTCCGGAAAGGTGTGGCGGCTCGGCAAGAAGCGGGTCACCGAGGGGCTGACGGACACGATCCAGTCGGACCTTCCCGGTGTCGAGCCGAGTGTCGGACGGATCGTGCTCGTGGCCTCCGCGGACGGCGTCACGTTCGACCAGGTGCCGGCGCTGTGCATCCTGCTGTACGACGCGGCCGCCGACGGGGAGCCGCTGGCCACCTTCGAGATCAAGCCGGAGACCGGCGCGGAGACGGCGCTGATCTGCGGTGAGCTGTACCGGCGCGGGGAGGGCTGGAAGTTCCGCGCGCTGGGCGAGGGGTACCAGGACGGGCTGAAGGGCCTCGCGACGGACTTCGGCATCTCGGTGGACGAGTCGGAGGGCGCCGAGCCGGCGCCGGAGCCCACGACGTCCCAGCCGCTGCCTCCCGAGCAGCCGACGTCGGTCGTGCCGCAGCAGCCGCCCGCGTACGGCTATCCGCAGCCGACGTCGGCCGGGCCGGCGTACGGCTACCCCCAGCCGCAGCCCGTGCCGGTGCCCGCCGGGCCGCTGGACCCGAACTTCCGGCTGCCGCCGCAGGGGCCCCAGTTCATCGGGCGGTGAGGGGGCGGCCCGCCCTCACCGGTCCGCCGTCTTGTAGCCCCTGCCCCACTGCAGGCCCCAGCCGTACAGCCGGTCCAGCTCGCCCTGGAAGCCGTACACGAACTTCACCTCGCGGCGGACGAGCAGTTCGTCCTTCACGTTCTCGATCATCACCACGGCACACGAGCGCGCCTGCGGATGGCGCTCGTCGAGGCCGATCTCTATGCGCGGGCCGTTGCTGGGGTAGAGCGTCACGATGGCATGGGTGCGGTCGAAGGCCGGGGTCTGGTCGTAGATGTAGACGAAGACCAGCAGGCGTTTGATCTGGTCGCGGTGGTCGAGGTTGACGTACATCGTCTCGCCCGACGCCGAGCCGAACCGGTCGTCGCCGCTGAGCTTGATGTACGGCGGGGCGTTGACGTCGCCGAGGAGGTTGCCGAGCGGCTGTACGACGCCCTTCGTGCCGTCGGCCAGTTCGTACAGGCAGCCGAGGTCGAGGTCGACGTTGACCATGCTCTGGCCGTGCCCGAGCACCTCCGGCGGTTTGAGCGCCCTGAAGGGGTGCCGGAAGAGGCCGGCGCGCGGGGCGGTGTCGAAGTCGTCGGACGTGCGCATCCGCCAGGTCAGGTTGACTCGCAGGTTGCCCGTGGCCGCGCCCTGTTTGGTGAGGGAGACCGTGTGGTGCCGGGCGGACATCTGGATGGAGCCGGTCGCGGCCTCGCCCGAGTCGAAGTTGGCGGCGCTGGCGCCCCGCAGTCCGTCGAAGAAACCCATTCCCGCCCCCAGGTCACGCGGCTGTGCGCCGGTACGTCGATGCCCCTGTACGCCGTCGGGGCGGCCGGCCCGTGCCGGCCGCCCCGCTCAGAGCGTTCCTCACCCGCGGGGGCGTCACACCCCTGAGGACACCTCGGCCGGGGCGTCGCTGTCCTCGCCGGCGGCTTCGAGCGCGCGGTTGCGGCGGACGGAGGACCAGAAGGACAGGGCGATCAGGACGACGCCGACGAGGCCGGTGATGACCTCGTTGATCTCGTACTGGATGGTGACCATGAGGATCACGGCCAGGGCGCCGATGGCGTAGTGGGCGCCGTGCTCCAGGTAGACGTAGTCGTCGAGGGTGCCCTGGCGGACCAGGTAGACCGTGAGCGAGCGGACGTACATCGCGCCGATGCCGAGGCCGAGGGCCATCATCACGATGTCGTTGGTGATGGCGAAGGCGCCGATCACGCCGTCGAAGGAGAAGGACGCGTCCAGGACCTCCAGGTAGAGGAACATGAAGAACGCGGCCTGGCCGGCCAGCAGCACCGCCGACTTCTTCCTGCCGGTGCGGGCGGCCTCTTCCTCCTCCTCGTGCTCGCGCTCCTCCTCTTCCTCCAGCCGGTCCTCGAAGTAGCCGGACAGACCGCCGACGATCATGTACGTGATCAGGCCGGCGATGCCGGCGATCAGGACCGTCTGGGCCTTGTCGACATGGGAGCCGCCGTGCTGGTGGGCGTGGACGGCGAAGGTGAAGGAGGTGATCAGCAGGACGATCAGGGCGATGCAGACCGACAGCATGTCGACCTTGCCGAGCTTGGCCAGGGGCCGCTCGATCCAGCGCAGCCACTGGATGTCCCGGTCCTCGAAGATGAAGTCGAGGAAGATCATCAGCAGGAACATCCCGCCGAAGGCGGCGATCGCCGGGTGGGCGTCGGTGACCAGCTGCTGGTAGCGGTCCTTGTCGCTGAAGGCGAGGTGGACCGCGTCGACGGGGCTGAGCTTGGCGGTGATGGCCACGATGACGACCGGGAAGACCAGCCGCATGCCGAAGACCGCGATGAGAACGCCGACCGTGAGGAAGATCTTCTGCCAGAAGGCGTTCATCTTCTTCAGGATCCCGGCGTTGACGACCGCGTTGTCGAACGACAGCGAGATCTCCAGGACGGCGAGGATCGCCACGACGCCGAAGGCCTCCCACCCCCCGTAGAAGACCGCGGCGACCAGGCCGAGCGCGGTCACCGCGAACGACCAGCCGAAGGTTTTCAGAAGCACTGGCTACCCAATCATCTAGGTACGGGTCTCCCCCGCGCCGTACTCGGCTTTGCTAAACGTTGACCCCGAGTGTAGAGGTGCACCCTGCCGGCGGTACCAGCGGCTACGAAACGTTCACCCCGAAGTCCAGGGCGATACCACGCAGACCCGAGGCGTAGCCCTGGCCCACGGCCCGGAACTTCCACTCTCCCTGGTAGCGGTACAGCTCGCCGAAGATCATGGCGGTCTCGGTGGAGGCGTCCTCGCTCAGGTCGTAGCGCGCCAGCTCCTGGCCGTCGGCCTGGTTGACCACGCGGATGAAGGCGTTGGAGACCTGGCCGAAGGTCTGACCGCGCTCGTCCGCCATGTGGATCGAGACGGGGAAGGCGATCTTCTCGCACTGCGGCGGGACCTTGGCGAGGTCGACCAGAATCGATTCGTCGTCCCCCTCGCCCTCACCGGTGAGGTTGTCGCCGGTGTGCTCGACGGAGCCGTCGGGGCTCTTGAGCTGGTTGTAGAAGACGAACCACTCGTCGCCCAGCACCCGGTTGCCGGCGCCGCACAGCAGCGCGCTGGCGTCCAGGTCGAAGGGGGCGCCGGTGGTGGACCGCGCGTCCCAGCCGAGCCCGATCATGACGTTCGTGAGGTTGGGTGCGGCCTTGGAGAGGGAGACGTTGCCTCCCTTGGCGAGCGTGACGCCCATGATGCTGGTCCTCCCCTAGTGGTGCTTCTCTGGTTGTCCTGCGCGTCCGGCGCCGCCCCTAAACGGTGCGGCGCCGGACGGTTGCGGGGTCGGACGTCGGCCGTCAGACGTTGACGCCGAAGTCCTGGGCGATGCCGCGCAGACCGGAGGCGTAGCCCTGGCCGATGGCGCGGAACTTCCACTCCGCCCCGTTGCGGTACAGCTCGCCGAAGACCATGGCGGTCTCGGTGGAGGCGTCCTCGCTCAGGTCGTAGCGGGCGATCTCCTGGCCGCCGGCCTGGTTCAGCACCCGGATGTAGGCGTTGCGGACCTGGCCGAAGGACTGCTGGCGGTTCTCGGCGTCGTAGATCGACACCGGGAAGACGATCTTCTCGATGTCGGCCGGGACGCCGGCCAGGTTGACCTTGATGGCCTCGTCGTCGCCCTCGCCCTCACCGGTGATGTTGTCACCGGTGTGCTCGACGGAGCCGTCGGGGCTCTTGAGGTTGTTGAAGAAGACGAAGTGCTGGTCGCTCGCGACCTTGCCTGCGTTGTTCAGCAGCAGCGCGCTGGCGTCGAGGTCGAAGTCGCTGCCGGTCGTGGTGCGGGCGTCCCAGCCCAGACCGACGAGGACCGCGGTCAGGCCCGGGGCCTCCTTCGTCAGCGATACGTTGCCGCCCTTGCTGAGGCTGACTCCCACGAGTCCTCCATGTGGTGTCCGGGGGCGGGGAGCCCCGTCGTGCTTCGGATACGGGATCAACGTGCCGATCCTAGTGACGGGTTCCCGCCCCCCGCAGACCCTGGACCCGACGACGCACAGGTGTCGGCCCACGGTCGGCCTACAGGGTGTCGAGCGCCTTCACGTACTCGTTCAGGTCACGGGCGTCCGGCAGGCCGTTGACCACGGTCCAGCGCACGACACCCTCCTTGTCGATGATGAAGGTGCCCCGCACGGCGCAACCCTTGTCCTCGTCGAAGACGCCGTAGGCGCGCGAGACGTTGCCGTGCGGCCAGAAGTCGCTCAGCAGCGGGTACTCCAGGCCCTCCTGCTCGGCGAAGACGCGCAGGGTGTGGATGGAGTCGTTGGAGACGGCGAGCACCTGGGTGTCGCGGTCGGCGAACTTCGGCAGGTTGTCGCGCACCTCGCACAGCTCGCCGGTGCACACACCGGTGAAGGCGAAGGGGTAGAAGAGCAGGACGACCTTCTTCTCACCGCGGAAGTCCGAGAGCTTCACGGTGGCGCCATGGTTGTCCTTGAGCTCGAAGTCGGGGGCCTTGTCGCCGACCTGGATCGCCATCGGGATGTCTCCCTTTCGGTGGGCTGTTCGGAGGAGGACAGCCTACGGCGACGGGGGCGGCGGTCACCCTGAGGGACCGCCGCCCCCGCCTCGCTCACCTGCGGGAGACCGTCAGCGCTTGGCGCTCTTCGGGGTCGACAGCTTGCTGCCGTTCCAGTCCTTGCCCGCGCTGATGCTCTTGGTCTGCGACAGACCGGCCGTCTGCGTCGCGTCGTTGATGTCGCTGGGCTCGACGTACCCGTCCCGGCCGGTCTTCGGCGTCAGCAGGACGATGTGGCCGTCCTCTTCGAGGAACCCGATGGCATCGACCAGCGCGTCCGTCAGGTCTCCGTCCTCGTCACGGAACCACAGCAACACGGCATCGGCCACGTCGTCGTAGTCCTCGTCCACCAGCTCGGTGCCGGTGACCTGCTCGATGGACTCACGGAGTTCCTGGTCGACGTCGTCGTCGTAGCCGATCTCCTGGACCACCTGGTCGGGCTGGAAACCCAGCCTGACGGCCAGGCTCGTCTCCGCGTGGTCCGCGGTCGCGCTCACGGTCTGCCTCCTGATCATGTTTTTGGGAACAACTCAGCCACGCGCGTGCGCGTGATGCTTGGCCGTAGTCCACACGTGCGGGGCGGATCGCGCAAGTACCCGGCCCTCCGGACCGCCGAAACGGTGACGATCCCGACCTTGTCACCGCAACTTCTGGCACCGCACCCCGATCCAGAGTGACCCAAATCACACACATTTGCCTGTTTTACGAAGCCTCCTCCACCAACGGAAATCACTGGCGGAGATGACGTACGCCGCCCCGAGGTAGACGATGGGGAACGGCGCAGGCAGGTGCGGACAAGCAGGAAACCGCAGGAAACAGCAGAAAAACGGCCCTCTGACAGGTAAGGAACAGCGTGCCTTCCGGATCCGATCGCAACCCGATCATCATTGGCGGCCTTCCGAGTCAGGTCCCTGACTTCGATCCCGAAGAGACCCAGGAGTGGCTCGACTCCCTCGACGCCGCCGTGGACGAACGCGGCCGGGAGCGGGCCCGCTATCTCATGCTCCGCCTGATCGAGCGGGCCCGCGAGAAGCGCGTGGCCGTGCCCGAGATGCGCAGCACGGACTACGTCAACACGATCCCGACCAAGAGCGAGCCGTTCTTCCCGGGCAACGAGGAGATCGAGCGCAGGATCCTCAACGCGACCCGCTGGAACGCGGCCGTGATGGTCTCACGCGCCCAGCGCCCCGGCATCGGGGTCGGCGGCCACATCGCCACCTTCGCCTCCTCCGCCTCGCTGTACGACGTCGGCTTCAACCACTTCTTCCGCGGCAAGGACGACGGCAGGGGCGGCGACCAGGTCTTCTTCCAGGGCCACGCCTCCCCCGGCATCTACGCGCGCGCGTACCTGCTCGACCGGCTCACCGAGGACCAGCTCGACGGCTTCCGCCAGGAGAAGTCGAAGTACCCGAACGGCCTGTCCAGCTACCCCCACCCGCGCTCGATGCCGGACTTCTGGGAGTTCCCGACGGTCTCCATGGGCCTCGGCCCGCTCGGGGCGATCTTCCAGGCCCGGATGAACCGCTACATGGAGGCGCGCGGCATCGCCGACACCTCCGGCTCCCATGTGTGGGCGTTCCTCGGCGACGGCGAGATGGACGAGCCGGAGTCGCTCGGCCAGCTGTCCATCGCCGCCCGCGAGGGCCTGGACAACCTGACCTTCGTGGTCAACTGCAACCTCCAGCGCCTCGACGGTCCGGTGCGCGGCAACGGCAAGATCATCCAGGAGCTGGAGTCGATCTTCCGGGGCGCCGGGTGGAACGTGATCAAGCTGATCTGGGACCGCACCTGGGACCCGCTGCTCGCGCAGGACCGGGACGGCATCCTCGTCAACAAGATGAACAACACCCCGGACGGCCAGTTCCAGACGTACGCCACGGAGTCGGGCGCCTACATCCGGGACCACTTCTTCGGCGACGACCACCGGCTGCGCGCCATGGTCGAGAACATGACCGACGACCAGATCCTGCACCTGGGCCGCGGCGGCCACGACCACCGCAAGATCTACGCGGCGTTCACGGCGGCCAAGGAGCACAAGGGCCAGCCGACGGTCATCCTGGCCAAGACGATCAAGGGCTGGACGCTGGGCCCCAACTTCGAGGGACGCAACGCCACGCACCAGATGAAGAAGCTGACGGTCGACGACCTCAAGCGCTTCCGGGACCGCCTGCACCTGCCGATCACGGACCAGCGGCTGGAGTCGGGCCCGCCGCCGTACTACCACCCGGGCAGGGACACCGACGAGATCCAGTACATGCACGACATGCGCAAGCAGTGCGGCGGGTACGTCCCGACGCGCGTCGTGCGCTCGAAGCCGCTGCCGCTGCCGGACGACAAGACGTACGCGACGGTGAAGAAGGGCACGGGCCAGCAGTCCATCGCGACGACGATGGCGTTCGTCCGGCTCCTCAAGGACCTCATGCGGGACAAGGAGATCGGCCGGCGCTTCGTGCTGATCGCGCCGGACGAGTACCGCACGTTCGGCATGGACTCCTTCTTCCCGAGCGCGAAGATCTACAACCCGCTGGGCCAGCAGTACGAGTCGGTGGACCGTGAACTGCTGCTCGCCTACAAGGAGTCGCCGACCGGCCAGATGCTGCACGACGGCATCTCCGAGGCGGGCTGCACGGCGTCGCTGATCGCGGCGGGCTCGGCCTACGCCACGCACGGCGAGCCGCTGATCCCGGTCTACGTCTTCTACTCGATGTTCGGTTTCCAGCGCACCGGCGACCAGTTCTGGCAGATGGCTGACCAGTTGGCGCGCGGTTTCGTACTGGGCGCGACCGCGGGCCGTACGACCCTGACCGGTGAGGGCCTCCAACACGCCGACGGACACTCGCAGTTGCTCGCCTCGACCAACCCGGCGTGCGTGGCCTACGACCCGGCGTACGCGTACGAGATCGCGCACATCGTGCAGGACGGCCTGCGCCGGATGTACGGCGGCGACGCCGAACACCCGCACGGCGAGGACGTCTTCTACTACCTGACCGTCTACAACGAGCCCATCCAGCACCCGGCCGAACCGGCCGACGTGGACGTCGAGGGCATCCTCAAGGGCGTCCACAGGATCGGCCCGGCCACGGCGGGCTCGATCCCGGCGCAGATCATGGCGTCGGGCGTGGCGGTGCCGTGGGCGCTGGAGGCGCAGAGGATCCTCGCCGAGGACTGGAACGTGAAGGCCGACGTCTGGTCGGCCACCTCCTGGAACGAGCTGCGCCGCGAGGCCGTGGCCTGCGAGGAGCACAACCTGCTGCACCCGGAGGAGGAGCAGCGCGTGCCGTACGTGACGCGCAAACTCGGCGGCGCCGAGGGGCCGTTCGTGGCCGTGTCCGACTGGATGCGCTCGGTTCCGGACCAGATCGCGCGGTGGGTGCCGGGCACGTACCAGTCGCTGGGCGCGGACGGCTTCGGCTTCGCCGACACCCGGGGCGCGGCGCGGCGCTTCTTCCACATCGACGCCCAGTCGATCGTGGTGGCGGTCCTGACCGAGCTTGCCCGGGAGGGCAAGGTCGACCGCTCCGCGCTGAAGCAGGCCATCGACCGGTACCAGTTGCTGGATGTCTCCGCGGCACATCCGGGCGCGGCGGGCGGCGACGCGTAGCGCTGCGCTCGGCTTTGGCCGACGGCGACCGGGGAGGGATCGCTTCGCCGTTGCCGGGTACCGGTGGTTCGTGGCTGGTCGCGCAGTTCCCCGGGCCCCTTGGCAGGCTGCAGCCGAGCGCCCTGAAGGGGCGCGGGAACTGCGCGAGTGACCACCACGGACCCGCGCCCGGCAACGGCGAAGTGGCACCACACCGGTTGCCGCCCGGCCCAAGCGCCGCAGGCCGGCGCGCACTGCCCCCTCCGCAGCGCGCGCCGTGGCCCGGCCGTCCTCCCATGCCCTGCGGAGGACTTGACCCACTGTGACCTGCGGCGCGCGCCCGGTGCGAGGGATCTTGAGCGGCGTCACCCTGATAGGTGAACTCCGCCCGGATCGGCGTCAGATGTGACCCACGCCCGCGCCCGCCTCGGCGTTCACGCCCCGCTTGGTGAGCAGCGCGACGAGGATGGCGACCGCCGCCACGCCCGCCGCGACCAGGGAGGCGAGGCTCATGCCGGAGATGAACGTGTGGTGCGCGACCTCGGTGATCTTCGCGGCGACCGGCTCCGGCGTGCCCTTGGGCAGCGGCGCCACACCGACCTGGACCGCCTCGGAGGCCTGGCCCAGCTGGGCCGGGGTCAGCTTCGGCAGCCCCGCCCCCGTCCAGTTGCCCGCCAGGTCGCTGTCGACCTTGGAGGCCATCACGGCGCCGAGCACGGCCGTACCGAGGCTGCCGCCGATCTGCATGGCCGCCTGCTGGAGGCCGCCCGCGACACCGGACAGCTCCATGGGGGCGTTGCCGACGATGACCTCGGTGGCGCCGACCATGACCGGCGCGAGGCCGAAGCCGAGCAGCGCGAACCAGATCGACATGACGCCGCTGCCGGTGTCGGCCTTGAGCGTCGACATGCCGTACATGGCGACGGCGGTCGCGGTCATGCCGCCGGCCAGCGGGATGCGCGGGCCGAGCTTGGTGATCGCGGCACCGGCCAGCGGCGAGCCGACGATCATCATGCCGGTGAGCGGCAGCAGGTGCAGACCGGCCTTGATCGGGGTCAGTCCGTGCACGTTCTGGAGGTAGAACGTCACGAAGAACAGGCCGCCCATGAAGGCGATGGCCATCAGGACCATGAGGACCACGCCGGCCGAGAGCGGGACCGAGCGGAACAGGCCGAGGGGGATCAGCGGCTCCGCGACCCTCGTCTCCCAGACCGAGAAGAGCGCGAAGAGCAGCACCGAGGCGGCGATGAACGCCCAGGTCTTCCCGTCGCCCCAGCCCCACGTCGGGGCCTTGATGAGCGCCCAGACCAGGCAGAACATGGCGCCGGAGAGCAGCCCGATGCCGAGGATGTCGAAGGAGCGCGGGGCGTTCTCGGCGCGGTGGTCGAGCAGGATCAGCAGGCCGAGGACCAGGGCGACGGCACCGACCGGCACGTTGATGAAGAACACGGACTGCCAGCTGACGCGCTCGACGAGGACGCCGCCGAGGATCGGGCCGCCCGCGGTGGACGCGCCGATCACCATGCCCCAGATGCCGATCGCCATGTTGAGCTTCTCGGCCGGGAAGGTGGCCCGCAGCAGGCCGAGCGCGGCCGGCATCAGCAGGGCGCCGAACAGGCCCTGGAAGACGCGGAAGGTGACGACGGCGGCGATGCTGTTCGACAGGCCGATGGCGCCGGAGGCGGCGGCGAAGCCGGTCACGCCTATCAGGAAGGTCTGGCGGTGCCCGAAGCGGTCGCCGAGCTTGCCCGCGGTGATCAGGGAGACCGCGAGGGCGAGGAAGTATCCGTTGGTGATCCACTGGACGTCGGCGAAGCTCGCCTTGAGGTCCTTCTGGATCGCGGGGTTCGCGATGGCCACGATGGTGCCGTCGAGGGCCACCATCATGACCCCGACGGCGACGGTGATGAGGGTGAACCACGGATGGCCGCGCAGCCCCGCGGGAGGGGGCGCCTCGAACGGGGCCGCCGGCGCCCCGTCCCCCGCCCCCGAGGCGTCGATGGTGGTCTGACTAGTCATACGTTCGAGGCTAGTGACAGCTGCTGACAGTTGACAAACGATTTCACATGACAGTAACTGACACGTGTGAAAACTCTGCGCGAACGCAAGAAACAGCGCACCCGGGAGTCGCTGCTGCGAGCCGCCCTCGAACTGTTCACGACCCAGGGGTACGAGCACACCACCGTCGACGAGATCGCCGAGGCCGTCGACGTCTCGCAGCGCACCTTCTTCCGGTACTTCGCCGGCAAGGAGGACGCGGCGTTCGCGGTGCAGGACATGACCGAACAGCACTTCCTGGCGTGCGTGCGGGCGCGCCCCGCGCACGAGTCCCCGATGGAGGCGCTGCGCCAGGCGGTGCTGGAGGGCTGGGACGCGATCCGCGAGACGGTCGAGTCGGCGGTGCCGGTCGAGTTGTACCTGCGCATGTACCGCACGATCGAGTCGACGCCGGCGCTGCTCGCCGCGCACCTGCGCCGCTCGGCCGCGACCGAGGAGGCGGTCGCGCGGCTGCTGGCCGAGCGCGAGGGCGTCGACCCGGACGCCGACCCCCGGCCGAGGCTGGCGGTGGCCGTGTTCGGCGGGGTGATAAGGGTCACCGAGCGGCAGTGGTGCACGGGCGAGGACTTCAGCCTGGAGTCGATCCGTCAACTCACCGCGTCCTACCTGGATCAGGTGGGTCCGGCGCTCACCGGCAACTGGCGTGCGGGCGGGGCTCGTCGACCGGACTGACAGGGCGTTCGATCTTCGACGAAACGTGATACCTGTCACTCGGTTACCGCGAGACCGTCCCGTTCTCCTAGTGTGTCCTCCCAGTGACTTCCTTCGACACCTCCCCGCAACTGAACGTCTGGCGCGCACTGCTGGCGCTGGCCGTGGTGTTCGTGATGCTCGCGACCACCGGCTGGACCGCCCTGCGCAGCCACCGTGAGTCGACGGCCCTTCAGGCCTCGCTCGCCACGTGGGAGCACGGCCGGCTGCACGGCCACCACCTGCCGGACCCCGAGGGCGACCCGGCGCGCCTCACCCGCTTCTTCGCGTCCCTCTCCCCCGCGGACCAGAGCCGCCTCGCCCACCGCTATCCGCTCGCGGTCGGCAACATGAACGGCGCCCCGGTCACCTTGCGCTACCGCGCCAACCGCATCGCGCTGGAGCAGGCCCGCGAGGTCGAGCAGAAGCGCATGCACGACGGCCGGCTCAGCACGGCCGGGCACCAGGACGCGGGCCGTCGTATGCACCGCTACGAGTCCCTGCTCACGCCCGGCCGGCAGATCCTCTCCTTCGACCCCGAGGGCACGGGCCGGATCGCCGAGGTGTTCGGAAACCTGGACCGGGCCCAGCGGATCTCGGTCGTCGTCCCCGGCGTCGACACCGACCTGCTCACCTTCCAGAAGACGAACCGGCCGTACACCGCGCCGGTCGGCATGGCCACGGCGCTGTACGCGCAGGAGCGCAAGGCGAGCCCCGGCACCCGCACGGCCGTGATCGCCTGGGCCGACTACACCGCGCCCGACGGGCTCGGCGTGGACGCGGCCACCGGCCTGCGCGCCGCGGAGGGGGCCCTGCGGCTGAACTCCCTGCTGGAGGCCCTGCCGGGCACGGCGCCGGTGACGACGATCTGCCACAGCTACGGCACGGTGGTCTGCGGGGTCGCCGCGCACGACATGCCCCGCCGGGTGTCCGACATAGCGGTGGCCGCGAGCCCCGGCATGCGGGTCTCCGAGGCCTCTCATCTGCGCACCGGCGCCCGGGTGTGGGCGATGCGGGACGCCACCGACTGGATCCAGGACGTGCCGTACCTGGAGTTGGGCGGGCTCGGGCACGGTGCCGACCCGGTGTCCTCGGCGTTCGGCGCGCGTGTGCTGTCGGCCCGGGACGCCCAGGGCCACGCCGGCTATTTCCAGCCGGGCACGGACAGCCTGAGCAATCTCGCCGACGTCGGCGTCGGCGCGTACGCCGCGGTGACGTGCGCCCGGGACAACGACGCGTGCCGGGCCGGTGCGCCCGGCACGGCTACGGCCGGACGCGCGTAGAAACAGCAGGAAGTGCGGTCTGCGCGGGTGGCGACGGAGGAGCACGTGCCGCATACGATGAGCCGCATGGGTGACGTACTGGCGGGATTTCATGCCGTCTGGGAGTTCGAGTCCGACTCCGTGCTCATCCGTTACGAACGGGGGATTCGAACACCGAAGCTGTTCCAGGCGCTCGGCGAACGGCGCATCCCGCTGTCCGCGGTCGAGGACGTGAGCCTCACCCCGGGCAAGCGCGGCACCGTCGTCCTGCGGCTGCTGCCGCGCGCCGGCGCCGATCCGCTGCTGGAGGCGGCCGACGGGCAGCTCAAGGACGGCTCCGATCCGTACCGGCTGGTGCTGCCGGCCGAGCGGGAGACGCTCGCCGAGTACTACGCGGACGAGCTGAAGGGGCTGCTGACCGGTTCCGGGCCGGTCGACCGCCACATGGTGCCCGCGCCCGAGGCGCCGCTGCACTTCAAGGCGTACGACGCGAAGGCCTCCTTCGACGGGACGGCCGTGCAGTTCCGCTGGTCCTGGACGGGCGCGTCCTCGGCGAAGTGGAAGGCGGGCGACCAGAGCTTTCCGGTCACCGACCTCAGCGGGGTGCAGTGGCGCTCGCCGGAGGTCTTCGAGGGGCATCTGCGGCTGATCAGGCGCTCGGCCGACTCGGCGGCCCCGGCGGTGCAGGCCGACCAGGACCCGGCGGCCGTGGTCTTCGGGCTGGGGTACGGCCCGGTGCACGAGTCGCTGCCGTTCGCCGCGGCGGTCCTGGCGGCCGTGCGCACGAGGGGGCCGGTACCCGCGCTGCCGGCCCCGGCGCGGCGGGACCCCGCCGACATCGCCGAGCGGATCCGGCATCTCGGGGAGCTGCATCAGGCCGGGCTGGTCACCGACGAGGAATTCTCCTCCAAGAAGGCCGAGTTGCTGGCCGAGCTGTAGGGGATCAGACCTCGGGGATCAGCTCTGGGGGATCACTTGCCCGCCGCGTAGAAGCTGATCTTGCGGTCCAGGACGGACAGGGTGTCGTGCAGTTCCGCGATGCGGGTCAGGACGTCCCTGCGGGTCGACTCCAGCAGTTCCTGGCGCTCGGCGTAGGTGCTCTCGCCCTCCCGCACCAGCTCCGCGTACCGCACCATGTCCGCCACCGGCATGCCCGTCAGCCGCAGCTTGGTCACGAAGTCCAGCCAGTCCAGGTCGCGGTTGCTGTAGCGGCGCTGGCCGGTGTGGGAGCGGTCGACGTGCGGCATCAGCCCGATCCGCTCGTACCAGCGCAGGGTGTGCGCGGTCAGCCCGGTGAACGCGACGACCTCGCTGATCGTGTAGCGGTCCTCGCCGTCGGGGCGCGGATGGCGTCTCGGTGGGGCGGAGCAGATGTCTGCGGGGGCCGTGCGTGCGGGGTCCGCCGGCTTGGTCTGCATCACCGTCATGGCCCCACGCTATGGCCTTCGAGTGCACTCCAGGCAAGCGGAACCCGGTAAGAAATACCAGGGACGCACAGCGGGGCGGTTGGCTAGCGTGCGCCGCATGAGTCTTGTACGCCGGGCCCTGCCCGAGGACGCCGTGGAAGTGCTGCGGCTGCGCCAGGTCATGCTGGACGCGCTGCCGATCGCGGGACCTGACGGATCGACCGACTGGCACACGGCGTCCCTGCCGACGCTGCGCGCGCGACTGGCCGAGGAGGACGGGGACTTCGCGGCCTTCGTCGTGGACCACCCCGACCGGCCGGGGGCGCTGGCCGCGCTGGTGGCCGGGACGCTGGAGTACCGCATCGGGAAGGCCGGCAACCCGCACGGTCGCGTCGGGTACGTCTTCAGCGTGGCGACCGATCCGGACGCCCGGCGGCGCGGATACGCGCGCGCGTGCATGGAGGAGCTGCTGGCCTGGTTCCGCGCGCGGGGCGCCGGGCACGTGCTGCTCAACGCCTCCCCGCAGGCCGAGCCGCTGTACGCCTCCCTCGGCTTCACGCGTGACCCGGACCCGTCGATGCGGCTGCGCCTGTGAGCCGCATAGGCTCGCCCCCATGTCGTTCCCCATGTCGCTGAAGAGCCTCGCGTCGATCGAGAACTGGCCCGTGCCCACCGCCGCGGCGGGTGTCGTACGGGCCGACGGGACCGTCCTCGGGACGCACGGACCCGTCGAGCACCGCTTTCCGCTCGCCTCGGTCACCAAGCCGCTGGCGGCCTACGCGGCGCTCGTGGCGTACGAGGAGGGCGCGATCGAGCTGGACGAGCCGGCCGGTCCGCCCGGTGCGACCGTGCGGCACCTGCTCGCGCACACCTCCGGACTGGCCTTCGACGAGCACCGGGTGACGGCGCCGGCCGGGGAGCGGCGGCTGTACTCCAACGCCGGTTTCGAGCAGCTCGGCGACCACATCGCCAAGGCGACGGACATTCCGTTCGCCGAGTATCTGCGGCAGGCGGTGCTGGAGCCGCTGGGGATGACGTCGACGTCGCTGGCGGGCTCGCCCGCCAAGGACGGGGTGTCCACGGTCGCGGACCTGCTGCGGTTCGCGGCGGAGGTGCAGGCGCCCCGGCTGCTGGATCCGCGGACGGTGGCGCAGGCGATGACGGTGCAGTACCCGGGGACGAAGGGCGTCCTGCCGGGCTACGGCCACCAGAACCCGAACGACTGGGGGCTGGGCTTCGAGATCCGCGACGCCAAGTCACCGCACTGGACGGGAAGTTCGTCGTCCCCGCGGACCTTCGGTCACTTCGGCCAGGCGGGTACGTTCCTGTGGATCGACCCGGATGCGGGGGTGGCGGCGGTCGCCCTCGCGGACCGCGCGTTCGGGCCCTGGGCGATCGAGGCGTGGCCGGTGTTCACGGACGCGGTGCTGGCGGAACTGCGCGGCTGAGCCGGGCCTCACCCCGCCATTTCCCACACCAGCAGCTCCGCCTCCGTCGTCCCCACCGCCGCCAGGCCCTGCGCGCCGGTGATCCGGGCCGAGTCGCCCGCCGCCAGCTCCTCTTCCGCCAGCCGGACCGTGCCCCGGATCACATGGACGTAGACGTACGCACCGTCCGGGACCGCCGTCCGCTCCCCCGGGGCCAGGCGGCGGACGTGGAGCATGGCGCCGGCCGCCGGGAGGGCGTAGGGCGTGGAGTCGGCGATGCCGGGGACGATGGTGTACGAGGGGTCGCCGCCCGGCTCCCTCGGCGCCAGCCACATCTGGAGGAAGACCAGCGGGGCCGCGCCGTCGTTGCGTTCCACGTGGCGGACGCCCGCCGCGGCGCCGAGGTGCTGCACGTCGCCGGGGCGGACCGTCGTCTCGTGGCCCGCGGAGTCGCGGTGGGTCAGCTCGCCCTCGATCACCCAGGTGACGATCTCGGTGTGGCTGTGCGGGTGTTCGTCGAAGCCGGCGCCGGGCGCGAGGTGCTCCTCGTTGCAGGCGATCACGGCGCCGAAGCGCAGGTTGGCGGGGTCGTAGTGCGGGCCGAAGGAGAAGGCGTGCCAGGTGTCTGTCCCGGCCTGCGGGTCCCCTCCGCGATAGCGCTCAGCGGCGCGCCGTACCTCCATCACGGGCACCACGGTAGCCCCGCCGCGTCTCCGGCCTCTCACCTGCCTCCTACCCTGCGGCGCACGGGGTCGTCCGGATAAGGCAGTCTTGTCCCCGTGCCCGAACCCGAATCCCGCAGCAGCGATCCCCACGCGGATTCCCGCGCCGATCACCGCGCACCCGCCGTCCACCCGCACTCCGCGACGCTGAAGCGGCTGGAGAAGTCCTCCGGATCGCTCGCCGCGCAGGCCATCGCGCGGATGGACGAGACGCTGCCGTGGTACCGGGCGATGCCACCGGAGAACCGTTCCTGGATCGGGCTCGTGGCCCAGGCGGGGATCGCCGCCTTCACCGAGTGGTTCCGGTACCCGGACGCCCCGCAGGCGATCTCCACCGACGTCTTCGGGACCGCGCCGCGGGAGCTGACCCGGGCCATCACGCTGCGCCAGACCGTGGAGATGGTGCGGACCACGATCGAGGTCATGGAGAGCGCCATCGACGAGGTGGCCGCTCCCGGCGACGAGCGGGTGCTGCGCGAGGCACTGCTCGTGTACGCCCGCGAGATCGCCTTCGCCACCGCCCAGGTGTACGCCCAGGCCGCCGAGGCACGCGGTGCCTGGGACGCGCGGCTGGAGTCGCTGGTCGTGAACGCCGTGCTCAGCGGGGAGGCCGACGAGGGGGCCGTCAGCCGGGCGGCCGCGCTCGGCTGGAACTCGCCCGAGCATGTGTGCCTCGTCCTCGGGACCGCGCCCGACGGGGACAGCGAGCTGACCGTGGAGGCCATCCGGCGGGCCGCCCGGCACGCCAAGCTCCAGGTGCTCACCGGGGTGCTCGGGGACCGGCTCGTCGTCATCGCGGGCGGCAGCGACAATCCGCTCGCCGTCGCCAAGTCGCTGATCGGCCCGTTCGCCGCCGGACCGGTCGTCGCCGGGCCCGTCGTACCGGATCTGCTGGCCGCCACCCGGTCCGCGCAGGCCGCCGCCGCCGGGCTGAAGGCGTGTTCCGCCTGGCAGGACGCGCCGCGGCCGGTACTGGCGGACGATCTCCTGCCGGAGCGGGCCATCGCGGGCGATCCGAGCGCCCGCGAGCAGCTGGTGGAGGAGATCTACAGACCGTTGGAGGAAGCGGGCTCCGCGCTCCTGGAGACCCTGAGTGTCTACCTGGAGCAGGCGAGCAGTCTGGAGGGCGCGGCCCGGATGCTCTTCGTTCACCCGAACACCGTGCGCTACCGGCTCCGACGTGTGACTGACGTCACCGGCTGGTCACCCTCGGATGTACGATCCGCCTTCACGCTGCGGATCGCGCTCATCCTGGGGCGTCTGGTCGACGGCGAACCTCAGACATAGGGTTTTGTCGGGGGCCCACAAAACGCCCCCGTGTTCTTCGTCCCTGTCCCCACGGGCGGCCCCGGCCGTCCCCAAGAGAGAGTGTGAGAGTGCTCGTACTCGTCGCTCCCGGCCAGGGCGCCCAGACGCCCGGCTTCCTGACCCCCTGGCTCGAACTGCCCGGCGCCAAGGACCGCGTCGCCGCCTGGTCGGACGCCATCGACCTGGACCTGGTCCACTACGGCACCGGGGCCGACGCCGACGCCATCCGTGACACGGCCGTGGCCCAGCCGCTGCTGGTCGCCGCCGGCCTGCTGTCCGCCGCGGCACTCGGTGACATCTCCGAGGTCGCGCCGGGTGCGGTCGCGGGCCACAGCGTCGGTGAGATCACCGCGGCCGCCTTCGCCGGGGTCCTGGACGACACCGACGCGCTGCGTCTGGTCCGCCGGCGGGGTCTGGCGATGGCCGACGCCGCCGCGATCACCGAGACCGGCATGTCGGCGCTGCTCGGCGGCGACCCCGAGGTGACCGTCCCGCACCTGGAGAAGCTGGGGCTGACCCCGGCGAACATCAACGGCGCGGGCCAGATCGTCGCGGCGGGAACGCTGGAGCAGCTGGCCGCGCTGGCCGAGGACAAGCCCGAGGGCGTCCGCAAGGTCGTCGCGCTGAAGGTCGCCGGCGCCTTCCACACCCGTCACATGGCCCCGGCCGTCGAGACGCTGGAGAAGGCCATCGCGGAGCTGACGCCGGCCGACCCGAAGGTCGCCTACGTCTCCAACAAGGACGGCAGGACGGTCGGCAACGGCGCCGAGGTCCTGGAGCGGCTGGCCGGCCAGGTCGCCAACCCCGTGCGCTGGGACCAGTGCATGGAGACCTTCAAGGAGCTGGGCGTCACCGCGCTGCTCGAGGTGTGCCCGGGCGGCACGCTGACCGGCCTGGCCAAGCGCGCCCTGCCCGGTGTGAAGACGCTCGCCCTGAAGACCCCCGACGACCTCGAAGCGGCCCGCGCGCTCATCGCTGAGCACGCCGGCGCCGGCGCCTAAGGAGCCGTAGATGGCGAAGATCAAGCCCAGCCAGGGCGCCCCCTATGCGCGCATCCTCGGTGTCGGCGGCTACCGCCCGACCCGGGTGGTGCCCAACGAGGTGATCCTGGAGAAGATCGACTCGTCCGACGAGTGGATCCGCTCGCGCTCCGGCATCCAGACCCGGCACTGGGCCGGTCCCGAGGAGACCGTGGCCGCGATGTCCGTCGAGGCCGCCGGCAAGGCGATCGCGGACGCCGGCATCTCCGCCGAGCAGATCGGCGCCGTGGTCGTCTCGACCGTCTCGCACTTCAAGCAGACCCCGGCCATCGCCACCGAGATCGCGGACACGCTGGGCACGAACAAGGCCGCCGCCTTCGACATCTCGGCCGGCTGCGCGGGCTTCGGCTACGGCCTCACGCTCGCCAAGGGCATGGTGGTGGAGGGTTCCGCCGAGTACGTGCTCGTCATCGGCGTGGAGCGGCTCAGCGACCTGACCGACCTGGAGGACCGGGCCACGGCCTTCCTGTTCGGCGACGGCGCCGGCGCGGTCGTCGTCGGCCCCTCGAAGGAGCCGGCCATCGGCCCGACGGTGTGGGGTTCCGAGGGCGACAAGTCGGAGACCATCAAGCAGACCGTGGCCTGGGACCGCTTCCGGATCGGCGACGTCTCCGAGCTGCCGCTGGACAGCGAGGGCAACGTCAAGTTCCCCGCGATCACGCAGGAGGGCCAGGCGGTGTTCCGCTGGGCCGTGTTCGAGATGGCGAAGGTCGCCCAGCAGGCGCTGGACGCGGCCGGGATCACCCCGGACGACCTGGACGTCTTCATCCCGCACCAGGCCAACGTGCGGATCATCGACTCGATGGTGAAGACCCTCAAACTGCCGGAGCACGTCACGGTCGCCCGTGACATCCGCACCACCGGCAACACCTCGGCCGCCTCGATTCCGCTCGCGATGGAGCGGCTCCTGGCGACCGGGGAGGCGAAGAGCGGCGACACCGCGCTCGTCATCGGATTCGGGGCGGGTCTCGTCTACGCCGCCACGGTCGTTACCCTCCCCTAGGCACTCCGTGCCGGATCACCTGGTCCGGCAGGGGGACAACTGCCACAAACCGTCTGAACATCGAAGAAGGAGCGCCAACATGGCCGCCACTCAGGAAGAGATCGTCGCCGGTCTCGCCGACATCGTGAACGAGATCGCCGGCATCCCGGTTGAGGACGTCCAGCTGGACAAGTCCTTCACCGACGACCTGGACGTCGACTCGCTGTCCATGGTCGAGGTCGTCGTCGCCGCCGAGGAGCGCTTCGACGTCAAGATCCCCGACGAGGACGTCAAGAACCTCAAGACCGTCGGCGACGCGACCGACTACATCCTCAAGCACCAGGGCTGAGCCACCCCTCAGCCTCCCCGCTAGGCCCCGCCACCCGGCGGTGTTTCGCCGTAGAATCCCCATCCGCTTGGAGAAAGAATTCCCGTGAGCCCGACCAATCGCACCGTGGTCGTCACCGGTATCGGCGCAACCACACCGCTGGGTGGCACCGCGGCGTCGTTCTGGGACGCCCTCGTCGCCGGCACGTCCGGCGTCAGCCTGCTGGAGCAGGAGTGGGCGGCCGAGCTGCCGGTCAAGATCGCCGCGCAGATCGCCGTCGAGCCGGGCGAGATCATCCCCCGGCCGCAGGCCCGCAAGCTGGACCGGTCCGCGCAGTTCGCGCTGGTCGCGGCTCAGGAGGCCTGGAAGGACGCCGGTTTCACCGCCAGGGCCGGTGAGGACGCGTCCGTGAACCCCGACCGTCTGGGCGCGGTCATCGCCTCCGGCATCGGCGGCGTGACGACGCTCCTGGACCAGTACGACATCCTCAAGGAGAAGGGCGTACGCCGCGTCTCCCCGCACACCGTGCCGATGCTGATGCCCAACTCCCCGGCGGCCAACGTCGGTATCGAGCTGGGTGCCCGCGCCGGTGTGCACACCCCGGTCTCGGCCTGCGCCTCGGGCGCGGAGGCCATCGGGTACGCGATCGAGATGATCCGCACCGGGCGTGCGGACGTGGTCGTGGCCGGTGGTACCGAGGCCGCCATCCACCCGCTGCCCATCGCCGCGTTCGGCAACATGATGGCGATGAGCAAGAACAACGACGACCCGCAGGGCGCCTCGCGTCCCTACGACGCCGACCGCAGCGGCTTCGTGCTCGGCGAGGGCGCCGGCGCGATCGTCCTGGAGTCCGAGGAGCACGCGAAGGCCCGCGGCGCCCGGATCTACGTCGAGGCGGTCGGCCAGGGCATCTCCGCCGACGCCCACCACATCACGCAGCCCGAGCCGTCCGGCGACGGCATCGCGCACGCGCTGCAGAACCTGATGGACAACACCGACCTGAAGCCGGCCGAGATCGTGCACGTGAACGCGCACGCCACCTCGACGCCGCAGGGCGACGTGGCCGAGATCAAGGCGCTGCGCAAGGTGTTCGGCGACGACGTCGACCACATGGCGATCTCCGCGACCAAGTCGATGACCGGTCACCTGCTCGGTGGCGCGGGCGGCATCGAGACCGTCGCGTCGATCCTGGCGCTCGTGAACCGCACGGCACCGCCGACGATCAACCTCGACAACGTCGACCCCGAGGTCAACGCGGACATCGTCCGCGGCGAGGCCCGCCCGCTGCCCGAGGGCCGGATCGCCGCGCTGAACGACTCGTTCGGCTTCGGCGGCCACAACGTGGTGCTGGCCTTCAGGACCGTCTGAGACACCTGCGCGAAGGGCCCCTGCCGACCGGCAGGGGCCCTTTCCCGTCCCCGTGCGGGCGACGGCGACCGCTCACACCACCTGGTGCAGCCAGCGCACCGGCGCGCCCTCGCCCGCGTACCGGAACGGCTCCAGCTCGTCGTCCCACGGTTTGCCCAGCAGCTTGGACACTTCGGCCTCCAGGTCGGTCTCGCCGCGCTGGCTGCGCTGGAGGGCGGCGCGCAGCCGGTCCTCGGGGATGAGGATGTCGCCGTGGATGCCGGTGACGGCGTGGAAGATGCCGAGGTCGGGGGTGCAGCTGTAGCGCTCGCCCTCGGCGGTGGGGCAGGGCTCGGCGGTGACCTCGAAGCGGAGCAGGTGCCAGCCGCGCAGGGCCGAGGCGAGCTTGGACGCCGTACCGGCCTCGCCCTGCCAGGAGAACTCCGAGCGCCAGGTGCCGGGGGCCGCGGGCTGCCGGATCCAGTCGAGGTTGACGCGCGTGCCGAGTACCCCGGCGACGGCCCACTCGACATGCGGGCACAGCGCGCGCGGCGCGGAGTGCACGTACAGAACTCCACGTGTCGTCACCGGAACCTCCGGACAGAGCGGGACATCTTGCGGACTGGCGGGCGGCAGTGGGGCGACGGCCGCGTTGATGGCGAGGCTACCCTGCGGCGGCGCAAGGAGTGTGACGTACCGTCGGTCCCGGTGCCAGGAAACCCCCGCCATTCACCCAGGGGGACGCTTGTACGGGGGTGCGCCGTTCCAGGGCGCCCGACCCGGGAACCCTCGCACGTTGTGAGGGGAGGAAGCACCTACGACGACCGGAGTGGCACCGGGCGCCGACGACGAGGGGATCAGCAGGGGATGGGCAAGCCGAGCAGCCGTACGCGAGCCGCTCTCGCCGTCGTGGCGGTGGCCGCGCTGGGAGTCGCCGGTTGCGACGCCGGCGGCGGCACACCCGCGCCGGACGCCACCAAGGCGCGCGCCGCGAGGTCCGCCCCGCTGTGGAACCGCAGCCCGGACTCGATCGCCGCGGTCGGCGACTCCATCACCCGCGGCTTCGACGCGTGCACGGTGCTGTCGGACTGCCCCGAGGTGTCCTGGGCGACGGGCAGCGACGCGCAGGTGGACAGCCTGGCGGTGCGCCTGCTCGGTGCGACGGGCGCGGCCCGGAACAGCTGGAACTACGCGGTGACCGGCGCCCGGATGGCGGACCTGCCCGAGCAGATGACCCAGGCGGCGGCGCACAGCCCCGGGTTGGTCACGGTGATGGCGGGCGCGAACGACGCCTGCCGCGACTCGACGTCGGCGATGACCCCGGTGGCCGACTTCCGCGCGGACTTCGAGGAGGCTCTGCGCACGCTGCGCAAGGAGGCGCCGAAGACACAGGTGTACGTGGCGAGTGTGCCGAACCTGAAGCGGCTGTGGGCCGAGGGCCGGACCAATCCGCTGGGCAGGCAGGTGTGGAAGCTCGGCATCTGCCCGTCGATGCTGTCCGACGCGGACGACCTGACCGGCTCGGCCGGCCGGCGCCGGGACCAGGTGCAGCAGCGGGTGGTGGAGTACAACAAGGTGCTGAAGGACGTCTGCGCCCAGGACCGCCGCTGCCGCTTCGACGGGGGCGCGGTGTACGCCTACGACTTCGGCACCGACCAGCTCAGCCACTGGGACTGGTTCCACCCCAGCAAGGACGGCCAGGCCCGGCTGGCCGAGATCGCCTACCGCACGGTGACGGCGGAACTGTGACGGCGAAGCGGCCCTGACCTAGGGTTTCCCACATGAGCGAACTTTTCGGCACACTTTCCGACGGCACGGATGTCCACCGCTGGACCCTGGAGCGCGCCGGAACACGCGTCGAGATCCTGACGTACGGCGGCATCGTGCGCGCGCTGGAGGTGCCGGACCGCGAGGGCCTGCGGGCGAACGTGGTCCTCGGCTTCTCCTCCCTGGACGGCTATCTCGCCCACCCGGAGCCGTACTTCGGCGCCCTGGTCGGCCGGTACGCCAACCGGATCGCGAACGCCCGCTTCCCGCTGGACGGCGCGGTCCACGCCCTGGAGCCGAACGACGGACGCAACTGCCTGCACGGCGGCGCCCGCGGCTTCGACAAGCGGGTGTGGGACGCCGAGCCGGTCGAGCACGGCCTGCGGCTGAGCCGGGTCAGCCCGCACGGCGAGGAGGGTTTCCCGGGCCGGCTGGCGGTGTCGGTCACGTACACGCTGGACGCGTCCGGCGCCCTGCGCCTCGCCTACGAGGCGACGACGGACGCGCCGACGGTCCTCAACCTCACGAGCCACGGCTACGTCAACCTGGCCGGCCGGGACGCCGGCCACGCGGGCGGCCACGAACTGCGCATCGCCGCCTCCCGCTTCACCCCGGTCGACGCGGACCTGATCCCGACGGGTGTCCTCGCGGACGTGACCGGCACCCGTTTCGACTTCCGCGAGGCCCGCGAGAGCGGCTCGGGCTACGACCACAACTTCGTGCTGGACAAGGGCCTGACCGCGACCGCGGAGGAGGCCGCCGAACTGCACGACCCGGCCTCCGGCCGCACCCTGACCCTCTCCACGACCGAACCGGGCCTCCAGCTCTACACCGCCGACCACCTGCCCGAGCCGTTCGCCCCGGGCTCCGGCATCGCCCTGGAGACCCAGCACTTCCCGGACTCCCCGAACCGCCCGGAGTTCCCGAGCACGGTGCTGCGGCCGGGCGAGGTGTTCAGGTCGGAGACGGTGTACGCCTTCTCGGTCCGCTAGGACGGGCCCTGGACGCGGCCGGGTCAGACCGGTTCGCCCCGCATCCGCTTCGCCGCCTTGCCCAACAGGGACATGGCGCCGCCGCAGATGAGCAGGGCCACCGCGCCGCCCGCGATCTGCGGGACGTCGTGGCCCTTGATGCCCTCGACCGTCACGGTCGTGGCCAGCGCGAAGAGGATCGAGTACAGGCTCCGGCCGACCCTGGCGCCGGCCGGGATCACCTGGAGCAGCTGCGGGATGGTGCTCGCGGCCGCCAGCGCCATCCCGGAGGGCAGCGCGGCGGCGGTCACCAGCGCGCCGAAGCCGAAGGAGTTGCCGTACGCGCCCCAGCCGACGCCCTTGTAGAGCAGGTAGCCGCTCGCGGCCAGGGACAGCAGCGCCAGCACGCCGTTGAGATAGGCGGCCTGGGTCGCGGCCTTGCGGGCACCGGGCAGGTGCGCGGCCGGGGAGCGCCAGGCGTCCGCCGTGATGAGCCGCAGCTGCCGCTTGAGGGCCCGCATCTGCAGCAGCGAGTAGACGCCGAAGCCCAGCAGGCCCAGTCCGACGAGCGCGGCGACGAATCCGAGGGGCTGCCGTGTGATGCCGTAGTGGACGCCGCCGAAGGTGAGCGGAAGGCCGAGGACCATGCCGTAGGCCATCGGCTTGGACTTCGCCTGGATCTTCTGCGTCAGCTCGCGCTGGGCGGGCGTCAGGCCGGGATCCAGCCGCATGCGCCCCTCACCGACCTCCTGGCCGTGCACCGGGGCATGTTGCTGCGGCGGATACGGCTGCTGCGGCGGGTACGGCTGCTGCGGCGGATACGGCTGCTGCGGAGCGTAGGGCTGCTGTGGAGCATAGGGCTGCTGGTACTGCGGCTGCTGGTACGGGGGGTACGGGTACTGCGGTTGCCGGCCGTACGGCCCGGCGGGCGGTTGCCGGCCGTACGGACCTGCCGGCGGTTGCTGCCCATAGGGCCCCGGTTGCTGCTGGCCTGGATACACGTCGTCTCTCCCCCGTACCCGGTGTGTCCGGTGTCTCTCGCGGGCCGGGAGTCTGCCACACCCGCCCGGACGCCACGAGCCCCGGTCCAGGGGTCAGGTCCCGGACCGGGGCTGCATGTGGGGGACTTGTCCCGGATCAGACGTTAATCGGCGCGGCGAGCCGGTGGTCCGCGATCGAGCGTCCGGCGGTGATCTCGTACGAACCCTTCACAAACACCCACGCGTTCGCCTTCTCGTCCCAGACCTCGAAGGCGCGGCGCGGGAGGGTGACCGTCACCTCGGCGCTCTCGCCGGGTCCGGCCGGGACGGAGGCGAAGCCGGCGAGCCAGCGGGCCGGGCGCTCGGGGTCGGGCTCGGCCGGGGCGACGTAGACCTGGACGACCTCGCGGCCGGGCCGTTCGCCGGTGTTGCGCAGCCGGACGCGCGCCGTGACGGTGCCGTCGGCCCGCGGGGCGGCCGCGAGGGACTCGTAGGTCCAGTCGGTGTAGCCGAGGCCGTGCCCGAAGGGGTACGCCGGGATGCGGCCGGCCCGCTCCCAGGCGCGGTGCCCATGAACACGCCCTCGGTGTACGGCAGTTGGCCGTCGGCCGCGACGACCCGGGTGACCGGGGCGTCGGCGAGGGAGCCCCAGGTGGTGGGGAGCCGACCGCCGGGCTCGTGGGCGCCGGTGAGGACGTCGGCGAGGGCCGCGCCGCCCTCCTGGCCGGGGAACCAGGTCAGCAGGACGGCGGCCGCGTCCTCGCGCCAGGGCAGTTCCACCGGGGAGCCGGAATTGACGACCACCACGGTGTTCGGGTTGGCGACCCTAGGGGGTGACGCCCTGTGGGTGCGGGCGCCCGTCGGGCGCGGGGCCTTCGGTGCCCGCCCCGCCCGCCCCGCCCGCCCCGCCTTCCTCGGTCTCCTCCCCCAGCAGGTCCCGGGCCAGCAGCGTCGCACCCACCACCGCGCCCGGCATCAGGAACACCGCGGCGAACGGGACCAGGAAGGCCAGGCCGAGCGGGGTGCCGAAGCCCCAGACCAGGGTCTTGCGGGAGCGGAGCAGGGCGAGCCGGGCGCGCAGTTCCACGCCCCGGCGCTGGAGGGCCACGGCGGCCAGTTCCTCGGTGAGGAAGAAGCCGGTGACGAAGAAGCCGAGCACGGGGACCACGGTCTGGCCGACGAACGGCAGGAGGCCCAGCGCGAAGAGCAGGACGCCCCAGAGCCCGGCCCGCACCAGCACGCGCAGGCTGTCGCGGCCCGAGATCCACAACTCGCGCCAGAGCGGGAGGTCCGAGCGCGGGGCGGTGCCGTCGGGCGAGACGTCCGCGTCGGCCTTCTCCGACAGGCTCTCGTAGAAGGGCTGGCCGACCAGCAGGGTCACGGCCGTGAAGGTGAGCACGGCCAGCAGCAGGCCGAGGGCGAAGAGGACGGCGGTGAGGAAGCCGCGGAACAGGCCTTGCCAGGGGCTGGGCCAGTGGTCCGCGAACGGCGTCGCCCAGGTGACGGCGTCCTCGCCCCACACGGCGAGCGCGGCCAGCGCCGCCGCGTACAGGACCAGGGTGATCAGCCCGGGCAGCAGCCCGAAGCGGTACTGCCTGCCGTGCCGGCCGACCCAGCGCTGGCCCCGCAGCAGATGGCCGAATCCCACCCCGAGATCACGCATGGCCGAGACCTTACCCGCGGGATCACGCCCCGGGCATCAGTCGTCCAGCATCCGCCGCAGCAGGTCGCGCAGCGAGCGGCGCTCGTCGTCGGAGAGGCCGGCGAGGGGTTCGCGGGCGAAGCGCAGGCCCTCGCGCAGGTCCTTGGCCATGCGCAGGCCCTCGTCGGTGGCGGCGGCCAGCTTGACCCGGCGGTCGGCGGGGTCGGGGCGCCGCTCGACCAGTCCCCGGGACTCCAGGCGGTCCACGATCCCGGTCACGTTGGACGGCTCGCACTTCAGCTTCTGCGCGAGTTTGCGCATCGGCAGCGGCTCCAGCGAGAGCAGGCTGAGCAGCCGGGCCTGCGGGCCGGTCAGCGTGTGCTCGCCCGCCGCCTTCTCGTAGTCCGCGTAGAAGCGGGCCACGACGTCGCCGATCAGCTCGACGACCTCCAGGGTCAGGGCGTCGGGGCGGCGGGTCCTCAAGGGACTGGACGGGGCGGACGACGGAGTGGACATGCGCTCCAGGATACTCCGTTACTTGACATCATGAAATATTCAGGAGCATGGTTGTTTCAGGTACTGAAGTATTTGCAGCAATCAGCACCCCCCGTCAGCAGCACGAAGAAAGGCCCGTCATGATCAACCGCGAGTGGCACCTGCTCAGCCGTCCCGTCGGCTGGCCGAAGCCCGAGGACTTCGCCCTGGTCGAGACCGAGGTCCCGACCCCCCGCGAGGGCCAGGTGCTGGTGCGGAACAAGTACCTCTCCGTGGACCCGTACATGCGCGGCCGGATGAGTGCCGCGAAGTCGTACGCCGCCCCGTTCGAGCTGGGCAAGGTCATGCAGGGCGGCGCGGTCGGCGAGGTGATCGAGTCCAACGCCGAGGGCATCGAGGTCGGCGACCACATCCTGCACTTCTTCGGCTGGCGCGAGTACGCGGCCGTGGACGCGAAGAACGCCGTCAAGGTGGGCCCGGCGGTCATCCCGGCCGTCGAGGTCGACGACCAGGCCCACGAGGTGCCGCTGTCGGCGTACCTCGGCGTGCTCGGCATGACCGGCCTGACCGCCTACGCCGGTCTGCTGCGCACCGCCTCCTTCAAGGAGGGCGACATCGTCTTCGTCTCCGGCGCCGCGGGTGCCGTGGGCAGCGAGGTCGGCCAGCTCGCCAAGCTGCTCGGCGCCTCCCGGGTCATCGGCTCGGCCGGCTCGGACGAGAAGGTGAAGCTGCTGGTCGAGGAGTACGGCTTCGACGCGGCGTTCAACTACAAGAACGGCCCGGTCGCCGAGCAGCTGCGCGAGGCCGCGCCCGACGGCATCGACGTCTACTTCGACAACGTCGGCGGCGAGCACCTGGAAGCAGCGATCGGCTCGCTCCGCGAGGGCGGCCGGATCGCCGTCTGCGGCATGATCTCGGTCTACAACAACACCGAGCCCGCCCCCGGCCCGAGGAACCTCGCCCGGCTGATCCAGACCCGGGGCCGCATCGAGGGCTTCCTGGTCGGCGACCACTACGACCTGCAGCCCGAGTTCGTCCAGAAGGTCGCGCCGTGGGTCGCCTCGGGCGAGCTGAAGTACCGCGAGACGGTCGCCGAGGGCATCGAGAACAACCTGGAGGCGTTCCTCGGGGTCCTGCGCGGCGACAACATCGGAAAGATGATCGTCAAGCTCTGAGGCCCCGGCCGCCCTTCCCTGCCGATTTCGACATGCGGTAACTTCTTTCCGAAATCTGCCGTCGATCGTGGGCGCGAGTCGCGGCGGACCGAGGAGGAGGACACCCGCATGCCCATCACGCAGAACGACGTCCTGTACACCGCCGTCGCCACCGCCGAGAACGGCCGCGACGGCCGGGTCGCGACCGACGACGGCAAGCTCGACGTCGTCGTGAACCCGCCCGAGGAGATGGGCGGCAGCGGGACCGGGACCAACCCGGAGCAGTTGTTCGCCGCCGGTTACAGCGCCTGCTTCCAGGGCGCGCTGGCCGTGGTCGCCCGACAGGAGGGCGCCGACGTCTCCGGCTCGACGGTCACCGCGAAGGTCGGCATCGGCAAGAACGACGACGGGTTCGGGATCATCGTGGAGATCTCCGCGAACATCCCGAACGTGTCCGCCGAGGCGGCCCGGGGCCTGGTAGAGAAGGCGCACCAGGTGTGCCCGTACTCGAAGGCGACCCGGGGCGACGTCACCGTGACGCTGGCCTGACCACCGTCGTTCTCACGAGGGCAGCCGCATCCCTGGACGTGGGGTGCGGCTGCCGTGTCTCTCAGCGGGCCAGTGCCGCGCCGTGCACCGCTCTCACGAAGCCCTCGTTCTCCGGGGCCGCGCCGCCCGGGAAGACCGTCCTGCGCCGCGTGTAGCCATACGCCAGGCCACTGCGGGGGTCGGCGAAGGCCTGGGAGCCGCCCGCGCCGCTGTGGCCGAAGGTGCCCGCGCCCAGGACCGGGTGCCACATGTCGGCCGTCGCCTGGAAACCGAGGCCGTACGCCTTGTGGGCGCGGGCCACCAGGTCGTACCCGACGGAGTGGATCTGGCCCACCTCGGCGACCGTGTCCGGCTTCAGCAGCGGCGGGCGGTCCGCCAGCTCGCTGATCGCCGCCGCGTACATCGTCGCGAGCCCGCGCGCGGAGGCGACCCCGCCCGCCGACGCCGGCCCCTTGGCCCGTACGAGACGGGAGTTGACGTAGTCCTCCAGCGTCCCCGGCCGCGGCACATGCCGGTTGAACGCGATGGCGGCCAGGGTGTGCGGCCCGGCCGGCTGGGCCGCCATGAGCGCCTGCTGCTCCGGCGTCGGGAGCATCGGCTGCGCGGTGCGGTAGCGGGGTTCCTCGGACTCGGGCAGGCCCAGGTGGAAGTCCGCGCCGTAGGGGGCGCGCACCCGCTCCTCGTACACCTCCTGGAGCGTGCGCCCCGTGGCCCGGCGCACCACCTCGCCGGTGAGCGCGCCGATCACCAGCGCGTGGTAACCGAAGGCCGTGCCCGGGCGCCAGAACGGCTTCTGGTCGGCGAGCCGTTCGGCCATCGCCCGGTCGTCCGCCATCTCCTCGGCCGAGAACCCGGCGTCGATCCCGACCAGGCCCGCCCGGTGCGCCAGCAGCTCCCGCAGGGTCACCGAGGCCTTGCCCTCGGCGGCGAACTCCGGCCAGTAGTAGGTCACTTTGCGGTCCAGCTCCAGCGTGCCGTCCTGCACCAGGAGCGCCGCCACCAGGTGTGCCGCACCCTTGGTGGACGAGTACACGCCGTACAGGGAGTCCGCCTCGCCGCCCGCCCACAGGTCGACGACCCGCCTGCCGTGCACGTACGCGCACAACTGGCCCTCGTAGTCGCGCCGTTCCCCGGCGACGAACGCGGCGAACTCCTCGCGCACCGCCTCGAAGCCCTCGGCGACCGTGCCGTGGACGGTGATCTCCTGACTCATCCGCTCTCCTCACCCTGAGCCGCTCTCGCCGCTCCCCCTCGCACAACGCCCGTTCCCGTTCGGGACGTTCCCCAGACCGTTACGGCGGGATGTACCTGTTCGACTCAACCGCCGCGGGGGCCGGTGAGTGTCTGCGATGCCCCGGACGGCGGAGGGCGGGGGTGGTGCGCGGATGCGGGCCAGGGGTCAGGTGCACCACCACAGGAACTGCTTGCAGGTGCTGCTCGGCGACGGCTTGGGGGTCGGCCTGGACGTCGTCGGGACGCCGGTCGGGGCGGCGGTGGGGTGGGCCGTGGGCGCCGGGGCCGTGGGGGTCGGACCGGGACCCGTCGCCCCGGCCGGTTCCGTGCTGCCGGTGTCCTTCGGTTTCGGCGACGTCGAGGCCCTGCCCTTGGGGTGCTTGCTCGCGGACGCGTCGGCCGAGGCGCGCGGCGCGGCGCCCGCGCCCGGGGCGGCGCCGGAGGTGTCGCTCGCCGAGGCACCCGGCGTCGCGGAGTCGGCACCGCCGTTCGCCGCGGTGTTCCCGGACGCGGCCGGGCTGCCGCCGGAGAACGGCGCGAAGGGCGCGTCCGTGCCCAGTTCGGCGATGCTGAGTCCGCCGGCCGCGATGACGAACCCCGCGGCGATCAGGACCGTACGGCGACGCCGGCGGCGGTGGACGGCGGCCTTGCGGTCGCGCCGGCTGGAGTCGGCACCGGCGGGGCCCACTGTCGCGGCGCCCCGCCCCTTGCGCCGGGCGGCCCGGCCGCCGGCCGGGGACCCGGCGGGCCCGGACGCGGAGTCCTCCTCGGCGTCGGGCTCCGGCGCGCCCGCGCCGTGCGGCTCGGGCTGCGGTGCCGACTCCGGATCCGGCCCGGCCGTCCGCTCCACTCCCGCGGCCCCGAACTCCGGAGCGTCGCCGGGCGCGTACTCCTGCGGCGCACCCGCACCGCGCGGCCCGGACCCCGCCGCCGACTCCGAACCCGCCCCAGACGCCCGCTCCGCCCCGGCGGCCGGATGTTCCCGGGCGTCGCCGAACGCGTACCCCTGTGCCCCGCCCTGCACGTACTCCTGCGGCGCACCCGCACCGCGCGGCCCGGACCCCTGCTCCGCCCCGGCGGCCCCGGACTCCCGGGCGTCGCCGAACGCGTACCCCTGTGCCCCGCCCTGCACGTACTCCTGCGGCGCGCCGTGCCCCTGCGCCGGGATCCGTGCGCCGTACTCCGCGCCCGGGGCGCCGTACGCACCCGGCGGGTAGCCGCTTCCGGCCGGAACGTGACCACCGCCGTGTCCCGATGTCTCCCCCGCGCGCGCGTACGCGTAGGTGGCCGTCGCTTCCGCGGGTGCGGCATGCGCCGGTGCTCCGCACCCGGGGCAGGCCAGGGCGCCGTTGAGGTGCCGTTGGCACGGGATGCAGTAGTCCATGACGCCGGAAGACTAGATTCCCCGTCGGTCACGTTCCTAGGGGTGTCTGTGAAGGTTTCGTGGATCAGCCAAAGAATTCTCGAAAGCCTTGCCGAAACCGTTACCTGTTCGACCCATTGACACTCCTGCCGCCGCGTCCTTACTGTCACGCCAGCATTTCGAACGCGTGACGAAATCTCGAACAGCTGAAGGGCAACTGCCGTGCGCATCACCGGAATCAGCACACACGTGGTCGGCACGCCGTGGCGCAACCTGACCTACGTCCAGGTGCACACCGACGAGGGGATCACAGGAGTCGGCGAGACCCGGATGCTCGGTCACACCGACGCGCTGATCGGCTATCTGCGGGAGGCCGAGGCCAATCACATTCTCGGCTCCGATCCGTTCGCGGTCGAGGATCTCGTGCGCCGGATGAAGTACGGCGACTACGGCCGCGCGGGCGAGATCGTCATGTCCGGCATCGCCGTGATCGAGACGGCGTGCTGGGACATCAAGGGCAAGGCGCTCGGCGTCCCCGTCTGGCAGTTGCTCGGCGGAAAGGTGACCGACCGCGTCAAGGCGTACGCCAACGGGTGGTACACGACCGAGCGAACGCCCGAGGCGTACCACAAGGCCGCGCAGGGGGTGATGGAGCGCGGGTACAAGGCGCTGAAGATCGACCCGTTCGGCACCGGGCACTTCGAGCTGGACCACGAGCAGAGCCTGTACGCCGTCTCGCTCATCGAGGCCGTGCGGGACGCGATCGGCCCGGACGCCGAGCTGATGCTGGAGATGCACGGCCGCTTCTCCCCCGCCACCGCCGTCCGGCTGGCCAAGGAGCTGGCCCCCTTCAAGCCGGCCTGGCTGGAGGAGCCGGTGCCGCCGGAGAACCTCAAGGCGCTGGAGAAGGTGGCCGCGAAGGTGGACGTCCCGGTCGCCACCGGTGAGCGGATCCACGACCGCATCGAGTTCCGCGAGCTGTTCGAGAGCCAGGCCGTGGACATCATCCAGCCGGACGTCGGCCACATCGGCGGCATCTGGGAGACCCGCAAGCTCGCGGCCACCGCCGAGACGCACTACATGCTGGTCGCGCCGCACAACGTCGGCGGCCCGGTGCTCACCGCCGCCTCGCTCCAGGTCGGCTTCACCGCGCCGAACTTCAAGATCCTTGAGCACTTCAACGACTTCGCGGACGCGGAGATCAAGAAGGTGGTCAAGGGCGCGCCGCAGGTCGTGGACGGCTACTTCCACCTCTCCGACGCGCCCGGCCTCGGGGTCGAGCTCGACGTCGACGCGGCCGCCGAGTTCCCGCAGCAGCAGGCCCGGTTCGACCTGTGGGCCGAGGGCTGGGAGCAGCGCAGGCCGAAGGGCGGCCGGAAGTGAGCGGCGCCGTCGTCATCGAGGCCCCGGGCAGCCACCGACTCGCCCCGCACACGCCCCGCGAGCCCGGTCCGGGCGAGGCGCTGGTCGCCGTGCACGCGGTCGGCATCTGCGGCAGCGACCGCGAGGTCTACCAGGGCAACCGGCCCGAGGGGTACGTCCGTTACCCCCTGACGCCGGGCCACGAGTGGTCCGGCACGGTCGCGAAGGTCGGCCCGGGTGTCCCGGCCTCCCTCACCGGCCGCAAGGTCGTCGGCGAGGGCTTTCGCAACTGCCAGGTGTGCGACCGCTGCCACGCGGGCGAGACCACGCTGTGCACCGACGGCTACGAGGAGACCGGCTTCACCCAGCCGGGCGCCATGGCCGCCACGCTCACCCTGCCGGCCCGGCTGCTGCACGCCCTGCCGGACGACGCCGACCTCACGGCGGCCGCCCTGCTGGAGCCGGCCGCCTGTATCGCGGCGGCCGCGCTGAAGGCGGGCGCCCGGCCGGGCGAGCGGGTCGCGGTGGTCGGCACCGGGACGCTCGGGATGTTCGCCGTGCAGTTCCTGCGGGCGATCTCGCCGGGCGAGCTGCTGGTGGTCGGGACGAGGAACGACCGGGAGGCACTGTCGCGGCAGTTCGGCGCGACCGACTTCCGTGTCAAGGGCCAGGAACTGCCCGACGACTTCGACGTCGTGATCGAGACCGCCGGGTCCGCGTCCGCCGCGCGCACCGCCGCCTCCCTGCTCAGGCGCGGCGGACGCCTGGTCCTGACCGGGATCCCGGCACCGGGCGCGGACGGGCTCGACCCGACCGACCTGGTCGTACGGCAGCTGGAGGTGCACACCGTCTTCGGGGCGCCGCCGGACGCCTGGGCGCACACCGTGCGGGTCTTCGGCGCCGGGTTGCTGGACCCGCTGCCGCTGGTCACGCACGAGCTGCCGCTGACCGAGTTCTCCCAGGCCATCGACCTCGTCGGGGCCGGCGATCCCAAGGTGGGCAAGGTGCTGCTCCGCCCCTGAAGACGTACGCCGGTCAGGGCGTTACCTGACGGCGCCCTGGCCGGCGTACAACCAGGCCTTTTTCGTACCCAGAGCCGCGAACCTTGTCCGATATCTCGAACACCGAGAACTCCTCGAACACGAAGGACAGCTTGTGACCGACGCTTCCGCCCCGGCAGCCCGCAGGCCCGGCGAGCAGGTGCTCGCCGCTCTCGGCCTCGGCGCGCCCGCCCTCGACCCCGCCGACGCCTCCGCCCACGGCTTCCCGGGCGGCGGCCGCTGGCGCACCGAGATCCCCTCGTGCGAGGGGCCCGAGGCGCTGGCGGTCGTGCTCAAGGAGGCCTCCCGTCTCGATGTGCCGATCCACCGGATCAGCCAGGGCAGCGGCGTGTGGATGCTCACCGACGCCGAGATCACCGAGATGGTCGAGGCCACCGCCGCACGCGACATCGAACTCTGCCTGTTCACCGGCCCGCGCGGCACCTGGGACATCGGCGGCTCGGTGCGCTCCGACTCGCGGGGGGCCGGACTGCGCGCTCGCGGCCACGACGCCGTCGCCGGCTGCCTCGAAGACGCCGTCCGGGCAACCGAGTTGGGCGTCAAGTGCCTGCTCGTCGCCGACGAGGGCGTGCTGTGGACGCTGCACCGGGCCCGCGAGGCCGGCATCATCCCGGCCGACACCACGCTGAAGGTCTCGGCGCTCATCGGCCCCGTGAACCCGGCGTCGTACGCCGTCTACGAGCGGCTCGGCGCCGACTCCCTCAACGTGCCCAGCGATCTGACGCTGGATCACCTCACCGAGATCCGCCGGGTCTCCGGTGCCCCGATGGACATGTACATCGAGGCCCCCGACGATCTCGGCGGCTACGTGCGGATGTACGAGGTCGCCGAGCTGATCCGGCGCGGCGCACCGCTCTACCTGAAGTTCGGCCTGTCCAAGGCGCCCGGCATCTACCCGTGGGGCACCCATCTGCGGGACGTCACCCTGGACACCGCCCGGGAGCGGGTGCGGCGCGGCCGGCTCGCCCTGGACCTGCTCGCCCGGCACGGTGCGGACGGCGACATGGCGCCGCTCGGCTCCCGGCTGCCCGGAACGCTCAACCGCTTCCCCGTCACTGCGTGACTTCTCAACGACGAGACAACCAAGGACACTCATCATGCGTAACCGCAGAGCCGCACTCGCCGCCATATCCGGAGCCGCCACCCTCGCCCTCACCCTGACCGCCTGCGGTCAGAGCAGCTCGGGCGGCAGCAAGGAGAAGACCGGTGACGTCAAGGGCGCCACCATCGGCATCGCGATGCCGACGAAGTCCTCCGAGCGGTGGATCAACGACGGCAACGACATGGTCAAGAACCTCCAGGACAAGGGCTACAAGACCAAGCTGGTCTACGGCGAGGACGACCCGAGCACCCAGGTCTCGCAGATCGAGAACCTGATCACGCAGGGCGTCAAGGGCCTGATCATCGCGGCCATCGACAACAAGTCCCTGAACAACGTGCTCCAGGAGGCCAAGCAGGCCAACATCCCGGTCATCGCCTACGACCGGCTCATCCTCGGCACCCCGAACGTCGACTACTACGCCTCGTTCGACAACGAGAAGGTCGGCACCCTCCAGGGCACCTACATCGTGCACAAGCTCGGCCTGGACAGCGGCAAGACGGGCCCGTTCAACATCGAGCTGTTCGCCGGGTCGAACGACGACAACAACACCCAGTACTTCTTCAACGGCGCGATGAAGGTGTTCCAGCCGTACATCGACAAGAAGCAGCTGGTGGTCAAGTCCGGGCAGACCAAGCTCAACCAGGTCACCACCCTGCGCTGGGACGGTGCCACCGCGCAGAAGCGCATGGAGGACATCCTCACCTCCACGTACACGAGCGGCAAGGTCGACGCGGTGCTCTCGCCGTACGACGGCATCTCCATCGGCATCATCGCCGCCCTGAAGTCGGACGGTTACGGCTCCGCGAGCAAGCCGCTGCCGGTCATCACCGGCCAGGACGCCGAGCTGGCCTCGGTGAAGTCGATCATCGCCGGCCAGCAGACCCAGACCGTCTTCAAGGACAGCCGCAAGGAGACCGCGGTCGCGGTGTCCATGGTCGACGATGTCCTGCACGGCAAGAAGCCGCAGGTCAACGACACCACGACCTACACCAACGGCGCCAAGGTCGTCCCCGCCTACCTGCTCCAGCCGGTGAGCGTGGACAAGACCAACTACGCGGACGTCCTGGTCAAGGGCGGCTACTACACCGAGTCCCAGCTCAAGTGATCCCGCCCGACTGCCCTGGGCCGAACTGACCCCACACTGATTGGAAGGCACGACCATGGCGGGACCCGTCCTGGAAATGCGCTCGATCGTCAAGACCTTTCCCGGCGTCAAAGCCCTGTCGGACGTCACGCTGACCGTCCGCCGGGGCGAGGTCCACGCCATCTGCGGGGAGAACGGCGCCGGCAAGTCGACCCTGATGAAGGTCCTCTCCGGCGTCCATCCGCACGGCAGTTACGAGGGCGAGATCCTCTTCGAGGGGGAGCTCTGCGCCTTCGGCGACATCCGGGCGAGCGAGCAACGCGGCATCGTGATCATCCACCAGGAGCTGGCGCTGTCGCCGTACCTCTCGCTGGCGGAGAACATCTTCCTCGGCAACGAACACGCCAGGGGTGGGTTCATCGACTGGCGGGAGACCTTGCGGCACGCCACCGAGCTGCTGCGCCGGGTGGGTCTCGACGACCACCCCGAGACCCGCGTCACCGACATCGGCGTGGGCAAGCAGCAGCTCGTGGAGATCGCCAAGGCCCTGTCGAAGAAGGTGAAGCTGCTCATCCTGGACGAGCCCACCGCGGCGCTGAACGACGAGGACAGCGGCAAACTCCTCGATCTCATCATGGAGTTGAAGAACCAGGGCATCACCTCGATCATCATCTCGCACAAGCTCAACGAGATCCGCAAGGTCGCCGACTCGGTGACGATCATCCGGGACGGCCGGTCGATCGAGACGCTGGACGTCAAGGACGCGGGCACGACCGAGGACCGGATCATCAGCGGCATGGTGGGCCGCGACCTCGACCACCGCTTCCCCGAGCGCACCCCGCACGAGGCGCAGGAGGGCGCGGCCCCGGCGCTGGAGATCCGCAACTGGACCGTCCATCACCCCATCGACCAGCAGCGCAAGGTAGTGGACGACGTGTCGCTCAGCGTGCGCCGGGGCGAGATCGTCGGCATCGCGGGCCTGATGGGCGCCGGCCGCACCGAGCTCGCCATGAGCGTCTTCGGCCGCACCTACGGCCGGTACGGGGGCGGCACGGTCCTCAAGGACGGCGTCGAGATCCGTACGAAGTCCGTCGCCGAGGCGGTGGACCACGGCATCGCGTACGTCACCGAGGACCGCAAGCACTACGGCCTCAACCTGATCGACACCATCAACCGCAACATCTCGCTGACCGCGCTGAAGAAGGTCGCCCGGCGGGGCGTGGTCGACGAGCAGGCGGAGCGGCAGGTCTCCGAGGGCTTCCGGAAGTCCATGAACATCAAGGCGCCGACGGTCTTCGAGCCGGTGGGCAAGCTGTCCGGCGGCAACCAGCAGAAGGTCGTCCTCAGCAAGTGGATCTTCGCCGAGCCCGATGTGCTGATCCTGGACGAGCCCACGCGCGGCATCGACGTGGGCGCCAAGTACGAGATCTACACGGTCATCGACCAGCTGGCCGCCCAGGGCAAGGCGGTCGTCTTCATCTCCTCCGAACTGCCGGAGCTGCTCGGCATGTGCGACCGCATCTACACGATGGCCGCCGGGCGGCTGACCGGTGAGGTGCCACGGTCCGAGGCCACCCAGGAAGTGCTGATGCGCCGGATGACGAAGGACCGGGCCCCGACAGACGCGACGGACAACGCAAAGGACGAAGAGGTAACGCGATGAGCACGGACGTCACCGACAAGACCCCGGCGGCCGCACCGCCGGGCAGGGGCGGATCGGCCGGCGGCGAGGGTCTGTTGCAGCTGGTGCTGGGCGGCCTGCGCCGCAACATGCGCCAGTACGGCATGCTGATCGCGCTCGGTCTGATCGTCGTCCTCTTCCAGATCTGGACCGGCGGCGACCTGCTGCTGCCGCGCAATGTCTCCAACCTGGTGCTGCAGAACAGCTACATCCTGATCCTCGCGATCGGCATGATGCTGGTGATCATCGCCGGGCACATCGACCTGTCGGTCGGCTCGATCACGGCGTTCGTGGGCGCGTTCGCGGCCGTGCTGACGGTGCAGCACCATGTCGCCTGGCCGATCGCCCTGGTGCTGTGCCTGCTGGTGGGCGCGGTGGCGGGCTCCGTACAGGGCTTCCTGATCGCGTATTTCGGCATACCGTCGTTCATCGTCACGCTCGCCGGGATGCTGCTCTTCCGCGGTCTGACGGAGATCCTCCTGAAGGGCCAGACCCTCGGCCCGTTCCCGAACGGGCTGCAGAAGATCGGCAACGGCTTCCTGCCCGAGGTCGGCCCGAACACCAACTACCACAACCTCACCCTGCTCCTCGGCATCGTGTTGATCGCCGCCGTGGTGTGGCAGGAGGTGCGCGACCGGCGCCGCCAGCAGGAGTTCTCCCTCGACGTCGTACCGATGAAGCTGTTCCTGCTCAAGCTGGTCGCCCTGGTCGCCGCGATCCTCACCCTCACCATGCTGCTGGCCAGCTACGACGGCGCGCCGATCATCCTGATCATCCTCGGCGTCCTGGTGGGCGGCTACGGCTACGTCATGCGCAACTCGGTCTTCGGCCGGCACATCTACGCCATCGGCGGCAATCTGCCGGCGGCCAAGCTGTCCGGCGTGAAGGACAAGCGCATCACCTTCCAGGTGTTCCTGAACATGGGCGTGCTCGCGGCCCTGGCGGGTCTGGTGGTCGCCGCCCGTCTGAACGCGGCCTCGCCGAAGGCGGGCGACGGCTTCGAACTGGAGGCCATCGCCTCCTCGTTCATCGGCGGCGCCTCCATGAGCGGTGGTGTCGGCACCGTCCTCGGCGCCATCATCGGTGGTCTCGTCCTCGGCGTGCTGAACAACGGCATGAACCTCCTCAGTGTCGGCACCGACTGGCAGCAGGTCATCAAGGGCCTGGCCCTGTTGGCGGCGGTCGGATTCGACGTGTGGAACAAGCGCAAGTCCGGTTCGTAAGTCAGACCGGGCCCCGCCGGAACAGCCGGCGGGGCCCCTCCTTTATGCGGGAGCCGCATTCATGGAACTGAACAGACGCACGGTCATCGCTGGAGCGGCGGCGGCCGGTATCGCCGCCACCACCACCCTCGGCTCGGGCACCGCCCAGGCCGCAAGCCGCCCGGAGGGCAGGAAGCCGGTGAAGGAGCACTTCGGCACCCTCGCCGACGGCACGAAGGTGTACCGCTGGTCGCTGGAGAACGGCGGCACGCGGCTGAAGGTCCTCTCCTACGGCGGCATCATCCAGTCCCTGGAGATCCCGGACCGCCACGGCCGGTACGCGAACGTCTCGCTCGGCTACGACAACCTCGACGCCTACGTGAAGGGCACCACCTTCTTCGGCGCCACCATCGGCCGTTACGGAAACCGCATCGCCAAGGGGCAGTTCACGCTCGACGGCAAGAAGTACCAGCTGTCCGTCAACGACGGCGTGAACAGCCTGCACGGCGGCGCCAAGGGCTTCAACACCAAGGTGTGGGACATCGAGCCCTTCACCGCCGGCCACGACGTCGGCCTGCACCTGCACTACACGAGCGCCGACGGCGAGATGGGCTACCCCGGCACGCTGCGGACGAAGGTCACCTTCACCCTCACCCGGCACGGCGACTGGCGCATCGACTACGAGGCCACCACCGACCGGCCGACGGTCGTGAACCTCACCAACCACACGTACTACAACCTCGCGGGCGAGGGCAGCGGCAGCATCTACGACCACGAACTCTGGCTCGCGGCCGGCCGGTTCACCCCGACCGACTCGGGCCTGATACCCACCGGCGAGCTGGCGCGGGTCAAGGGCACCCCCTTCGACTTCACCCGCCCCAAGCCGATCGGCCGGGACATCCGCACCGGCCACCCGCAGCTGGTCACCGCCAAGGGCTACGACCACAACTTCGTGCTCGACAAGGGCGTCACCGCCCGGCCCGAGCACGTGGTGACCCTGCGCGACCCGGAGTCCGGCCGCACGCTGAAGATCTTCACCGACCAGCCCGGCGTGCAGTTCTACTCGGGCAACTTCCTCGACGGCACCCTGGTCGGCCCCTCCGGACACACCTACCGGCAGGGCGACGGGCTGGCCCTGGAGACGCAGCACTTCCCGGACTCCCCGAACGAGCCGACGTTCCCGTCCACGGTGCTGCGGCCCGGCCATACCTACCGGACGACGACCATCCACACGTTCTCCGCGTGAACCGGCTCACACGGCCGGTGAGTTGAACGCCACTGCCGTCCCTTCCGTACTCATGGGTGGCCCGTGCTCCCCCGCACGGGCCACCTTGAACGGAGGTCCTCTTGGCCGGCAACGTCACCTCGCTGTTCCGCGGCACCGCCGCGCACAGCCCGTCGATGGCGGCGCTGACACGGGAGGGCGGCGACGGGACGGGACCGGTGGACTTCTGCGTCCCGTGCAACCCGTATTTCCCGACCCCGGCCATGTTCGACGAGCTGTCGGCCCGGTTGCGCGAGATCGTGACGTACTACCCGAGCGGCGCCGACACCATCACGGGGGAACTGTGCGCACTGCTCCAACTGCCGCCGCAGTGCGTGGCGATGGGCAACGGCTCCACGGAACTGATCACCTGGATCGACCACCTCCTGGTCCGTGAGTCCCTGGCGGTCCCCGTCCCCACCTTCGGCCGCTGGACCGACCAGCCGATGGAGACCGGCAAGCGGGTCGACATGTTCCCGCTCCAGGAGGCGTCCGGCTTCGCCCTGGACCTCGCGCAGTACGCGGAGTTCATCCGCGCCCGGGGCACGCGTGTCGCCGTGATCTGCAACCCGAACAACCCCGACGGCGGCTACACCCGCAAGCAGTCCCTGGTGCAGTTCCTGGACGCCATGGCCGACCTGGACCTGATCGTGGTCGACGAGTCCTTCCTGGACTTCGCGGACGCCGAGACCGAGCCGAGCGTCGTCCAGGAGGCCGTGCTCCGCCACAACGTGATCGTCCTGCGCAGCCTCGGCAAGAACTTCGGTCTGCACGGCATCCGCTTCGGCTACCTGGTGGCGAACCCGGCGCTCGCGGGCCGGGTCCGCTCGATGCTCCCGAAGTGGAACCTCAACTCCCTCGCCGAGCACCTGGTGTTCATGCTGCGCGACCACGGCCCCGAGTACGCGCAGAGCCTGGCCCAGGTCCGCCGGGACCGCCTGGAAATGGCCAGCCACCTCTCCGCGCTCCCCGGCCTGACCGTCTTCCCCTCCCAGGGCAACTTCCTGTTCGTCCGGCTGCCCCTGGGCGCCGTGGGCACGGTGGTCCGGGACCGGATGCTCGCCGAGCACCGGATCCTGGTCCGTGAGTGCGGCAACAAGATCGGATCCTCCAGCCGCTTCCTGAGACTCGTGGTGCGCCCCCAGGTCGACGTGCGTCGCCTGGTGTCCGGCCTGGAACAGGTGCTCTACGGGACCAGGAGGGGAGCCGCCGTACCCGAGCTGGGCACAGGGACCAGCTACAGCTCGGGTACGGCGGCCGTCGACCGGCTGATGAGCGAGACCAACGGAGGCGGCGTACCCGGCCTGGCCGCGCAGGCCCAGGCCATGACCGCCGCTCCCGCTCCGGCCGCCGGCACCGGCATGCCGCTCCCCGCCGCCGTGCCACCACCCGGCGCCGGGATGCCGATGCCGGCGGCAGCCCAGCCCCTGCCCGCGGCGCCTCAGCAGGTCCCCGCGCCGCTTCCCCCGGCGCCTGCGCCGGCCCCGGTTCCGGCGGTGGCGCAGCCCGCCCCCGCCCAGCAGCCGATGGTCCCGGCACCGCAGCCGATGGTGCCCGTGCAGCAGCCGGTGGCCCCGGTGCCGGTCCCCCCGCCCCTGCCGCCGCAGGTACCGGTACCCGCACCGGCCCCCACACCCATGCCGACCCCCGTGCCCGCCCCGGCCCCCGCCGCCTTCGCGCCCACCCCGCCCGGCGTTCCGGCGCGCGGCGGCCTGACGGCGGCGCAGGTGCGCGGCATGACGGCGCCGGCCACCCCGGCGGTGCCCGCACCGGCCGTCCCGAACGGGCTGACACCGGCCCCGGCGACGGGCTGGCCGAACGCCCAGAGCTGGCCGAACGCGGCCGGTATGGACCAGGCGGGCTGAGCCCGAAGTCCCCTTCCCCGAAAGGTGGTTGAGGGATCGGGGCCCCCGGATCACGGGTGACTCACACGAATGGCCCACACGAGGTGAAACTTCCTCCGAAGGCGGCCAGGGTGAGTCACATGAACCACATACCGGCGTTTCGCCAACACAGGATCATCGCCCGAGCATTCGCCGTCGGCGCCCTGGGCGTCGCTCTCGCGACCACCGCGGCCACGCCCTCGTCCGCCGTGGCCGCGAGGGTCGCCACCGTCCAGTCCCGTCCAGCCGACCACGACCGCGACCACGAGCACGAGCACGGCCGCGAGCATGAGCACGGCCGCGAGCACGAGCACGGTGACCACGACGAGGACTGGGAAGGGCCGGACTGCGTCGGCCTGATCAACCTGCTCTGCTGACCGGCCGACGGCCCGGCCCCGTTGGATCAGTAGGCCACCGGCCAACCCGTGCTCCAGTTCAGCAGGTTGATGCCGCGCTTCGGGGTGCCGCTGTCGTTGCCGTCGTAGCGGTGGTAGGCGATCAGGTCGCCGTCGGTGTCGTTCATGACGGACTGCCCGCCGGGACCGATGACGCTGCCGCGCACGGTTCCTGCGCCGCGCCGAGAAGCAGCTCAAGCGCGCCAAGCGGGAACTGTCCCGCAAGCAGAAGGGGTCCGAGAACCGGGAGAAAGCCCGCTTGAAGGTCGCCGCACCCACGCACAAGTCGCCGATGCCCGCCGTGACTTCCACCACCAGCTGCCGCGAAGAATGTGAAACGGCCGCCGGACTGGCGGCATCGGCCTGTGGAGCGCCGGTAAGACCAGGAGAGGCCCCGGCACAGCGCAACGAAGCAGGAAGTCACGGATTCTCTCCCGAACCCCGTGCCGCGTAGCTGAACGGGGTTCGGGAGAGAAGGCCGGAATCCTCGGGCTTCAACCCGAGGAGCAGGTCAGGGGCACTGCTTCCACGCCATGTGGTAGACGGTGCTGATGTTGCCGTCCGTCGAGTCCATGGTCATGAAGCTGACCTTGTCCGGACTCTGAGTGCCGGCGTTGACTCTGAGCTCGGTGTTGATGTTGAAGTTGCGCTCCACCCCGCAGGGTGCCCAGACCAGTTGGGCCACGTCGGTGCTGTCGGTGGCCTCCCAGTTGTCGTTGAAGGCGCCGTTGAAGGGGTGGGTCTTGGGCACGGTCTGAGAGGAGCCCTGGAAGTAGTACGAGGCCTTCTGGGTCGCCGTCGCGCCGGGCTGGAGGGAGAGGAAGCCCCGGTAGTCCGCGCTGGCGATGGCGTAGGTGAAGCCCTGCGGGACGTGGACGATCAGGTCGAGCTGGCAGTTCCTGCGGAAGGCCGTGGGGTCGGAGTTGCCGCCGGCCTGGGCCAGGTAGGCGCTGTAGGTCACCGTGAAGGCGGTGTTGTCCGGCGAGACGGCGACCGCCGCCGTACCCGCGGGGCAGCCGGAGCCGTTGACGGTCGCCACGTCGATGACGATCTTGTCCGGGGGCGGGTTGTCGAAGACACCCGAGGCGGATGCCCGGGTGGGCAGTGCGGCGGTGAGCAGAGCGGCTACGGCGCCGCCCAGGAGGAGTCCACGAGCCATGGTTCTCTCCCATGTCGTCGAGTGGGGGGTGTACCTCCGACCCGCCCCTGTCGCTCGTCCGGCCTGAAGGAACTGTGCGGGACCTGTGAAGGGCGGGAGGCGTGAGCATCGTAGGTAGCCACGTCCCGCCCCGGGAGAGCGAACTCCGGCCATTCACATCCAGGATTTTCACCGCCCCTACGGGTTCTCCCAGGCCGCCGGCTCCGCCGCCAGCGCCCGGACCGGCTCGGGCAGCGCGTCCGCCGCGAGGTCGGCCACCGTCACGCCCTCCAGGACGCGGCGGACGTTCGCCCGCAGGGCGATCCACAGGGGCAGCAGCGGCCGGGCCGTGCCCGTGTAGGTCAGGCCCGTCGGGCGTTCACCGCGCACCGAGACGATCGGGCCGTCCACGCCCCGGACGACGTCGGCCACCGTGATCGCCGCGGCGTCCTTCGCGAGCCGGTAGCCGCCGCCTCCGCCGCGCCTGCTCTCCACGATCCCGGCCCGGCGCAGATCGCCCAGGATGCCCTCCAGGAACTTGTGCGGGATGTCCTGGGCGGCGGCGATTTCCTCTGCCTTCACGGGGCCGTTAGCCTGCCGTACGGCCAGTTCCAGTACCGCCCGTACGGCGTAGTCCGCCCGCGCCGAGATCCTCATGGATCCATTGTGCGGCGTCGCGCGTGGCGAACGGCCGCGCCCGCGCCCCGTAAGATCGCCGCCCGGGAGGATCCACCTTGGCGCTCAGCAGACGTACCTTCAGTGCCCTGGCCGGCTCGGCCGCGCTCGGGCTCGCCCTCGGCGGCAGCGGCGGGTCCGGCGCGCTCTCGGCCTTCGCGGCGCGCGGCGGCAGCGTGCCCACCGGCCCGGCGCCGCTGCCGCCGGCCGTCGACCACGCACAGCACACGATCGGCTACGACCGGTACTCGCTGCTCGTGGACGGCAGCCGGCTGGTGGTGTGGTCCGGGGAGTTCCACCCCTTCCGGCTGCCGAGTCCGTCGCTGTGGCGGGACATCCTCCAGAAGATGCGGGCGCACGGGTACAACGCCGTCAGCATCTACGTCGCCTGGAACTACCACTCCCCCGCCCCCGGGCACTACGACTTCACCGGCGTCCGCGACCTCGACCTCTTCCTGCGCACGGCCGCCGAGACCGGGCTGTACGTCATCCTGCGGCCGGGCCCGTACATCAACGCCGAGGTCGACGGGGGCGGGTTCCCGGGCTGGCTGACGGCGACGAAGGGCACCGCGCGGACCGACGACCCGGCCTATCTCGCGTTCGCGGACGAGTGGCTGACGCAGGTCAACAGGATCGCCCGCAAGCACCTGTACACCCAGGGCACGGGCACGGTCCTGCTGTACCAGATCGAGAACGAGTACGACGCCCACGCCGGGGACGCCACCGGCAGGCGCTACATGTCCCACCTGTACAAGAAGGTGCGGGCCGACGGCATCGACGTACCGCTGTTCCACAACGACAAGGGCCGCAACGGGTACTGGGTGCCCGGGTCCTTCGACACCGGCGGCGAGAAGGGCGGCTGGCTGTACGGCTTCGACGGGTATCCGTCGCCCACCGGCACCCCGCCGGACTGGGGGACCTTCGGGTCGGGCGGCGCGAAGGGCGGGGCCAGTGCCTCGCCGACCACGCCCGGGTTCGTGCCCGAGTTCGGCGGCGGCTGGTTCGACCCGTGGGGCGGGGCCTGGTTCGACGGCAAGGGGTACGCCGAGTCGCGGCGCACCCGGGACGCGGCCTACGAGCGCCGGTTCTACCTCACCAACCTCGCCAACGGGCTCACGCTCCACAACGTGTACATGACCTTCGGCGGGACCTCGTGGGGCTGGCTGCCCGCGCCCGTCGTCTACACGTCGTACGACTACGGCGCGGCGATCGACGAGGCCCGGGGCGTCACGGCCAAGATCGCGCCGATGCACCAGCTCGGCCACCTCTTCCGGAGCGTGCCGGACTTCGCCAAGCTCGACCGGGCGGCCGAGGTCAGGGCCGCGGGGCTGAAGGTCTACCACCTGACCAACCCGGACACCGGCGCCCATGTCTACGTCGCCCGCAACGACGGCACGGCCCCGGTCACCGCCTCTCTGCCCACCGACGCGGGCTCGCTGCGCATCACCGTGCCCGGCAAGGACGCCCGGCTGCTGACGACCGGGCTGAAGCTCGGCGAGCGGACGCTCAAGTACGCGACCGCCCAGCCGGTCTTCTGCGTGACGGCCGGGCGGCAGGACATCGCCCTGTTCACGGGGCGCACGAACGACATGGCCGATCTGGTGCTGACCTGCCCGGAGGAGCCGTCCGTCATGCGGCTGGACCCGGAGGCCGCCTGGGTCTTCGACGACGACACCGAGCTGCGGGTGACCTCGCCGCTCGGCGAGGGCGGGCTGACCCGCGTCCTGGTGCAGAAGGGCGGCAGCGACACCCCGCTGGTGCTCCTCTTCGGCGACGACGCCACCTCCGTGCGGCTCTTCCCGTACGACACCCCGTCCGGGACCGTGCTGGTCTACGGTCCGGCGCTGCTGCGCCACGCCGAGGTGCGCGGCCGGGCCGTCCATCTGACCGGTGACCTCACCGAGACGACGGCCATGGAGGTCTGGGCGCCGCGCGGGGTCGACACCGTGGTGTGGAACGGGCGCACCCTGCCCACCCGGGTGACCCTGTCCGGCAGCCTGATGACCAGCGGCATGCTGCCCGCCGTGCCCGAGGTGCGGCTGCCGGAGCTGGGCGGCTGGCGGATGCGGCGGGAGAACCCGGAGGCGGGGCCCGGCTTCGACGACTCGGGCTGGCGGCGCGCCGACCGTACGACGTCCTTCTCCACCACGCCCGTCCCCGACGGCGGGCCGGTGCTGTTCGCGGACGACTACGGCTTCCACTACGGGGACGTCTGGTACCGGGGCACCTTCACCGACTCCTTGGGCCTGGAGGAGCTGTCCCTCGCCTACAGCAGCGGCACCCAGGGCCTGCTGATGGCCTGGCTGGACGGCGATCCGCTGGGCACCCACCGGATGCCCGTGCCCGACAAGAACACCACGGCCCGCAAGGGGAGTTGGGAGGCGACGGCCGTCTTCCCGGTGCGCGAGGCGCTGCGTTCGCCGGGGCGGCACGTGCTGTCGGTGCTCGTCCGGCGCATGCAGCACGACATGGACGGCGGTGCGCGGGACACGCACAAGGCCGCCCGCGGGCTGACGGCGGCCGCCTTCAAGGGGGCCGCTCCGAAGGTGAGCTGGCGGATCCAGGGCGAGGCGGCCCCGGACCCGGTGCGCGGGCCGATGAACAACGGCGGCCTGTACGGCGAGCGCGGCGGCTGGCATCTGCCGGACTTCCGGGAGGACCGCGACTGGGAGCCGGTGACCTTCCCGCGCGACGCCCGGTACCAGGGCGTGACCTGGTACCGGACGGACTTCCGGCTCTCGGTGCCGGCCGACGTCGACGCGTCGGTCGGCCTGACCCTTCAGGACGACCCGTACCGGGCCTACCGGGCGCAGATCTTCCTCAACGGCTGGAACCTGGGGCAGTACATCAACAACGTCGGCCCCCAGCACACCTTCGTGCTGCCGAACGGCGTCCTGCGCACCCGGGGCGCCAACACCCTCGCGCTGGCGGTCCTCTCGGAGTTCACCACGCTGTCGGGCCCCGGGTCCGTACGCCTGACGCTGCTGGGGAGCGCGACGGGCGGGCTGCCGGTCACGCCAGTCTGATCACGTTCCAGGACAGGGGTTCGAGTACGGCGGTGAGGGTGCCGTCCGTGACGGCGGTGCCCTCGACCGGGTGCGGGGTGACCCGCTCGGGGTCGTCGAGGGTGTTGCGGGCGTCGGGGTCGGCGTCCGCGAGCGCGGTGTGCTCGGTGACGGCCGTCAACTCCAGTCCGCTGAGCGTGACTTCGAGGGGCAGGGCGGCCGTGCGGCCGCGGTTCACGGCGAAGACGGTGACCGTGCCGTCGGCCGCGCGGACCGCCGTGGCGTGCAGCAGGTCCGTCTCGCCGTACTTCTTCGTCTCGTACGTCGGCGAGTCCACGCGGACGTCCAGCACCTCGCCCCGGCCGTGCTTCGAGGTCTGCGCGAAGGGGAAGAACGTCGTCTGCCGCCAGGCCGGGCCGCCCGGCTCGGTCATGATCGGCGCGATCACGTTGACCAGTTGGGCGAGGCAGGCGACGGTGACGCGGTCGGCGTGCCGGAGCAGCGCGATGAGGAGCGAGCCGAAGACGACGGCGTCGGTGACGCTGTAGTCGTCCTCCAGCAGGCGGGGGGCCTCGGGCCAGTCGGACGGGGCGATCGTCCGCGCGTGCTCCTCCCAGCGGGAGAGGTACCAGACGTTCCACTCGTCGAAGGAGAGGTTGATCTTCTTCTTGGACTTGAGCCGGGCGCCGACGTGGTCCGCCGTGGCCACCACGTTCTCGATGAAGGACTCCATGTCGACGGCCGAGGCCAGGAAGGAGTCGATGTCGCCGTCCGTGGGCTCGTAGTAGGCGTGCAGCGAGATGTGGTCGACCAGGTCGTAGGTCTCCGCCAGGACGGTCGCCTCCCACTCGGCGAAGGTCGGCATGGACTGGCTGGAGGAACCGCAGGCGACCAGCTCGACGGAGGGGTCGGCCTGGCGCATGGCGCGGGCGGTCTCGGCGGCGAGCCGGCCGTACTCGTGCGCCGTCTTGTGCCCGGTCTGCCAGGGGCCGTCCATCTCGTTGCCGAGGCACCACAGCCGGATGCCGAAGGGCTCCTTGTCACCGTGGGCCGCGCGCAGGTCGGACAGGGCGGTGCCGGCGGGGTGGTTGGCGTACTCCTGGAGTTCCAGTGCCTCGGCGACGCCCCTCGTCCCGAGGTTCACGGCCATCATGGGCTCGGCCTGCGGGCCGACCTTCCTGAGGAACGCGATGTACTCCGACAGACCGAAGCGGTTGGTCTCGGTGGAGTGCCAGGCGAGGTCGAGGCGGCGGGGACGGTCCTCGGCGGGGCCGACGGAGTCCTCCCACTTGTAGCCGGAGACGAAGTTGCCGCCGGGGTAGCGGATCGCCGTCACTCCGAGTTCGCGGACCAGCTCCAGCACGTCGGTGCGCAGCCCGGCCTCGTCCGCCGAGGGGTGGTCCGGTTCGAAGACGCCGGTGTAGACGCAGCGGCCCAGGTGTTCCACGAAGGACCCGAAGAGGCGGGGGTTGACCGGGCCGACGGTGAACGCGGGGTCGAGGGTGAAGCGGGCGGTGCTCTTGCTCATGGGGTCCTTTCGGGTCACTTCACAACAGGCCGGCCGGCACGCCGGCCCAGCTGGTGGAGGCCAGGCTTCGGGGTGTCGTCGTCGTTCGCGTCGTAGTAGTGGTACGCCAGCCCGGTCGTGCCGTGGGCGCGGAACGTCGACTCGCCGCCGGGGCCGATGCGGCGGCCGTGGGAGGCGAGGACGAGGTCGCCGCCGCCGTCGGGCATCGGCTTGCCCGTGCTGTCCGTGCAGGGGCCCGTGACCGACGTCGAGCGGCCCACACGGATCTTGCAGGTGGAGTTCGCGCCCTGGCGGCAGGCGTCGCAGGAGGCACGATCCGGTCGTCGGAGCCGAGCAGGCCCGCCTTCTTCAGGACGTCCTTGCGGTAGAAGCAGAGTTGGACGTGGACGTCGAGCGGGAGGGCGTAGAGCTTGCCGTCGATGACGCCGCGCTGCCACAGCCCGGGGTTGTGGTCCGCCTCCCAACAGGCCGTACGTGGCGAGCAGGCCGACGTCCCGGGCGTCCAGGAGGCGGCCGGGAGCGCGCGGTGGAGGCGAGTGCGTCCGCTCCGGTGCCGAGTGCGCCGAAGCCGAAGCTCGCGGCCACCGCCGAGCCGCCCGCCGCGCCGAGAAGTTGCCCGCGACTCAGGCCAGGTCGTCCCATGCCTTGCTCCCACCGTCCCCTCATGATCAAGACATTCGAGACGTTCGAAATGTCGAATGGTGCTCGTAACTTCGAACGGGACCGTAGGTTCGAAGCGCTTCCACGTCAATGGGTCGGACACAAGCCCGTCGGTGGTTTCTCCTTCGACGAAGGTCGCCGGGATCCCGTGACGGGGATACGCCCGGACGCGTACGCTCGGACCGGCGGAAGGGGGTTCGATGGGCATCGCGGGCGCGCGCGAGCTGTCGGCACGACTGGCCGCACGACTGCGACCCTCCGGACATGTCTCGCGGCGGGGCTCGGCGCTGCGCGCGCTGGCCCGCGAACTCGCCGACGCCGTCCGCTCCCGGCCCGACGTTCCGGACGACGTACGGGGGTTGTGCCGGGCCCTGTGCGAGGAGATGAGCGCGCGGCGCGGCGGGCGGCCGGTGGAGCTGCGCTTCGAACGCTTCCCGGACGAGCTCGAAGTCACCGGACTGTGCGTGGAGTTCGCGGACTTCGACCTGGTGATCGTGGAGGAGCGGGCCGCGCCGGTGCAGCAACTGGTGATCCTGGGCCATGAGTTGTGGCATCTGCACGCCGGGCACCGGCACCACCGCCTGGCGGGCGACGCGGCGGCCCGGGCCTTCGCCGAGGCGCCGGGCCGGCTGGCGGACGCGCTCACGGTGGCCGCGCGCAACGGCTCCCGGGCGGCCGACGAGGCCGAGGCGGACGACTTCGGGCACCGGCTGGCCACCCTGTTCCGCGGCCGCCTCAGCGGCGACCGCCTCTCCGTCACCCGCCCCGCCCCGCCGGACCCGCTCCAACGGGCCCTCGGCTACCGCGGACGCGAGCAGGCGAGTGAGTCGAAGGGGCGCGCCGGTGTCGAGAGGGCGAACGCGCGGAGGCGCGAGGCGCCGAGCACGATCGGTCTCTCGACACCGGCATCCAGCGCCCCGGAGGTGAACCGAGCGTCCGAAGAAGGGGGAACCGCGCGGTGAGAGAACTGGCGCTGGATCCCGCACAGTTCCTCGGCGCGTTCTACATCTCCTTCTGGATCCCCACGGCCGTGCTGACCACCGCGCTGGTGCTCAAGCTGCCCACGATCATCCGGCTGTGGCGGGACCCGCTGCTGCGCGCGGTCGGCGGGCTGCTGCTGCTCGCCTGCGCGGTGTTCGTCTTCTGCACGCCGTCCACGATCCACCGCGTCAACCGGCTGACCGGGGTGCCCAACATCGCGGCGCCCTGGTGCTATTCGCTCATCACGGCGATGTCCGCGTCCGGCCTGCTGCTGATCGTGACGTGGCGCAACGGCCTGTCCGACCGCTCGGCGGCGACGCGGCGGGCGGTGCGCCGGGTGGTCTCGGGGTACTCCGCGGTGATCGTCGCGCTGTGGGCGCTGTTCCTGTCGGCGGACGCGCCCGTGGAGCGGATACGGGACCTCGACACCTACTACGCGGGCACGCCGTTCATGCGCGAGGAGATCCTGCTGTACCTCTGCGCGCACACCGCGGCCTGTCTGGTCGCCTCGCGGCTCATCTGGAACTGGGCGCACGCCGGGGGACTGGACGGCTTCCTGCGCTGGGGCCTGAAGCTGCTGGGCGCCGGATACGCGCTCAACATCGTCTTCGACGGGGCCAAGCTGACCGCCGTCGGCGCGCGGTGGTCCGGGCACGACCTGGACTGGCTCAGCACGGACCTCGCCCCGCCGGTCGCGTCGCTCTCCGCGATCCTGGTCGCGGCGGGCTTCATCCTCCCGCACGCGGGCCAGTACCTGTACGACCGCTGGCGGGTGCGCCTGGCCCACCGCGAACTGCGCCCGCTGTACCGGCTGATGCGCACGGTCAGCGGCGACTGCGTGCCCTTCGTGCTCCGCGCCGCCCCGGAACTGCGCCTGACGCGTCGCGAGACCTTCGTCCGCGACGTCCTGCTCCCGCTGACCCGCTACCTCGACAGCGACCTGGCGACCCGCCTGTACGACGCGGCGCGCGCCCTCGGTCACTCCGCCGAGCGCGCCCGCGCGCTGGCGGCGGCGGCCGCCGTCCTGGACGCGATCGAGCACAAGCGCCGTACGCCGGAACCGCCCGAGCCGGTGACCGGCCCCGACCCGGCGAACCTGCTCGGCGACATCGCCCCGGTCTCCCGCGCCCTGCGCCGCCCCGAGGAGATCGAGGCGGTGCGGGCGCGGGTGCGGGAGAGGGTGCCGTCAGCCTGAGAAGGCCGGTTGCGCGACTCCCTGCCCCGCTCCCGGGACGACCAGCAGCGAGCCCGCCAGCGGGTCCGGCGACTCCAGCCCGACCCTGGCTGTCGTGACGTACAGGTCGGTCAGAGCGGCGCCGCCGAACGCGCAGGCCGTCGTGCGCGGGGTCGGCAGGGTGATCACCCGGTCCAGCGCGCCGGCCGGCGTGTAGCGGCGGATCGCCCCGCCGTCCCACAGGGCCACCCACACACAGCCCTCCGCGTCGACCGTCAGGCCGTCCGGGAAGCCCGCGCCCGCCTCGATCTCCACCAGCGGGCGGCGGTTCGCCACGCACCCGCCGTCGTGGTCGAAGACGTCGACGCGGCGCGTCGGGGTGTCGGCGTAGTACATCAGGCGGCCGTCCGGGCTCCAGCCCGTGCCGTTGCTGACCGTGACGTCGGGCAGGACCGTCTCGACCCTGCCGTCGCCCGTCAGCCGGCTCAGCGTGCCGCCTCCCGCCGCCTCGTCGTAGCGCATCGTGCCCGCCCACAGCGAGCCGTCCGGCGCCACCGCGGCGTCGTTCGCACGGCGCCCCGGCACCGGCTCGTGGTGCAGCCAGCGGAAGCTGTCGTCGGGGTCCAACAGGCCCACGCCGTCCCGCAGGTTGAGCACCAGGCCCCCGCCCGCCCGCGGCTTGGCGGCGCCGACGTGCTGCTCCGTCGTGCGCACCGTACGCCGCCCGGCCGCCGGGTCGTACGTGTGCAGGCGCATGCCCAGGATGTCCAGCCAGAGCAGCCGCCCGGTCGCCGGGTCCCAGGTCGGGCCCTCGCCGAGGGTCGCCTCCGCCCGGACCGCGACCTCGGGTCCGCCCGCGCTCACTCGGCGCTCCGGTGCCCGAGCCGCTCGGACAGGTCCGCCGCGCCCTTCACGGCCAGCTGCTCCAGCTCGGTCCGGCGCTCCTCGCTCCAGCGGATCATCGGCACCGAGATGGACAGGGCGGCGACCACCTGGCCCGTGCGGTCGCGCACCGGCGCCGCCACACAGCTCACGTCCGGGTTGGACTCGCGGCTCTCCACCGCGATCCCGCGCTGCCGGATCTGCGCCAGCGCCTCGCGCAGCGCCCCGGGATCGGTGATGCTGTTCGGCGTCATCGCGCTCAGCTCGGCGTCGTCCGGGACGCGCGCCGTCAGCTCCTGCTGCGGCAGCGAGGCGAGCAGCATCTTGCCGACGGAGGTGCAGTGGGCCGGGAGCCGGCGCCCCGCCGCCGAGACCATGCGCACCGCGTGCGTGGAGTCGACCTTGGCGATGTAGATGACGTCGGTGCCCTCCAGGATCGCCACGTGCACCGTCTCGTCGCAGGTCTCGGCGACCGTGCGGGCCACCTGCTGGCCCTCGGCGGCGAGGTCGAGCTGTTCGGCGTAGCGGCTGCCGAGCTGGTACGGGCGCACGCCGAGCCGGTAACGTCCGGGCTGTCCCGGAACGGGCACGATGTACGACCGGGCGGCGAGCGTGGTGACCAGCTCGTGCACGGTGGTGCGCGGCAGTTGCAGCTTGCGCACGATGTCGGGGGCGGAGAGCGTCCCGTCTCCGTCGAGGAACAGCTCAAGAATGTCGAGAGCCCGGGTCACGGCAGGCACGAGGCGTCCCACGTCCGGCCCCCTCCCTTGGGTCTAAGCGCCCGGTCGACGTCCCTCATATGTTCGAGATATCAACAGGCGATCGGCATGACGAACATAGGCTAGTCACGGGGAGGTGTACGGGCAATGGGCGGGAGCACGCCGGGCACCATGAAGGGCATGTACGTCGACTTCCAGCTGGTGCTGCTGCGCCGCATGGCCGACCACAATCCCGCTCTGGTCGAGGACGCCCGGCGACGGCTCGGGGCGTCGCTCGCGGACATGCGGGAGGCCAACAAGCGGTGGCAGGCCATGGTCCGCTCGCCCAGGTCGCGCGGTGCGGCCGCCCGGTACCGCTCCGTCCTCGGCGAGCCGGAGTCGGTGGTCCCCCGCCGCCTCGGCGACGCCGACTGCGAGGCCCGGCGCTGGTCCCTGCCCCTCTGGCCCGACCTGCGCTTCGAGGCACTGGTCGGGCCGGACGGGGCGGTGTGGAACGAGTGGCTGGTGCGCGCGCCCGCAGCGCCGCCGCCGGCGCTGCGGACCCTGGAGGACCTGACCCCCTGGTCCTGCACGGTGGACGAGGCCGCCCGCGCCTTCGCCCCGGCCCGCCCCCTGGAGGGCACGGCACCGACGCGCTGGGGCCTCGCCTTCACCGCGCCGGACCGGGCGGGCGTACGGCACGAGGTGGTCGCCGAGTTCACCTGGGGGCTGTTGCAGCGGACGGCCGTACGGGACTGACTCAGTCCTCGAAGCCCGTCGCCCGGGTCCGCTTCTCCCAGGCCGTGACGTCGTCCCGTACCCGGTCGAGGTGGGCGAGGACCGCGCTCACGCCGTCGTCGCCGAGCGGCAGCCGCAGCGGGGTGTGCTCCGCCTCCAGCGCGGCCCGGATGAGGGCCGCCGCCTTGGCGGGGTCGCCTGGCTGGGTGCCGTCGCCGCCGGACACCATGCCGCGTGTCTCGGCGACCTTCGCGTACACCCCGCTGTCCGCGCTGGTCCCGGCCCGCGCAGGCTCCATCAGCGAGGTCCGGAACCCGCCCGGCTCCACGATCAGCACCTTGATCCCGAACTCGGCGACCTCGTCCGCGAGCGCCTCCGAGATGCCCTCCAGCGCGAACTTCGTCCCGCTGTACGCGCCGAAGCCCGCGAAGGACATCTGCCCGCCCATGCTGCTCATCTGCACGATCGCCCCCGAGCGCCGCTCCCGCATGTGCGGCAGCACCGCCCGCACGAGCGCCGTCGGCCCGAAGACATGCAGGTCGAACAGGTCCCGCAGCTCCTGCTCGGTGGTCTCCTCGACGGCGCCGACGTGCGTGCGGCCCGCGTTGTTGACCAGCACGTCGATCCGCCCGTGCCGGGCCAGGACATCCCGGACCGCCGACTCGATCGCGGCGGTGTCGGTCACGTCCAGCCGGAGGGCCTCCACCTGGTCGGGATGGGCGGCCACCAGGTCGCCCAGGGCCTCGGGGCGCCGGGCGGCGCCGACCACCACATCACCGGCGGCGACGGCGGCCTCGGTGATCGCCCGCCCGAACCCGCTGCTCGCCCCGGTCACCAACCACACCTTGTTCATCACAACTCCCGATCGCACGCGCCGTGTTCGACTTCGACACGGACCACACTGCCGCCGGATAGCGTTGCCCGTCCAAGACCCGTGGTGATAACCAACGGCTATGACGATCGACGTCCACGTCCGCGATCTGCGCTACTTCGTCGCGGTCGCCGAGGAACTGCACTTCACGCGCGCCGCCGAGAGTCTCTACGTCTCGCAGCCCGCGCTGAGCAAGCAGATCCGGGCGCTGGAGCGGCAGTTGGGGGCGGAGCTGCTGCGACGCGACCGGCACGGGGTGGCACTGACGGCGGCGGGCGCGGCGCTGCTGCCCCACGCACGGGACGTGCTGTCCGCCTGGGAGGCGGGCGCGGCGGCCGTCGAGGCGACCGAGGCGGACCGGCGCAGCACGCTCGTGGTGGGCATGAGCACCAGTCCGGGCCGGGGCGGGCTGCTGCCGGCCGTGCGCTCCCGGTTCACCGCCGAACACCCCGAGGTCACGCTCCGGCTGCGCCAGCTGACCTGGGACGATCCGACGGCCGGCCTGGCCGACGGCGGGACGGACGTCGCCTTCGTGTGGCTGCCGCTGCCGGACGAGGAGCGCTACGACTGGACGCTGGTCGCCGAGGAACCGCGCCTGCTGGCCCTGCCGGAGAGCCACCCGCTGGCCGCGCGCGCCGAACTGGACTTCGCGGACCTCCTGGACGAGCCGTTCCTCGCCCTGTCCGAGAGCGCGGGCCCGCTGCGCGACCACTGGCTCGCCCTGGACGCCCGCGCCGGCCGGCCGCCCCGGATCGGCGCGGAGATCTCCGGGGCGGAGGAGACGTACGAGGCGCTCGTCGCGGGCCTCGGCGTCTGTCTGGTGGCCGCGGGCAACGCGCCCCTGATCAGCCTGGGCGGCGTCACCACCCGCCCGGTCCGGGGCATCGGCCCCAGCCGCTACGTGCTGGCCTGGCGCCGCGAGGACGCACACCGCCCGCTGGTCGCAGCGTACGCACGGGCGTGCCGCGGCGCGGTCGAGCGGTGAGCGGTCCGGTCAGCCCGCCGCGGCCAGGATCGACCGCGTCACCCGCTCCAGGGACCCGGGGTGCAGCCACAGGAACAGATTCGGCTCCACCAGCTCCAGCTCCATCAGCCGGGGCGCGCCGTCCTCCCCGTCCACGAGGTCCACGCGGGCGTACAGCAGCTCGGGTCCGCCGGGCACGGCCTCCAACGCCCGCTCGGCGACGGCGAGTTCGGCCTCGGTCGGCTGCCAGCGCTCCAGGTCCGGGTGGGCCACCTTGGCGGCGTCGTACGGCGTGCCCGGCGCGAGGACGGCCCCCTTGCGGCTGGCGTGCAGCAGCCGGCCGCCGAAGAACTGGAGCGCGCGCTCGCCGCTGACGTCGATGCCGCGCACGTACGGCTGCACCATCGCCGTGAACCCCTCGGCGTGCATCCGGGCGAGCTGCCGCCGGGCCGCGTCGTGCTCGGCGGGCGCGTACCGGGCGGCGAACCGCGCCCCCGCGCCGGACGTGGGCTTGATCACGTACTCGTGCCCGGTGGGCAGCGGGGTCGCCTCGCCCGGCGCGATGTAGGAGGTGGGCACGGTCGGCACCCCGGCCGCCGCCAGTGCCCCCAGATACCGCTTGTCCATGCTCCACCGGACCACGGACGCCGGATTGGCGAGCCTCGTGCGCGCCGCGACCCGCTCCACCCACTCCTCGAACTCGGCGGCCCGCCAGCTGTAGTCCCAGGTGGACCGGATGACGACGAGGTCGTACTCGCCCCAGTCGGCCTTCTCGTCGTCCCAGTACCGCGCCTCGGCCTCGGCCCCGCCGTCCTGGAGCGCCCGCACCAGCACCGGCAGATCGGCGTCCCGGTGCGCCAGGGCGCCGGGGTCGTAGGTGGCGAGGGCGATGCGGGGCACGGCGGGACTCCTTGTCGTACGACGGTTCGACAAGGGTGAGGCTAACAACCCGCGTGCCGACCGTTACGGTCTACGACAGTGCCGAGACGGTTCCGGCGGTCGACAGTGCCGACAGTAAGGAGTGCGCCGCGTGTCCTCCCTCTTTCCCGCTCTGGCGGACGGTCCGCGTGACCGGGTCGCCCTGCGGTTCGGTGAGCGGTCCCTGACGTACGGCGAGCTGGCCGCGGCCGCGGGCGCGCTCGCCGGGCGGCTGCGCGGGGCCCGCCGGGTCGCCGTGTGGGCCACCCCGGAGCTGGAGACAACCGTCGCCGTGACGGGGGTGCTGCTGGCCGGGGCGGCCGCCGTACCGCTGAACCCGAAGTCGGGCGAGAAGGAGCTCGCGCACATCGTCTCCGACAGCGCGCCCACGCTCGTCCTCGCCGCCCCCGGCACCCAACTGCCCGCCGGGCCGGGCGACTTGGCACGACTGGACGTGGACGCGTTTGCCACCGGGCCCGCCGCCCCCGCCGCCGAGGTCTCCGACACGGACCCGGCACTGATCGTCTACACCTCCGGCACCACCGGCCCGCCCAAGGGCGCCGTCCTGCCCCGCCGGGCCCTCGCCACGACCCTCGACGCCCTCGCCGACGCCTGGCAGTGGACGGCCGACGACGTGCTCGTGCACGGGCTGCCCCTCTTCCATGTGCACGGGCTCGTGCTCGGCACCCTGGGCCCGCTGCGGCGCGGCGGCAGCGTCCGGCACCTGGGCCGGTTCAGCACCGAGGGCGTCGCGCGCGAGCTGACCTGCGGCGCGACCATGCTCTTCGGCGTGCCGACGATGTACCACCGCATCGCCGAGGCCCTGCCGGAAGACCCGGAGCTGGCCGAGGCCCTCGGCCGGGCCCGGCTGCTGGTGTCCGGCTCGGCCGCGCTGCCGGTGCACGACCACGAGCGGATCGCGGCGGCGACCGGGCGCCGGGTCATCGAGCGCTACGGCATGACCGAGACCCTCATGAACACCAGCGTCCGCGCCGACGGCGAGGCCCGGCCCGGGACCGTCGGCGTGCCGCTGCCGGGCGTGGAGCTGCGGCTGGTGGAGGAGGACGGCACGGAGATCGCCGGGTGCGACGGGGAGAGCGTCGGCGAGATCCAGGTGCGGGGGGCGAACCTGTTCACCGAGTACCTGAACCGTCCCGACGCCACGGCCGCCGCCTTCACCGCCGACGGCTGGTTCCGCACCGGCGACATGGCCGTGCGCGAGCGCGACGGGTACGTCCGCATCGTCGGGCGCAAGGCCACCGACCTGATCAAGAGCGGCGGTTACAAGATCGGGGCGGGCGAGATCGAGAACGCGCTGCTGGAGCACCCCGGGGTGCGCGAGGCCGCCGTCACCGGCGAGCCGGACGCGGACCTGGGCGAGCGGATCGTGGCGTGGGTCGTCCCGGCGGACCCGCAGTCGCCGCCTACCGCCGAGGAGTTGGCGGACCATGTGGCCCGCCGTCTGGCCCCCCACAAGCGCCCCCGCGTCGTCCACCACCTCGCCGCCCTCCCCCGCAACGACATGGGCAAGATCATGAAGCGTGCGCTGGTGGCCGATGCCTGAGCGGCGCTCGGCGCGGGAGTTCCTGGCGCTGGTCACGGACCCCGGCAGCTTCGGTGAACTCCCGGCCCCGCAACGGGAGTCACAGCCCGACGGGCCCCTTCGCTGGCAGGGCTACGACGCCTCGCGCGCCCGCGCCGCCGGCCGCACCGGCGAGGAGGAGTCCGTCGTCTGCGGCACCGCCCGCGTCGACGGCACCCCGGCCGTGCTGATCGCCTTCGAGTTCGGCTTCCTCGGCGGCTCGCTCGGCGAACGCACCGGGGACCGGCTGGAGGCGGCCTACGGCCACGCCCGTGCCCACCGGCTGCCGGTCGTGCCGCTGGTCGCGACCGGGGGCAGCCGGATGCAGGAGGGCATGCTCGCCCTCACCCAACTCCAGCGCGTGGCCCGGCAGTCGGCCCTCACCCGTGCGGCGGGCCTGCCGCAGATCGCGGTGTTGCGGGACCCCACGACCGGCGGCGGCTGGGCCACCCTCGGCGCGGGCGCCGACGTCACCCTGGCCCTGCCCGGCGTACAGGTGGGCTTCGCCGGCTCGCGCGTCCGGCCGACGGACGCCGACCCGGCCGCCTACACGGCGGAGTCGCAGCTGGCGACGGGTGCGGTGGACGCGGTCGTACCGGCGCGGGAGCTGAAGCAGACGCTGGGGCTGTGGCTGCGCCTGCTCTCCCCCACGGCCCCGGCTCCGGCCCCCGTCGCCGAGGCGCCCCTGCCCCCGGCCCTGGGACGGACGGACCTCCCCCGCACCGGCTGGGACGCGGTCCGACGCGCCCGCTCCCCCGAACGCCCGCGCGCCCAGGCCTACTTGGACGCCTGCTTCACCCACCGGCTCGGCATCAGCGGGGACCGGTGCGGCGGCACGGACCCCGAGGGCATGCTGTGCGGGTTCGGCGAGCGGGACGGCCGCACCGTGGCCTACGCGGCACAGACCGGGACGGCGACCCGGCCCGCCGGGTACCGCACCGCCGCCCGGCTGATCCGGCTCGCGGACCGGCTGGGCATCCCCGTGCTGACCCTGGTGGACACCCCGGGCGCCGCGAACGACGCGGAGGCCGAGCGGCAGGGGGCCGGCCCGGCCATCGCCGAGGTGTTCGCCGCGGTGGCGGCCGCCCGCGTCCCCGTCACCACCCTGGTGATCGGCGAGGGCGGCTCCGGCGGCGCCCTCGCCCTGGCCGCCCCCGGCAACACCTGGGCCACCCCGGACAGCTACTTCTCGGTGATCGCCCCGGAGCTCGCGGCCGCCATCCTCAAACGCCCCGCGGACGAGACCGAGGCGACCGCCGGGCACCTGCGCATCCGGCCGCAGGACCTGGTGGAGCTGGGGGTGATCCGGGGGATCGTGAACCGCACCCAGCCGTAGGTCACTTCACCCCCACCGCCCGGACGATCTCCTGCGTGACCGATCCGCCCCGGTCGTCCTTGGCGGACGCCCGCAGCGAGACCGACGTCGCCGTGCGCGGCACGGTCAGCCTGCCGCGCCAGGCGGCGTCCTTGCCGGTCAGCGACACGGTGTGCCACGTCGTGCCGTCGTCGTACGACACCTCCGGCCCTCCGGCGGCCGCGTCCCCGTGCCGGCGGCCCCCGCCACGTACGACGCGCTGAGCCCGACCGGGATCCGCGAACCGCCCCGCACCGTGCCCGCGAGGCCGGTGTCCAGGTCGTAGGCGAGGTTGACCAGCGGCAGACAGGTCCAGTGGCCGTCCGGGGTGGCCGCCGAGCGGAAGGTCCACACGGTGTGGCCCCGGGTGGCGAGCGGCCAGTGGGCGGGGTCGACCCGCCCGTCGAGCCAGACCTTGGCGACGCCGTCGCCGCGGGTGAACGACCGCCGGAAGGTGCGCCCCTCGGCCGCCTCGACCGCGGCCCCGCCGAGGCTGGGCCGGGCGCGCTCGGTCACGGCACCCGCCGGGGTGGCGGCCCGCGCGCCCCGGCCGTAGGTCACGATCAGCGGGGTCGCGCCGGACCCGGCGTCGGTCAGCCCCTGCCGGATCAGCCCGCTCACGTCGAACAGCCGCCGGTCCAGCGTCCCGGCCCGCAGATACGGCAGCGCCTCGTCCGGTACGACGCTGATCGCACCGCCGCTCTCCTGTGTCCGCACGACCCCGGTGGCGCCCTCGGGCCGCCGCACGGTGACCGTCTTCCTGCCGTGCCCGGGATCGGTGGCGGTCACCTTGTCGCCGGTGACGAGGGTGACGGTGGTGGCCGCGGCCGGGCTGCCACTGCCCGGTGGGCGCGGGACGGGGTGCGGAGCGGGATGCGCCGCCGCTGCCACCGGGCCGGCCGGGATCAGGGCGCTCACCAGCCCCGCCGCCAGCGGTGCCGCCCCGCGTCCGACTGGTCCTCTGGTCATCCACGCCTCTTCTCGTGTGGTCGAGTGCGTCGGGTGCGTCGGGTGCGTCGAGTACTGCGAAAGAGTGTCCGGCGGGTCGTGCCACCGCGGTGCCGGGCGGAGGCGGCGTGGTGGCGCAGTGGCGGGTTCCCGCCAACCTCGGCCGACGCCCCGCCGCTCGCCTGGGAAAACGGGACTTGTGAAGCACCGTCCGTAACATAGGAGTTGGTCAGCGTCACCAACGAGTACGAACGGGGAGCGAGCGTCGCCATGGACGGGTTGATGGAGTTCAGGACCGAGGACGGCGCGCTCGTGCTGGCGGAGGACGTCAGCACCCGGTCGGGCGCCCGCCTCGTCTCGCGCGGCGACGGCCCGGCGCAGGCGGCGCGCACGTTCGAGGGCGCGCTGGAGGGGGTCCGGGCGGCGGCCGCGTCCGCGCTGCGGGTCTTCCGGGACGGCAGCCTGCGCCCCGACGAGGTGGAGATCGAGTTCGGCGTGAAGCTGTCCGCGGAGGCCGGCGCGGTCATCGCGAAGGGCTCGACGGAGGGTCACCTGGTCGTCAAGCTCAGCTGGTCGGCGGGCCCGGGTGTGCCGGAGCAGGGCGCCGTGCAGCCGGCCGGCCCGGGACACGGCGCACCGGGGCAGACCGTGCCCGGACAGACCCTGCCGGGGCAGACCCTGCCGGGGCAGACCGTGCCGGGGCAGGGCCGTGCGGGGCAGGACGCCGCGGGGCCGACCGCGTCGGGACCGGAGTCCGCCGACCGGTGAGAAGCAGTGCCGCCTGGCATGCCCGGATCCGCTGCGGCGACGAGGTGGGGGCCGGCTTCCTGGTCACCGGCCGCCGGGTGCTGACCTGTGCCCACGTCGTCAGGTGGAGCGGGCGGGCGTCGGTGTCCGTGTCCTTTCCGCACGCCCGGGAGCTGGGCGAGGTGTCCGCGTCGGTCGTCGCCCACGGCGGCTGGGCCGGTGAGGTCACCGACCCCGGCGACGTCGCCGTACTCGAACTGGACCGTGACATACCGCTCGCCCCGGCCGGCTTCGCCCCGCCCGACACCGCGTACACCGAGCCGTACCCCAAGCTGATCGCCTACGGCTTCCCCGAGGGCTACGACGAGGGCACGCTCGCCGAATACCATGCCGTCTCGGGCCAGTTGATCGCCGACGAGTGGCTGGAACTGGTCGCGTGGAGCGGGCACGGGCAGCCGCTCGTGGCCGGATTCAGCGGGTCCGCGGCGACGCTGCCGGACGGCAGGGTGGTCGGCATGGTCTCCGCCGCCTCGGGCACGGCCGAGGTGCGCAAGGGCCGCATGCTGCCGCTGGACGTCATGGCCCGGTACTGGCCCGAACTGGGCGAGCTGGTGCCCACCCCCGGCCACGCGGACGACGCCCGCCGGCGGCTGTACGCCCTGCTGCGGCGGGCGGCGGGCGACCCGGTGTGCGATCCGAACCGGCTGTACGTGGACGCGGTGGGCGCCTTCGGACCACCCCTGCCGACGGGCGGTTTCGCCTCCCTGGGGGCGGCCGCCGCGTATGTGCAGTGGGAGGTACCGGACCCGCAGGCGGTGAGCCGCCTCGCCGACCGGCTCCAGGAACTCCTGGGCGGCGGCGCGGCACGGCCCCCGGAGCCCGCTCCCGCGCGCCCCTCCTCCGCCCCTTCCGCCTGGTCGCCGGTCGTCGTCGAGATCGATCACAGCGGCGCCGGTCCCGACCAGGTGACCGTCGAGGTGTCCGCGTACCGCGACGGACGGCGCCGGCCGGTGGGTGCGGGCCGGCTGCCGCGGACCGCCGTACGGGCCTATGTGCAGAGCCGTATCGACGAGGCCGTCGCGCACCTCGCCCCGGACGCCGACGAGCTGGTGACGTTCGTCCTGTCGCGCGAGTGGCTCAACGAGGCGGTGGCGCACTGGGAGTGCAGCGCGGAGGACAGCACGCCGCTCGGCTGCGCCTATCCCCTCGTGGTGACCGACCGCGCCCGTCACCACAGTGGCAGGCTGCGCCACCAGTTGCGCAAGAAGTGGCAGAAGCTGGACGCGGGGCGCGGATCCGAGGTGCACCGGGTCGAGTGCGGCACCCGGGAGCGGCCGCCGAGCCTGCGCAAGCGGCTGTGGGACGGCGACGCCGGACTGGCGGCCTTCGCCACCTCGCCCACGGAGGCGCGCCAGCACTTCGAGGTCGGTCTCACGGTCCCCGTCCCGGTCCTCCTGTGGTCCCGAACCGGCTGCCCCGGCGGCGCGCAGCGGGGTCCGGCCTGCGCTGGCGGTGCGCAAGGGGATCCGGCCTGCCCCGGCGGTGCGCACGACGCGCACGCCTGCCCGGGCAGCGAATTCCTCGACCGGCTCTCCGCCTCGCTCGCCGAGGTCCCGCCCGCCGAACTCCCGCGCCACATCCTGTCGTTGCGGCTGACAGCGGACGCCGCCGACGACCCGGACCGGCACTGGGCGAGAGACCTCCAGCTGCTCTGGGACGATCCGCGCTGCTTCCCCGAGGCCACCGCGAGCCTGCACTCCCCCGTCGGCTGACCGACCGCCCGTACGCCCCCGCCCCCCACGGAGAAGAAGAGCCCATGCCCCTGTGGCCCGTCTACACCGGTACGAACGAGCCGCACGACGGCATCACGAAGCTGCCCCCGCCGCCGCCCTGGCGGGCCTTCGACGGCCGGCCGGTGCTCGACGCCCCGGACACGGCCGCCGACGCCTCGGCCGTCTCCCCGGACCGTATGCACCGCGCCGAGACCTACCAGGCCACGGAGCAGACGGTCCAGTTGGTCAACGCGGCCCTGTACCTGCGCCGTCCGCTGCTGGTCACCGGCCCGCCGGGCACCGGCAAGTCCTCGCTCGTGTACGCGGTCGCCCGCGAGCTGCGGCTCGGCCCGGTGCTGCGCTGGAACATCACGAGCCGCAGCACGCTGCACGACGGCCTCTACCAGTACGACCCGCTCTCCCGGCTGTACGCGGCCCGGCAGACGGCCACCCGGCCGGTCGAGGCGGGCCGGGCGCACCGGGCGGCAGGCCCGGCCGACGGGGCGGACGGGACGGACGGCACGGACGACGCGTCCGGCATCGAGCACCATCTGCGCCTCGGCCCGCTGGGCACCGCCCTGCTGCCGTACGCCCGCCCCCGCGCCCTGCTCATCGACGAGATCGACAAGAGCGACCTCGACCTGCCCAACGACCTGCTGAACGTGCTGGAGGAGGGCCAGTACGAGATCCCCGAGCTGGTGCGCGCCGCCCGGCTCGCCCCCGGCGGCACCGCCGAGGTGATGGCCGACGGCACCGACGAGCGGGTCCCGGTGGCGCGCGGCCGGGTCCGCTGCCGGGCGTTCCCCTTCGTCGTCCTCACCAGCAACGGCGAGCGCGAGTTCCCGCCCGCCTTCCTGCGCCGCTGTGTCACGCTGCATCTGCGGCAGCCGGACGACCGGCACCTCGCCGAGATCGTCCGGGCCCACCTGGGCGAGCCCGACGCGTACGCGCAGAGCCTGATCGACCGCTTCCTGTCCCGGGCGGGCGCCGGCGACCTGGCCACCGACCAGCTGCTCAACGCGATCTACCTGGCCCGCTCCGCCGACCTGGACGCCGGGTCCCTGGAGCAGCTGGCCGAACAGCTGATGCCGTACCTCGGACAGAGCGCGCGGCCCGATGTCTTCTGAGCGCCCCGGCTCCCCGGATCCCCTGGCCCGCCTCGCCGACGTCCTCGCCGGGGCGGCCCACGGGGTCCGTCCGACGGCGCTCGAACTGGCCGAACTGCTGTGGCTGGCCCGGCACATGCGGCCCGACGCCCCCGCCGCCGACCGCGACCCCGACCCCGCCACCGCCGCCGAACCCGAGGTCACCGGCCGCGAAGCCGCCCCGCCCGCGCCCCCGGAGCGGCAGACACCGCCCCCGGCCCGAGCGGCCCAGCCGCCGCCCGCCCGCGTCGCCCTGCACCTGCCCTCCCCGCACGCCGCCACGGCGGCGGACCGGCGGCACACCACGCTCCTGGCCCCGGCACCCCCGATGCTGCGCCACCCGCTCGCGCTGCAACGCGCGCTGCGCCCGCTGGGCCGCCGCGTCGACGCGCCCGTGGGCCACGAGCTGGCGGAGCGGGCGACCGCCGACCGCATCGCCCGGCTGGGTGCCGACCCCGAGTGGTGGCTGCCGGTGCTGCGCCCCGCGCGGGAGCGCTGGCTGCGGCTGAACCTGGTGTACGACGCCGGTCCCACCATGCCGGTCTGGCGCCCCCTGATCCACGAACTGCACACGGTCCTCGCCCAGTCGGGCCTCTTCCGCACGGTCGCCCTGTACCGCGCCGCCGCCGACGGCACCGTACGCGGCCCCGGCCCGCACGCCCCCGCCGACGGCCGCAGCGTCACCCTCCTGATCAGCGACTGCATGGGCCCGCAGTGGCGGGAGGGGCCCGCCGGCACCCTCTGGTACGCCACGCTGCACCGGTGGGCGCGCCGGACGCCCCTGGCCGTCGTGCAGCCGCTCCCGGAGCACCTGTGGCGGGACACGGCCCTGCCCACCACGCCCGGCCGTCTGTCAGCCCCGTACCCGGCGGCGCCCACGGCGACGCTGACGTTCACCTCGTACGAGCGGCCGGAGTCCACCGGGGCCGAGGGGTTCGGCGGGCCCGCCGGGACCGACCGGGCCGTGCCGCTGCCCGTGCTGGAGCCGGAGCCGCGGTGGCTGGGGCACTGGGCGGGGCTGCTCACGGCGCCGGGCGGGGTCGAATTCCCCGCCGCCGTCGCGGAGTTGGGCCGTCCGCTGCCGGCGGACGCCGAGGACCGGACCGATGTCGGCCTGCTGTCCGCCGAGGAGCTGGTCCTGCGGTTTCGCGCGACGGCCTCCCCCGAGGCGTTCCGGCTGGCCGGCCATCTCGCGGTGGGGCGCCCCGATCTGCCGGTCATGCGGCTGGTGCAGGCCGCCGTCGAACCGGATCCGCGGCCCCGGCACCTGGCGGAGGTCGTCCTCAGCGGCATGCTCACCACGGTGCCGGGCGGCGCGCCCGGCAGCTACGCCTTCCGGGAGGGGGTGCGCGAGCTGCTCCTGCTCGGCCTGCCGCGCACCGCCCGTAAGCAGACCGCCGAACTCCTCGACCGGATCGGCGAGTTCATCGACCGCCGGGCGGGCCGGGCACCGGGCGAGTTCCCGGTGTCGGTCCCGTCGGCGCGCGGGGCGGGGACGGCCGTGGAGGGGGATCCGTTCGCCACGGTCAGCGAGGACAGCGTGCGACGGCTCGCCACGGACCGCGCCGCGCGGGGTGTCCCGGCCGAAGCCGAACCCCCGCTCCCCGCCGACGCCGCACCCCCCGTCCCCGCCGAGGCCGGACCGGCTGTCCCCACCGAGGCCGGACCCGCTGTCGACCGCCCCGAGATCCTCTTCGTCGCCGACGCCCTCGCCGGCCGCCCCGAAGCACGCATCACCCTCGAAGCCACCGTGCACGACATCCTCGCGCGCGGCTCGCTCACCCCGCGCCAGTACGAGGTGCGGGTCCGCCCGGACGGCTACCTCGTGCGCGTCGAGCCCGGTGCGTTCCTCCTGCCCGTCCTGGTCGCCGTGCTGCGTGAACTGCCGCACGCCCAGCGGCGGCTGACGGATCCGCCCCGCCTGTGGGTGACGTTCGGCGAGCCGCCCGTCCGGCCGCCGGAGGTGCCCGCGTACGCCATGGTCGTCGTACCTCCCGCGCTGTACGACGACTTCACCGGCAGCTCCGCCGCCCGCGGCACCCTGCGTTTCCTGCCGCTCTACGCCGACGACGCCCCGGACGCCTCCTCGGTCGCCTGGTACTGCGCCCTCGGACCGTCGAGCGGGCCGCCCGCGTCCGACGAACGCGACCTCGTCCAGGGCCCTTTCATCACCCGTGACCTGCGCGAGCTGGGCATTCCCGCCCCCGGCCGCACGGCGATCGTCCACACCCGGTCCGACGGCCCGCTCCGGGTGCTCGACCCGATCGAGCCGCGCGGCACGCGTCCACCGCGTCCGCAGACGTACTACTCGGTCGACCTCACCCCGCACCATGCGCGGGACACCATGTCCCTGCCCAGCTCCGGCAAGGGCACCTTCACCGCCACGGTGGAGCTGTCCTGGCGCGTCGACGATCCGGTCGCCTTCGTCCGCGGCGAGACCCTGCGCGTCCGCCGGCCGCTGCTGGACCATCTGCGCGGCGCGGCGGCGCGCATCACCGGGCGGCACCCGCTGCGTCGTGCGAACGCGGCCCAGCGGGAGGTGAACGCCCAGGTGGGCGGCTGGCCGGTGGCGGGGCTGGCGGTGTCGTACACCGTGCGCCTGGTCCCGGAGGGCGCACCCGAGCCGGTGGCGGAACCGTCGGTTCCGTCGCGGGGCCGGCCGGCGGCCCTCCTCGCCCGCGCCGAGAACGTGCTGATCGGCTTCGACGGCCCCCTCGCCCGGCTGTTCTCGGCGCGGACGGCACGCGAGGCCGTGCTCGACCTGCTGTCCGTGGTGGCCGAGCACCGTGACCCACGGGACGCACTGGCGGGCCGGGCGCCGGCCGTCGCGGGCGAGACCGGCCGGGAGGCGTTCGTGCATCCGCTGGATCTGCTGCGCGCCTTCGCCCACGACCGGCTCGGCCCCGAGCTGCGGGCGCGCCTCGACGCCCTCGAACTGCGGGCCGTTCCCGACGCGCCCGCGACCCACCGGTCCCGCGCGCTCGTCCGCGCCCTGCACGGGTCCGGTCGCCGGGTCAGCGTGGTGACGGACGTGGGCACGCAGGCCGTCCACCGCTGTCTGACGCCCGCCCGCCTGCCCCTCGCGGGCGTCCACGGCCGCCGCGACGACCTCGGCCTGCTGATGCCCGACCCCGACTGCCTGCTGCGCGCCCTGGGCGCCTCCGGCGCGTCGGCCCGTACCGGCGTCCTGATCGGCTCGTCGGTCGCCGAACTCACCGCCGCCCAGCAGCTCGGCCTCCCCTTCGTCGGGTACGCCCCCACCGCCACCGGGCGGCGGCACCTGCGCGAGGGAGGCAGCGAGATCACCCTCTCGTCCCTGGAACCCCTGCTGGAGGCCGCCCGCGCACTGTGATCCGGCCGCCGCCCCGGATTTCCGGCAGACACGCCGGAGCTGCCGGAAAGTACCCCCGTTCAGCGGCACCCCGCCCGGCCGCCCCCAGCAGGCGCCCGCTCCCGCCCCCGCGCAGGATGCAGTGTGTGAGGCCCGCCATCCGGCCGGGCGCACCAACGCCCGCGCACCGGGAGGATCGTCGTGACCGTCAGTCTGGAGCAGTTGCGCCGCTGCCACTTCGCCGTCGACCTGGGCGCCGCCCGCACCCGGATCTATGTGAAGGGGGCCGGTCTCGTCGTGGACCAGCCCTCCGCCGCCGCCGTGAACACCCGTACCGGCGCGCTCATAGCCGTCGGGGAGTTCGCGGAGCAGATGACGGGACGGACGCCGGACTACATCCGGGTCGTCCGGCCGATCGCCGGGGGCACGGTGGTGGACATCGAGATGGCCCAGCGCATGCTGCGCCAGCTCCTCGGCGACAAGACGCGCCGCGCCCTGCGCCGTAACCTGCGGCTGCGCGCGGCGGCCTGCACCCCGCACGACGCGGATCCGCTGGCCCAGCGGGCGACCACCGAGACGCTGGTCGGGCTGGGCGCGCGCAAGGTCGAGCTGGTGGACACGCTCATCGCCGCCGCCATCGGCTGCGGGCTGCCCGTCGAGCGCCCCGAGGCCACCATGATCATGGTGTGCGGGGCGGCGGCCACCCAGGTGGCCGTCCTCTCGCTCGGCTCCATCGTGACCGCCGAGCGGGTCCCGGTGGGCGGCGAGGCGGTGGACCACGCGATCGTGCAACACCTGCGGCACGAACACGAGCTGATACTCCCCAGCCAGTCGGTACGGCCACTGCAACTGGCCCTGTCCGGCAACGGGTTGACCGCGCAGGGCCCCGCACAGACCGAGATCCACGGGCGGGACGTGGCCACCGGGCTGGCCCGCAGCGTCCGGGTCGACACCGCCGCCGTACGGGACGCGATCCAGACCCCGCTCACCGGTGTCCTGGACGGCATCGGCAAGGTGCTGCGCGCCTGCCCGCCCGACCTGGTGGCCGACCTCGCCGACCGCGGGATCATGATGGTCGGCGGCTCGGCGCTGCTGCCGGGCTTCGACGAGATGCTGCGCGAGGCCACCGGGATGCCGGTGCACATCGCCGAACGGCCCGACATCTGCGCGGCCCAGGGGCTCGGCGAGATGCTGGAGGGCCGGATCGAGCCGCTGGTCCTGAACCCACTGGCCGCCTGAGCCACAAGGCCCGCGGCCCGGCGGACCACCTGATTCCGGACCGGACCGCCGCCCGGCCGCCGCCCGCCTGCGCCGCACCATGACGACAGCCACCGGTCACCGGTCACGGGTCCCGGCCAGCAGCAGCACACCGAGCGCCCCCACCCCCGCCAGCAGGTACCCGGCCCCGGTGAGGCCGCCCAGCGTGCCCAGCACCGCGACGCCCAGGGCGGATCCGGCCTGCCGGATGCCGTTCAGCGCGCCCTGGCTCGTCGCCGCGTACTCCGCCGGCGCCGCGACGGCCACCGCGGCGGCGGCACCCGGGATGGACAGCGTGCCGGCCGCGGCGAGCGCCAGCTCGGCGGCGACGATCAGCGCCAGCGGCGGATGGTGGCCGGCCGCGCAGGCCAGCAGCGCGCCGGCGACGGCCGTGGCGGACATGCCGGTCAGCAGCACGGGACGGGGGCCGCAACGGGCCACGAGCCGCCCGGTGAAGAACGGCATCACGCACACCGGGAACGCCATGGGCAGCGCGGCCAGTCCGGCCCGCAGCGGGGTCAGGTCGTAGGTGCGCTGGAGCCACACCGCGAGCAGGTACATGCCGCCGAAGTAGGCGAAGCAGGACACCGCCGCGGCGACCATCGCGGCCCGCACCCGCGGCAGCGCGAGCAGCGCGGGCGGCAGCACCGGGGCGGCGGCCCGGCGCTCCACGACGGCGAGGGCGCCGAAGCAGGCGAGCGCGGCGGCGAGCGGCAGCAGGGCGCGCGGCGCGCCCCAGCCCTCGGTCCCGGCCTCGACCAGCCCGAAGGTGAGCAGCCCGAGCCCGGCGGTGGACAGCAGCAGACCCGGCCGGTCCAGGGCGCGGGCGGCCCCGACCGGCGGCGCGGGCAGCCGGCGGGCGAGGAGCAGCGCGGCGAGGGCGAGGGGCGGGTTGACGAGGAACACCAGCCGCCAGCCGCCGAGTTCGACCAGGCCGCCGCCGAGCACGGGGCCGGCCGCGGCGCCGAGTCCGCTGAGCGCGGCCCAGGCGCCGATGGCGCGGGTACGGCGGCCGGGGTCGGGATAGAGGTGGATGAGCAGCGCCAGGGAGGCGGGCACCAGCCCGGCCCCCGCGGCGCCGAGCAGCGCGCGCCCGGCGATCAGGCCGGCCGCCCCGGGGGCGAGCGCGCACGCCACGGACAGCGCGGCGAACAGCCCGAGGGCCGCGGCGTAGACCCGCCGGGCGCCCCAGCGGTCGGCGAAGACCCCGCCGGCCAGCAGCAGCCCGGCGAAGACGACGGTGTAGGCGTCCACGGTCCACGGCAGTGCGGCGGCGCCCGGCCGCAGCGAGGCCTGGATGTCGGGTACGGCGACGTTGAGGATCGAGGTGTCCAGCAGGACGAGCAGATTCCCGGTGGCGATCCCGGCGAAGGCGAGCCGGGCGGCGCGGCGGGGAGCAGGGCCGGACGGAGCGGCCGGGCCGAAAGGAGCGGCCGGGCCGGAAGAGGTGGCTGGTCTGGATACGGGTTCGGCTGTGGTCATGGGGGCAGCGTGTCCCCGGGCGGACCGATCCCGTGACACCGCAAGTCCGATGGCCCCATCGGAGAGTCCGATGGCAACACCCCGGGGCGCGGGGCCGTGTGCGCCCCACGGCTACCCTTCCCCCGTGGACTCCCGCTACCTCCGCGCCTTCGTCGCCGTCGTCGAGCACGGCGGCATCTCCGCCGCCGCCCAGGCCCTGGGCTACGCCCAGTCGAGCGTGAGCGCCCAACTCAAGCGACTGGAAGCCGACTTGGGCGTGAGCGTACTGGTACGAGCGGGCACGGGGGCGGTGCTCACCGAGGCCGGCGGCCGGCTGCTGCCGTACGCGCGCGAGGCGCTGGAGCTGGAGGAGCGGATGCGCCGGGCGGCCCGCGGCGACCGGCCCCGGCTCAGGATCGGCACACAGGAGTCGCTGGCCCACGCCTGGCTGCCCGAGGTGCTGGCCGCGCTGGAGTACGGCGCGGGCGGCCCGGACGCCGGTCCGGACGCCGGCGCGGACGTCGCCCTGACCGTGGCGTCCCGCGGCGCGCTGGAACGGGCCTTCGGAGCGGGCGAGTTGGACCTCGTCTTCCAGTACGACAACGGCATCCGCTCGGTCCGCCCGCACACGGTCGTGGGGCACGACCGCACGTTCCTGGTGGCGGCGCCCGGCCATCCGCTGGCCCGGCAGGAGACGGTGACGCCGGAGCAGCTGCTGCCCCACGAGTTCCTGGTGGCCGAACCCGGCTGCACCTCGGAGATGCTGGTGGACCGCTTCGGCGCCGACCTGCTGGCGGGCGCTCAGCAGACCCTGCTCCAGGGCTCGATCGCGGCTCTGCTGCGCCTTCTCGGCCATGGGCACGGCATCACCCTGCTGCCCGAGCTGACGGTCGCCCGGGAGCTGCGGGAGGGCGAACTGGTCGCGCTGGCGCTGACGGAGCCGCTGCGGCCGGTCAGCATCATCGCCCAGTGGCATCCTCGGCTGGGCGCGGCCGAGCGCACCGTGCACACCCTGCTCGACCTGGCCCGCCGCGCGGACCCCCTGCCCGAGGTGACCCGGATCGGCCCGCGCGTCCTGAGCGGCCGTCGGCGCCCCGGTGTCAGTACGGCAGGATCCGCCCGGACGGGGTCCTGCGGTCGATCTCCTGCTCGCGGCGCGGGGCGGCAGGACGCCGGCTGACACGTACCCGGATACGACCGTCCATGACGCCTCCTCGGTCCGTACGACTCGGCAGTGGATGCCGGTAGGAGGTGCGTGCCCATGACACCGGCGCTTCAAGCCTGAACCGGCCAACTCGTCGCCCTGCCGGGAGCGCCGCTCCGGTCCTTCCCGACCGATGTTCGAGCGGGGCGGGCAGGGCGGGCAGCGGGGCGGCCGGTCCGCTACCGCCTCAGGTACCGGCCGAGGACCGGGTCGAGCCGGGCCAGCCACTCGCCGAGCCGCGCCGATCTGCGGGCGTTCAGCTCGCAGTCGTACACGCCACCGTCCCACAGCCGTACGGCCACGGTGAGATGGTGGCCGCGCCAGGTGCGCCAGGCACCGGCGATCTCCGCCCAGGCGAAGTCCGCTGACGCGCCCCCGACTTCGAGGACGATCCCGGTGGCGTTCACCACGACGCGGGACTCCCCGTCGGTCAACTCGGCCACCGGCGCGGCGTACGCGACCGGCGGCCCGAACCCGTAGGCGACCTGCGGCGGGGCCGCGGCGGGCACGGGAGGAGGGGTGGGGGCCACGGCGGGCAGGGCGGGGTACGGCGCCGGCCGGGTCGGCGCCGCCGGGGGCGGGGTGAGCCGCGGGGGTGTGGCGGGCGCCGGGGGCACGAGGGGCGGCGGGCCGTACGCGGGGGTGTACGCCGGTGCCGGTGTCCCGTCCGTCAGCCGGTCCAGCAGTTCGGTGGGGGTCGGGCGGTCCCCGGGGTCCTTCGCCAGGCAGCCCGCGACCAGTCCGGCGAGTCCGGCGGGTACGGCGGCCAGGTCGGGCGGCTCGTGGACGGAGCGGTACATCAGCCCCATCGGCGTGCCCTCGCCCCAGGCGCTGCCGCCCGCCGCGGCGACCAGGACGGCGCCCAGCGCGAACACGTCGGCCGCGCCGGTCACATCGTGGCCCAGGGCCTGTTCGGGGGCGAGGAAACCGGGGGTGCCGAAGGCGGTGCCGGTGGCGGTGAGGCGGGTGGACTCGACGGCGCGGGCGATGCCGAAGTCGAGGACGCGCGGGCCGTCGACGGCCATGACGATGTTGCCGGGCTTGAGGTCGCGGTGGACCAGCCCGCAGGAGTGGATGGACTCCAGCGCCTCGGCGAGCGCGGCGGCCAGGGCCCGCAGCCGGGGCTCGTCCATCGCGCCCTCGGCCGCGAGTTGGGCCGCGAGGGTCGGTCCGGGGATGTAGGCCGTGGCCAGCCACAGCGGGTCGCCGTCGACGTCCGCGTCCACGACCGGCGCCGTGTGGAATCCGCCCACCGCGCGGGCCGCCTCGACCTCGCTGCGGAACCGCTCGCGGAAGACGGCGTCGGCCGCCAGCTCGGCCTTGGCGACCTTCACCGCGACGGCCCGCCCGCCGCGCGTCCGGGCGAGATACACGGTGCCCATGCCGCCCTCGCCGAGCCGGCGTTCGACGAGGTACCCCCCTATACGTTCCATGCGCACAGTATGGCCGTGGGGCACCGCCGGCTCCGCGTGCCCCCGGCGCCGCCATTGACAACCCGAATCCGCGAAGGCTGTCATGAACACATGCTGCGATGCGCGAACACCACGGGTGCCACCCCCACGGCACGAAGTGGCCGACTGCCGTGCGCATGCGGCCACTGACCGGACGCCACGAGCTTCTCGCCACCGCCCGGGCCGAGTTGACGACCCGTCCCGGAGTGCTCTTCCACGGTCCCGCCGGAATCGGCAAGACCACGCTCGTGGCCGCCCTCATGAACTCCCTGGCCGTGCAGGCCCCGGCGGCCGGCACGGTGCTGCACTGCGCGCCCGGCCGGGAGGACGCCCCGCTGCCGTTCGCCGGACTCGTCGACCTGTTCGCACGGGTGCCGGACAGCCGCCTGGACGCCCTGCCGCCCGAGCCGCGCGCGGCTCTGCGGGCAGCTCTGCTGCGCGGCCGGGAACCGGCCGGCGACCAGGGGCGGCTCGCGCTGCGCGTCGCCGTCCTGGAGGTGCTGCGCGCCCTGGCCGCCGCCGGTCCCGTGCTGCTGGTCGTCGACGGCCTCCAGTGGCTGGACCCGCTCAGCGCCGAGGTGCTCGCCTTCGCCGTGCGCCGTGCGGGCGGCCTCGGCCTCGGCCTGCGGATGGTGGCCGCGGAACGGGTCGCGGAGGGCGAGCAGCCCGAACGGCCGCACTGCTGCCCGCCGGGCACCGCCGAACTCGCCGTACCACCGCTGACGGACGGCGAGACGGACCGCCTCCTGCGCACCGCCCTCGGCACCGTCCTGCCTCCGGCGCTGCTGCGGGTGGTCCAGGACACCGCCGCCGGAAATCCCTCGTACGCCCTGGAGTTGGGGCGGGCCGCCCTGCACGACGGGGCGTCCGCCGGCTCCGCCGGGGCGCTGCCCGTGCCCCGGCGGCTGCGCACCCTGGTGCTGGACCGGGCGCGCACCCTGCCCGAGGCCGTGCGGCACGCCCTCCTCGTCGCGAGCGCCGCCGCGGCCCCCAACCTCACCGTGCTGCGGGCCGCCGGATTCCCCGACCCGGCCGCGGACCTCGCGGCGGCCGAACGGGTCGGCGTCGCGGCGGCCGGCGCCGACGGCACCGTACGCTTCCGCCATCCGCTGATCCGCGCCGCCCTCTACGCCGACGCCCCGGAGTACGGCCGCCGGCAGGCGCACGCCCTGCTGGCCCGTGCGGTCACCGAGCCTCTGGAACAGGCCCGGCACCTCGCGCACGCCCACCCGTACGAGGACGAGGCCGTCGCTCGGACCCTGCTGGCCGCGGCCGCGCAGGCACGACGCCGCGGCGCGCCCGACGCCGCCTGCGAACTGGCCGGGCTCGCCGCCCGCCGCACCCCCGCCGACCGGCCCGCCGACCGCGCCGACCGACTGCTGACCGCGGCCGAGTACGCGTGCGACGCCGGGAACCCGGCGGCCGCGGGGCAGTCGGCCAGGACCGTCCTCGCCGAGTCGGGCTCCGCCCGTCGGCGGGTGCGGGCCCGGCTGATCCTGCTGCGGGGCGCCGGGCAGGCGCTCGACGGCACCCGCGACCTGATCGAGGACGGCCTGCGGGACGCCGCCGGCGACCCACGGGCCGAGGCGTGGCTGCACCACTGGGCGGCCGTACGCGGCCTGCTGTGCGGGGAGTTGGCGGAGGCGGCCCGGCACGCCCGGCGGGCCGCCGGGCTGGCGGACCGGGCCGGGGACACGGAGACCCGGATCGGGGCGCTCGCCACGCTCGCCCGGGTGCGGTCCCTGGCCGGGGAGGCGGGCGCCGCCGACGCCGCGCTCCAGGAGGCGCTCACCCTGGTCGGCACCGCCGACGGCGGCCCGGAGCGCCGGCGGCTGATCCGGATGCGGGCGATCCTCGCCCTGGACTCCGACCGGGTGGCCGAGGCCCGGGAGGGGGTCTCCGGACTCCTCACGGTCGTCGGCGAGTCCGCCGGGGTGGAGGAGGTGCTGGCGACCCTGGTGGCGCTGGCCCGTATCCAGGTGCGCGCCGGGGAGTGCCGGGAGGCGCTGCGCACCGCCGACCGCTGCGCGCGCGCCGTGGCCGAGGCGGGCGTCCCGGTGGCCCCGGCGCTGTACGCGGCAGCCCTCGCGGCGAGCGCGGGCGGCACCGCCGAGGAGGCCCGGCACCTCGCCGAGCAGGCGGTCCGCGCCTCGGAGGCCGACGGCGACCGGCTGTTCCTGCTGCGCGCGCTGGCGGTGCTCGGGCAGGCGGAGCTGCTCGGCGGCAGCCCGCTCGGGGCGGCGGCCGCGGTCGAGGTGCTGCAACGGGTCAGGCGGCTCGGCGAGTCGATGTGCGCCGCGGACCCGCCGTTGCTGCACTGGTACGGCGATCTGGCCGAGGCGCTGGTCGTCCTGGGGGAGACGGAGGCGGCCGGGACGGTGCTCGGCGAGGCTCGCGCGCGGCTGCCCGGCGACGCGCCCGGCAGCGTACTGGCGGCGCTGGAGCGGGCCGAGGGGCTGCGGGAGGCGGGCCTCGGCCGGGCGCGGGAGGGGGCGCTGCGGCTGCGCACGGCCGTGGACCTGCTGCGCCGGCTGGACCTGCCCGTGGACATGGTGCGCACGCTGATCGCGCTCGGCGCGGTCGAGCGTCGCGCGCGCCGCCGGAACGCGGCGCGCCTGGCGCTCGGCGAGGCGCTGCGGATCGCGACGCGGATCGGCGCCGCCCCGCTGGCGGCACGGGCCGGGGACGAGCTGGCACGGCTGGAGGCCTCGGACCGCGGCGGCGAGGCGGGGCCGGGCGGGCCCGAACTCACGCCCACGGAGGCCCGGATCGCCGAACTGGTCGGCAACGGCGCCACCAACCGGGAGGTGGCGGCGGAGCTGTTCATCAGCGTCAAGACGGTGGAGGGGGCCCTGTCACGGGTCTACCGCAAGTTCGGGGTCCGCTCGCGCACCGCGCTCGCCCATGCGATGGCGGTCGCGGTCATCGCCTCCGGCGCATCCGTCGATCCGGGCGACGACGGCGGGCCGGGACACATGGTGACGGACAGTCAGTCCGTTCGTGCGCGCCCCACCCGGGTGCTCGTCACCCGCCGTTCACACGACATCGACAGTTAACACATCAAGCAAGGGTTCCCCCGCTTATGGGGGTGGGGCCCGTGTTCCTACGGTGAAGCCGTTCCGCTTCCGGGACATCACCCCCACTCTCCGGAGGACCTCAGTGAAGTCACGCCTGAAACTGCTCGGCCTGGTCGCCGCGCCGGCCCTGCTCGCCGCCGCCGTCCCTGCGGCCTACGCCGCCGGCACCGCGCAGCCCCACGCGGCGCGGGCCGCCGTCACCGGAGACGTCCTCCAGGGCCTCGACCGGCACGCGACCCGGACCGGCGACGTGGCGGCGGGAAAGCGGATATCGGTGGCCATCAGCCTGACCCCCAGAGACGGCAAGGCCCTCGACACCTTCGTCGCCCGGGTCAGCGACCCGCACTCCGCCTCGTACGGCCACTATCTGACGAAGGGTCAGTTCGCGGCCCGCTTCGGCCGGACCGACGCCGAGGTGGAACAGCTCAGGCACTACCTGCGGTCGCAGGGCGTCACCGTCGGCAAGGTCCACTCGGGCAACCTGCTGGTCGACGCGAGCGGTACGGCCGCCCAGTTGGAGAAGGCCTTCGGCACCAAGCTGTCGACCTGGAAGGACGCCACGTCCGGCCGCTCGTTCTACGCCAACGACACCGCGCCGACGCTGCCGTCCTCGATCGCCTCGATCGTCAGCGACGTGGCCGGCCTCAACAACCGCCTCCAGCTGCACCGTCAGGCGCCCTCCACCGTGCGGCCGCACAACGGCCCGGGCGGCGGCTACACCCCGGCCCAGCTCAAGGGCGGCTACAACGTCTCCGGCACGTACACCGGCAGCGGGCAGAAGATCGCGCTGCTGGAGTTCGACGGCTTCCAGCAGTCCAACATCACCGCCTACGACAACAACTACGGCCTGGGTTCGCCGGCCCCGACCGTGCAGAAGGTGGACGGCGGCTCCGGCGCGCTCGGTGACGGGCAGGTCGAGGTCGAGCTGGACATCGAGGTCCTGCACGCCATCGCCCCCAAGGCGAACGTCACCGTCTTCGAGGGCCCCAACTCCGACGCCGGCGAGGTCGACACCTACCAGGCCATCGTCGACAGCGGCATCCCGACCACCTCGATCAGCTGGGGCGCCGCCGAGAGCGCCCGCACCACCTCGGGCATCAACGCGGTGGACGCCGTCTTCAAGGCGGGCGCCGCCCAGGGCCTCGGCTTCTACGCGGCCTCCGGCGACAGCGGCTCCGACGACGCGGGCGACGGCGGCACCTCCGTCGACTACCCGGCCAGCGACCCGTACGTCACCGGTGTCGGCGGCACCAAGCTGACCGTCACCTCGTCCAACGCCTTCAGCAAGGAGGTGGCCTGGTCCGGCGGCGGTGGCGGCAAGTCCTCCGTCTTCAAGATCCCGAGCTGGCAGACGGCCGTCCAGAAGAGCGCCGGCGGCGGCTACCGCCAGGTGCCGGACGTCTCGGCCCACGCCAACCCCAGCCCCGGCGTCTCGATCTACTCGCAGGGCTCCTGGTCCTCGGTGGGCGGCACCAGCGCCGCCGCACCGGAGTGGGCGGCGTTCGCGGCCCTCTACAACCAGCGGGCCGCGGCGGCCGGCAAGGCCAACCTCGGCTTCGCCGACCCGGCGCTGTACTCGGCGAGCGGCACCGGCTTCCACGACATCACCAGCGGCAGCAACGGCGCCTACTCCGCGGCCACCGGCTGGGACTTCACCACCGGCTGGGGCTCGTACAACGCCGCCACGCTGGCGAGCAAGCTGCTCGGCTGACGCCGTCGGCCGACCCTCATGAACGAGACGCGGACCGGGAGCACTCCCGGTCCGCGTTGCCGTTCACCTGACGTCACCACAGGCCACATCGTTTCTGCGCCGGTGACGCGCGGTGGGGCGGGTGGGACTCGAACCCACGGCCGACGGATTATGAGTCCGCTGCTCTAACCGGCTGAGCTACCGCCCCATAGCGGCGTGTCGCGTACACGTGTGCGCGCCGTCTGCCGCAGCATAGCCGCTCATACGATCTCCTGCTTCGGATGGTCGGCTTCTGCGCTGCTCATGACCCTGAGGACACCGCCGCGGCCGCGCCGGTTCCCGCGGACATGAAGCGGGCATGAAAAAGGACCCCGGAGGGGTCCTCGATCAGTGCGCTCCCCCGACTGGACTCGAACCAGTAACCTGCCGGTTAACAGCCGGCTGCTCTGCCAATTGAGCTACGGAGGACCGAAGCTCCCCCGACTGGACTCGAACCAGTAACCTGCCGGTTAACAGCCGGCTGCTCTGCCAATTGAGCTACGGAGGATCGCCTCGATTGCATCGAACGCACCTACCTGGGTATTCGCCAGGGGGCGGGCGCTCGCTGCGACACATACATTAGCGCAAGCAGGGGGGTGCTCCGCCAATCGGATACCCCACGGCACCGCAGACCCAGGCAAGGGAAGGGTGGCAGCCATGCGCTACCGGCTCACGTTCGTCGCGGGACTGGCCGTCGGTTACGTACTCGGCACGAGGGCCGGACGCGAGCGCTACGAGCAGCTGAAGAAGTACGCGCGCCGGATCGCGCAGAACCCCGCCGTCCGGAACACCGCCGAGACGGCCGTCCAGCAGGGCCGCCAGTACGCGGGCAAGGCCTTCCACACGGTCAGCGGCAGGGTCGGCGACCGGGTCCCCGAGACCGTGGCCCAGCGGGTCCGGAACCTGCGCGAGCGCAACCTCAACGGCACCCCCGAGGACGACTGGGGCACGAGCAACACCTAGCCCTTCCACCCCTTTGGCCGTCCCTGGCCCAAGCATCCTCAGGAATGCTGCAAAATTCGATGCATGGGGATAGTCGCCGGCTTGGACAGCTCGCCAGATTTCACGCGCATCGTCGTCTGCGACGCGGACACCGGCGCCGTACTGCGCCAGGGCTACGCCCCGCACCCGGTGGAGGGCCGCCCCAGCGACATCGACCCCCAGGCCTGGCTGCTCTCGCTCGGCGAGGCCGCCGGCGGCGGTCTGCTGGAGGGCGTGCAGGCCATCGGGGTCTCGGCCCAGCAGAACGCCCTCGTCCCGCTGGACGCCCAGAGCAACACCGTGCGCCCGGCGCTGGTCGGCGGCGACAAGCGGGCGCAGGTCGCGGGGGCCGATCTGCTCGACGCGCTCGGCGGGCGCGAGGCGTGGGCGCAGGCCGTGGGGAGCGTGCCGCAGGCCGCGGCGCCGGTCACCAAGCTGCGCTGGCTCGCGAAGAACGAGCCCGAGAACGCCCGCCGCACGGCCGTGCTGCTCCAGGCGCACGACTGGCTGGTGTGGCAGTTGCTCGGCCGCCCCGTGCGCCGGACGACCGACCGCGGCGGAGCCTCCTCGACCGGGTACTGGTCGGCCGCCACCGGCGGCTACCGGCCCGATCTGGTCGAGCTGGCGCTCGGACACCAGGCGATGCTCCCGGAGGTGATCGGCCCGTCCGAGGCGGCCGGTACGACCCCGGAGGGGCTGCTGATCTCGGCCGGCACCGGGGAGACCATGGCCGCCGCGTTCGGGCTCGGGATCGGGCTGGGGGACGCGGTGGTGAGCCTCGGGGCGTCCGGGTCGGTCATGGCCGTCCACCCGGAAGCGCTCGCCGACCAGTCCGGGATGATCACCTCCCTCGCCGACGCCACCGGGATGCACCTGCCGGTCGTCACCACCCTGAATGCCGTACGGACCCTGCGCGGCGCCGCCGAACTGCTCGGCGCGGCCGACCTGGAGGCCCTGTCCGATCTGGCGATGAAGTCGACGCCGGGGGCGCACGGGCTGGTGCTGCTGCCCTATCTGGAGGGTGAGCGGACGCCGAACCTGCCGCACACCGCCGGGACGCTCGCGGGGCTGCGGCGGGAGTCGATGAAGCCGGAGCATCTGGCGCGGGCCGCGTTCGAGGGCATGCTGTGCGGGCTCGGTGACGCCCTGGACGTGCTGCGCGGGCGGGGCGTGGACGTGCGGCGGATCTTCCTGCTGGGCCAGGCGGCCGAGCTGCCCGCCGTGCAGGCCTCGGCGCCCTCGCTGTTCGGCGCGCAGGTCGTCGTGCCGCAGCCGGCGGACTACGCGGCGATCGGCGCGGCGCGGCAGGCCGCCTGGGCGCTCGGTGTGTCGCAGGGCACTCTCGATCCGCGCACCGCGCCGGCCTGGCAGGGCGCGGCGGCCCAGGTGCTGGAGCCGGGCGACGAGCTGGCGGTGGGTCAGGCGGTGCGGCAGCAGTTCACGGCCGTGCGGGAGCAGACCCACCCGGGGGCGTTTCACTCGTAAGTGTCGTACGAGCTTCCGCGCGCGTGGCCGTACGCGCTTCTCCGCCGGTTAATCACTTGAGGTAACGCGGGTGGAGTGTCGGACGATAGGGGCCAAGGGCAACCGAACCGCCCCTTCGCCGACCCCGAGAGACGCAGCGTGCTCATACGACTCCTGCGGGCCTGTCTCAGGCCCTACAAAAAACCCATCGCCCTGCTGGTGCTGCTCCAGTTCCTCCAGACCTGCGCCACCCTCTACCTGCCCACTCTCAACGCGCACATCATCGACAACGGTGTCGTGAAGGGCGACACGGGTTACATCCTGTCCTTCGGCGCCCTGATGATCGGCATCTCGCTGGCCCAGGTGGTGTGCAACATCGGCGCCGTCTACTTCGGTGCGCGGACCGCCTCCGCGCTCGGCCGGGACGTGCGCGGTGCCGTCTTCGACCGGGTGCAGTCGTTCTCCTCGCGTGAGGTGGGTCACTTCGGTGCCCCCTCCCTCATCACCCGTACGACGAACGACGTACAGCAGGTCCAGATGCTGGCCCTGATGACGTTCACTCTGATGGTGTCGGCGCCCATCATGTGCGTCGGCGGCATCGTGATGGCCCTCGGACTCGACGTTCCGCTGTCCGGGGTGCTGGTGGCCGTGGTCCCGGTGCTCGCGATCTGCGTCACGTTGATCGTGCGCCGGCTGCGGCCGCTGTTCCGGTCGATGCAGGAGCGCCTCGACACGGTGAACCGGGTGCTGCGCGAGCAGATCACCGGCAACCGGGTGATCCGCGCCTTCGTGCGGGACGGTTACGAGCAGGAGCGGTTCGGGAGGGCGAACGGCGACCTCACCGAGATGCAGCTGGCCACCGGCCGGATGCTCGCGCTGATGTTCCCCATCGTCATGACCGTGGTGAACGTGTCGTCGATCGCGGTCGTGTGGTTCGGCGCACACCGCATCGACAGCGGCGGGATGCGGATCGGCGACCTGACCGCGTTCCTCGCCTATCTGATGCAGATCGTGATGTCCGTGATGATGGCCACCTTCATGTTCATGATGGTGCCGCGCGCGGAGGTCTGCGCCGAGCGCATCCAGGACGTCCTCGGGACCGACTCCAGCGTGGTGCCGCCCACGGCGCCCGTCACCGAGCTGCGCGCGCACGGCCATCTGGAGATCCGCGCGGCCGGCTTCCGCTATCCGGGGGCCGAGGAGCCGGTGCTGAAGGGCGTCGACCTGGTCGCCCGGCCGGGTGAGACGACCGCCGTGATCGGCTCCACCGGCAGCGGCAAGTCCACGCTGCTCGGGCTGGTCCCGCGGCTGTTCGACGCGACCGAGGGCGAGGTCCTGGTCAACGGCGTGGACGTGCAGCGGGTCGACCCGCAGCTGCTGGCGAGGACGGTCGGCCTGGTCCCGCAGAAGCCGTACCTGTTCGCGGGCACGGTCGCGACCAACCTGCGCTACGGCAATCCCGACGCCACCGACGAGGAGCTGTGGCAGGCGCTGACGGTGGCGCAGGCCAAGGACTTCGTCAGCAAGCTGGAGGGCGGGCTCGACGCGCCCATCGCGCAGGGCGGCACGAACGTGTCGGGCGGTCAGCGCCAGCGCCTCGCCATCGCCCGCACCCTCGTCCAGCGCCCGGAGATCTACCTCTTCGACGACTCCTTCTCCGCGCTCGACTACGCCACCGACGCGGCGCTGCGCGCGGCGCTCGGCCGGGAGACCGCCGAGGCCACCGTCGTCATCGTCGCCCAGCGCGTGGCGACCATCCGGGACGCCGACCGCATCATCGTGCTGGACGAGGGCCGGGTCGTCGGCACCGGCCGGCACCAGGAGCTGATGGCGGGCAACGAGACCTACCGGGAGATCGTGCTCTCCCAGCTGACGGAAGCGGAGGCTGCCTGATGGCCGGGCCCATGCGCATGATGGCCGGGCGCGGTCCCGACCAGCGTTCCATGGACTTCAAGGGGTCGAGCAAACGGCTCCTCGCCCAGTTCAGACCCGAACGGGTCACGATCGGCCTCCTGCTGCTGTGCACGGTCGTCAGCGTGGCCCTGAGCGTGATCGGCCCGAAGATCCTCGGCCGGGCCACCGACCTGGTCTTCTCCGGCATCATCGGCCGGCAGATGCCCGCCGGTGCCACCAAGCAGCAGGTCCTCGACCAGATGCGGGCCCACGGCCAGGGCGCGGTGGCGGACATGCTGGGGAGCACCGCGTTCACCCCCGGCAAGGGCATCGACTTCGGGGCCGTCGGCAACGTCCTGCTGCTCGCGCTCGGCACGTTCATGGCCTCCGGCCTGCTGATGGCGGTCGCGACGCGGCTGGTCAACCGGACCGTGAACCTCACCATGCTCCGGCTGCGCGAGCAGGTGCAGACGAAGCTGTCCCGGCTGCCGCTGTCGTACTTCGACAAGCGCCAGCGCGGTGAGGTGCTCTCGCGTGCGACCAACGACATCGACAACATCGGCCAGACGCTCCAGCAGTCGATGGGCCAGCTGATCAACTCCCTGCTCACCATCGTCGGCGTGCTGGTGATGATGTTCTGGGTCTCCTGGATCCTGGCGCTGGTCGCCCTCGTCACGGTGCCGCTGTCGGCCCTGGTGGCGACCCGGGTCGGCAAGCGGTCCCAGCCGCACTTCGTGCAGCAGTGGCGCACGACGGGCAAACTGAACGCCCACATCGAGGAGATGTACACCGGGCACACCCTGGTGAAGGTGTTCGGCCGGCAGGAGCAGTCGGCGCGGCAGTTCGCCGAGCAGAACGAGGCGCTGTACGAGGCCGGGTTCAAGGCGCAGTTCAACAGCGGAGTGATGCAGCCGCTGATGATGTTCGTGTCGAACCTGAACTACGTGCTGGTCGCGGTGGTCGGCGGGCTGCGGGTCGCCTCCGGCTCGCTCTCCATCGGTGACGTCCAGGCCTTCATCCAGTACTCGCGGCAGTTCTCGATGCCGCTGACGCAGGTCGCCTCGATGGCGAACCTGGTGCAGTCCGGCGTCGCGTCGGCCGAGCGGGTCTTCGAACTCCTCGACGCCGAGGAGCAGGAGGCCGATCCGGTACCGGGCGAGCGGCCCGAGGAGCTGCGCGGACGGGTCCGCCTGGAGCACGTGTCCTTCCGGTACGACCCGGAGAAGCCGCTGATCGAGGACCTCTCGCTCACGGTGGAGCCCGGTCACACGGTCGCGATCGTCGGCCCGACCGGCGCGGGCAAGACCACGCTGGTCAACCTCCTGATGCGGTTCTACGACGTCTCGGGCGGCCGGATCACCCTGGACGGCGTCGACGTCCGGCGGATGACCCGCGACGAACTGCGGTCCGGGATCGGCATGGTGCTCCAGGACACCTGGCTGTTCGGCGGCACGATCGCGGAGAACATCGCGTACGGCGCCACGCGCGAGGTCACGCGCGGAGAGATCGAGGAGGCGGCCCGCGCGGCCCACGCCGACCGGTTCATCCGCACCCTGCCCGAGGGCTACGACACGGTGATCGACGACGAGGGCGCGGGGGTCAGCGCGGGTGAGAAGCAGCTCATCACCATCGCACGGGCGTTCCTGTCCGACCCGGTGATCCTGGTCCTGGACGAGGCGACGAGTTCCGTGGACACCCGCACGGAGGTCCTGATCCAGAAGGCCATGGCCAAACTGGCGCACGGCCGCACGTCGTTCGTGATCGCCCACCGGCTCTCCACGATCCGCGACGCCGACACCATCCTCGTGATGGAGAACGGCTCGATCGTGGAACAGGGCGCGCACGCCGAGCTGTTGACGGCCGACGGGGCGTACGCGCGGCTGTACAAGGCGCAGTTCGCGCAGGCGGTGGCCGAGGTGGACTGACAGCGCGGGGGGGGCCGCCCGTCCCGGGCGGCCCCCCCGCTTCAGTCCAGATAGCCCCGCAGCTGGTCCGCGAACGCGTGGTCCCGGAGCTTGTTGAGGGTCTTGGACTCGATCTGCCGTATCCGCTCCCGCGTGACGCCGAAGATGCGGCCTATCTCCTCCAGCGTGCGGGGCCGGCCGTCAGCGAGGCCGTAGCGGAGCTGGACGACCTTGCGCTCCCGCTCCCCCAGCGTGGACAGGACCGCCTCCAGGTGCTCCCGCAGCAGCAGGAACGCGGCCGATTCGACCGGGCTCGCGGCGTCGCCGTCCTCGATGAGGTCGCCGAGGGCCACGTCCTCCTCCTCGCCGACCGGGGCGTGCAGGGAGACCGGCTCCTGGGCGAGCCGCAGCACCTCGCTGACCCGCTCGGGCGGCAGGTCGAGGTGGGCGGCGACCTCGTCGGGCGTCGGCTCGTACCCCCGCTCCTGGAGCATCCGGCGCTGCACGCGCACGACCCGGTTGATCAGCTCGACCACGTGCACCGGGACGCGGATGGTGCGGGCCTGATCGGCCAGCGCCCGGGACATGGCCTGACGGATCCACCAGGTGGCGTACGTCGAGAACTTGTAGCCGCGCGCGTAGTCGAACTTCTCCACCGCGCGGATCAGCCCGAGGTTGCCCTCCTGGACGAGGTCGAGCATGGTCAGCCCGCGGCCGACGTACCGCTTGGCGACCGAGACGACGAGCCGCAGGTTGGCCTCGATGAGCCGCCGCTTGGCCATCCGTCCCATGACGACGAGCCGGTCCAGGTCGAGCGCCAGACCGGTGTCCAGGTCGGGGGTGCTGCCCAGCTTCTCCTCGGCGAACAGGCCGGCCTCGACCCGGCGGGCGAGTTCGACCTCCTCGGCGGCGGTGAGCAGCGGGATGCGCCCGATCTCGCGCAGGTACTGGCGGAACAGATCGGCGGAGGGGCCAGCGGACTCGGCCCGTGCGACCGGTGCGACGGCGGGTTCGTCGGGTTCCTCGGACTCTTGGGGCTCGTCCGTGAGCGCGTCCGCCGGCGGTTCGGCCGGCTCGGCGGGCGTGCCCTGCGGGTGCCGGTCGCCGCGGCTCTGCGGGGGCACGGCCCCGAGGACGTCCGGCTCCGCGTCCGGCTCGTCCGCGGTGGCGGTGGCGAGGGTGGTGCGGGTGGCACGGGTGGCGCTGTCGGTCTGGGTGAGGGTCTGGGTCTGCACGGGGGCGACCTCCAGGATGATCGCTGCCGGCCGAGTGCGGCAGCGGTACTTCGGGAGCGGAGAGTCGACGGCCTGCGCTCCGAGGACTCGGGCACCGCCCCCAGTGTGGAGTACGACACATCCCCGCCACGAGGGGCGTGCGGTGACTTTTTGCGTTCGCCTCGTGACCGGGTGGTTACTCAGCTCGTTGGACTATCCGAATGACATATGCGGCCAGGACTGGGTCGCACCGACGTGAGGCAGGATGGAAGGCATGAGCGAGTTCGAGGAGCTGCGGCGGCGTCTGGAGGCGCTGGAGGCCGAGGTGCACGAATGCGGGAGGAGCACGCCTCCACACGACACCTCGCTGTGAACTCCGATCGTGACGTGGCCGCGCTTCAGGAGCAGCGCAGGGCGGACGTGCAACTGATGCGGGCACTCCGGCAGACGCAGCTTGAGCACGGCAAGACGCTGGAGGCCCACACCAAGACGCTGGCGGAGCACGGCAAACTGCTCGGCGCCCTGGTGTCCGGCCAGGTGGCGGTGATGGAACGGATCGGAACGCTCACCACACAAGTCGGCGCGATCACCGACCACCTCGGCATCGCACCGCCCGAGCAGCCCCAGGAAGAGGGCTAGCCCCCTTTACAGCGCCTCCGCGCCCCGGGTCTTCAGGGACTGGTCGTACTGCTGCAGGACCCACAACTCGTTGTGCACGGAGGCCAGTTGGGCCGGGTCGCCACCGGCTTCCAGGCGGCGGGCGGTGATCTGGAGTTCCTGGACGCGGCGCTCCACGGCGCGGCGGCGGACGGTCACGAGCTGTTCGCCCGCGTAGTTCTCGTCGACCGTGCGGCGCATGATCGCCTCCACGGCCAGCTCCGTGACCATGGCCCGGACCGTGTCGTCAGGGGCCGCCTCGCGGACCCGGACCAGGTACTCCTGGCTGTCCTGCATGCCGGACTCGGCGCCGCCCGCGTCCAGGATCGCCTGGCGTACGGCGGTGTAGGGGGCGGCGGTGAACTCGTCCACGCCGTACGCGTCGAAGGCCGGGGAGACCAGCTCCGGGCGCTGGAGGGCGAGTTTGAGCAGCTCGCGTTCGGTGGCGTAGATCGGGTTGCGGAGCTGGAGGGCGGGGCCCGCCGTGGCGGGGCGGCGGGCGGCCGCCTCGTACGACCGCGGGCCCGCCGGGGCCGGGCCCTGGCCGCCGCGCTCGCGCGCCCAGCGGGCCAGCTGGGCCACGCGCTTGACCACGAACTGGGTGTCGAGGATGCCGAGCATGCCGGCCAGCTGGACGGCGACCTCGTGCTGGGCGCCGCTGTTCTTGATCCGGGCGACGATGGGGGCCGCCTCGTCCAGGGCGCCGGCGCGGCCCGCCGGGGTGTCCAGGTCGTAGCGGTTCACGATCTGGCGCAGCGCGAACTCGAAGAGCGGGGTGCGCGGTTCGGCCAGGTCGGCCACCGCCTCGTCGCCCTTCGCGAGGCGCAGCTCGCAGGGGTCCATGCCGTCCGGCGCGATCGCGATGTACGTCTCGGCGGCGAACTTCTGGTCGTCCTCGAAGGCGCGCAGCGCGGCCTTCTGGCCGGCCGCGTCGCCGTCGAAGGTGAAGATCACCCGGGCCGAGCCGTTGTCCAGCAGCAGCCGGCGCAGGATCTTGATGTGCTCGCCGCCGAAGGCCGTGCCGCAGGTGGCGATCGCGGTCGTCACTCCGGCGAGGTGGCAGGCCATGACGTCGGTGTAGCCCTCGACGACGACGGCCCGGCTGGCCTTGGCGATGTGCTGCTTGGCCAGGTCGACTCCGTAGAGGACCTGGGACTTCTTGTAGATCGCCGTCTCGGGGGTGTTGAGGTACTTGGGGCCGTTGTCCGCCTCGTACAGCTTGCGGGCGCCGAAGCCGACGACCTCGCCGCCGATGTCCCGGATGGGCCACATCAGGCGGCCGCGGAAGCGGTCGATGGGACCGCGGCGGCCCTCCTGCGCCAGCCCGGACAGGACCAGTTCCTTGTCCGTGAAGCCCTTGCCGCGCAGATAGCGGGTGAGGTGGTCCCAGCCCTGGGGGCTGTAGCCGACGCCGAAGTGGACGGCGGCGGCCTGGTCGAAGCCGCGATCGGCGAGGAAGAGCCGGCCGGTCTCGGCCTCGGGGCTGGTGGCCAGCTGCTCGGCGTACCACTGCGCGGCGATCTTGTGCGCCTCGACCAGGCGGATCCGCTCGCCGCGCTGGTGGGCCGGGTTGTACCCGCCCTCCTCGTAGCGCAGCGTGATGCCCGCCTGGGCTGCGAGGCGCTCGACCGCCTCCGAGAAGGAGAGGTGGTCCACCTTCATCACGAAGGTGATGGTGTCGCCGCCCTCCTGGCAGCCGAAGCAGTGGAAGAGTCCCTTGCTCGGACTGACCTGGAAGGACGGTGACTTCTCGTCGTGGAACGGGCACAGGCCCTTGAGATTGCCGCCGCCCGCGCTGCGCAACTGGAGGTACTCGGAGACCACGGCGTCGATCGGGACCGCGTCCCGTACCGCCTTCACGTCCTCGTCGTTGATCCGTCCTGCCACGCGTGAATTCTACGGGCCCCCGGGACACTCCCGATGGTCAGGAGGCGAGGCCCTCCAGGGGTACGTGCGGGTCGGCCAGGGCGTCCGTGTCCACCTGGGCCCGGGAGCGGATCAGTTTCTGGATGGGGTCTGTGACATCCCACACGTTCACGTTCATGCCGGCCAGCACGCGCCCCTCCTTCACCCAGAACGCGATGAACTCCCGCTTGCCGGCGTCGCCCCGGATCACCACCTCGTCGTACGACCCCGGCGGCGCCCAGCCGCTGTACTCCATCCCCAGGTCGTACTGGTCGGTGAAGAAGTACGGCACCCGGTCGTAGCTGATCTCCTGGCCGAGCATCGCGCGGGCGGCGGCCGGGCCGCCGTTGAGGGCGCACGCCCAGTGCTCCACCCGCAGCCGGGTGCCGAACAGGGGGAGCGGGAAGTTCGCCACGTCGCCCGCCGCGTAGATGTCGGGGTCGGAGGTGCGCAGCCGCTCGTCCACGACGATGCCGCCGCCGTGCGCCCGGTCGGCGATCTCCAGCCCGGCCGCCTCCGCGAGACCGGTCCGGGGCGCCGCGCCGATCGCCGCGAGGACGTCGTGCGCCGGGTGCTCCTCGCCGTCGTCGGTGCGGGCCGCGAGCACCATGCCGTCCTGGCCGACGATCTCGGTGAGCTGGCGCCCGAAGTGGAAGCGGACGCCGTGCTCGCGATGCAGCTCGGCGAAGACGTTGCCCAGTTCGGGGCCGAGCACGTGGTGCAGCGGGGTCGGCGACGGTTCGATCACCGTGACCTCCGCGCCGTACTCGCGGGCCGCCGCCGCGACCTCCAGGCCGATCCAGCCGGCGCCCGCGATCACCAGGTGCCCGTTGTCCCGGCCGAGCGAGGCCAGCACGCCCTTGAGCCGCTCGGCGTGCGCGAGCCGGCGCAGGTGGTGCACGCCCGCGAGGCCGGTGCCCGGGATGTCGAGGCGGCGCGGCTCGGCGCCGGTGACCAGCAGCAGCTTGTCGTAGCGGACGAGGGTGCCGTCGTCGCCGAAGCGGACCGTCTTCGCCGCGCGGTCGATGCGGTCGACGAACTGGCCGAGGTGCAGCTCGACGTCGTTTCGCGCGTACCAGGCGGGTTCGTGCACGAAGACGCTGTCGCGCTCCTCCTTGCCGAGCAGGTAGCCCTTGGACAGCGGCGGGCGTTCGTACGGGTGGTCGCGCTCGTCGCTGATCAGTATCACCCGGCCGGTGAAGCCCTCCGCCCGGAGCGTCTCGGCCGCCTTCGCTCCGGCGAGACCGCCCCCGACGATGACGAATGTCTGATCCGCGTCGACCACTTGATGCCTCCTCGTAAGGATGTCGCCATGTGTGAGCGTCCCGCACGGAGCGTCCTGCGGGAAGAGGGAGTGACCCGATCAGGCCACCGCGGGTCACTTTCCTCTCACATATGCCCCGTCAGTCTCGCGTGCAGGGACCGCGCGGACACGTCCGTGAGGGAGGCGATCTGGTCGACGATCACCCGCTTGCGCGCGTGGTCGTCGCCTGCCCCGTCGAACAGGGCCCGAAACTGCGGATCAAGACCGTCCGGCGCGCGGACCGTGAGCGCCTGCGCCAGCTCGGCCACGATCACCCGCTGGTCCGCGCGCTCCCGCTCCTGCTCGGCGCGCTGCATGACGTAACGGTCCGCGACCGCCTTGAGCACCGCGCACTCCATCCGGGCCTCGCGGGGCACGACGAGTTCGGCGCCGTAGCGGGTGAGCCGGCCGGTGCCGTACGCGGCCCGCGTGGCGCCCTCGGCGGCCAGGCAGAACCGGCCGATGAGCTGGCTGGTGGCGTCCTTCAGCCGGGCCTGGGCGACCGCGGTGCCGTCGTAGCCGTGCGGCCACCACTCCGCGTCCTGGAGGCGGTCGAGGGCGGCGGAGAGCTCGGCGGGGTCGGTGTCCGCCGGGACGTAGCGGCCGACGGCGACCTCGAACACCGCCTGCCGTTCGGACTCGGCGTACAGGCAGTTGGGGTCGATGTGACCGGCGTGCAGACCGTCCTCGACGTCGTGCACCGAGTACGCCACGTCGTCCGACCAGTCCATGACCTGGGCCTCGAAGCAGGTGCGGGTGCCCGGCGCCGGGCCTCTGACCCAGTCGAACACCGGGCGGTCGTCCTCGTACACGCCGAACTTCCGCGACGCGGGGTCGGTGGGGTGGGCGCCGCGCGGCCAGGGGTACTTGGTGGCGGCGTCGAGGGTGGCGCGGGTGAGGTTGAGGCCGACGGAACGTTCCGCTACGAACCGTTTGGGCTCGATGCGGGTGAGGAGCCGCAGGGACTGGGCGTTGCCCTCGAAGCCGCCGCAGTCGGCCGCGAAGTCGTTCAGGGCCTGCTCGCCGTTGTGGCCGAAGGGCGGGTGGCCGAGGTCGTGGGCGAGGCAGGCCGCCTCGACCAGGTCGGGATCGCAGCCGAGGGCCGCGCCCAGCTCGCGGCCCACCTGGGCGCATTCCAGGGAGTGGGTGAGCCGGGTGCGGGGGCTGGCGTCCCAGGCCTGGCTGCGGGTGCCGGGGGTGACCACCTGTGTCTTGCCGGCGAGGCGGCGCAGGGCGGCCGAGTGCAGGATGCGGGCCCGGTCCCGTTGGAAGGCGGTGCGGCCCGGGCGTTTGTCGGGTTCGGGGGCGTAGCGCTCGGCCGAGGTGGAGCCGTAGATTCCGTTCGGTGCGGTGCCTTCCATGGCTCGACAGTAAGCCAGGCAGGCCGCTCCCCCTCAGGCGGCTTGCGCCGACGGCGTCACCAGGCTCTGCTCGTAACGCCGCACGATCAGCCGGGCCATCGCCGGATGGTCCCCCAGCGGGGCCGAGGCGAGCCAGGGCGCCGCGGCCGCGCACTGGGTCGCGAAGCGGCCCGGGGCGGTGAAGCAGGACGCGACCGCCACCCGGTGACGGCCCCTCGCCGCCAGGGTGCGCAGGGCTGTCGGGACCGTCGGGCCGGCCGCCGCGGCGTAGGCCGGGAGGACGGGGACGCCCAGGCGGTCGGCGAGGAGGCGGGCGGTTCGGCGGGTGTCCGTGGCCGAGTCGGGGTCGCGGGAGCCCGCCGCGGCCAGGACCACCGCGCCGGAGCGGCGCTCGGCCTCGTCCGGGGCCGTCGGCCAGCCGGCCTCCAGCAGGCGGTCGTACAGGGCCTCCGCCAGGAGCGGGTGCGGGCCGAGCGAGGGTGCCACGCGTGCGTGCGCCCGCGCCTCGGCCGCCATCGCGGGGATGTCGTGTTTGACGTGGTAACCCCGGCTGAGCAGGAGCGGGACGAGGACGGCGGGGGCGCCGCCGAGCGCGGCGAGGGTGTCCGGCAGGAGCGGCGCGTTCAGCTCGATGTGGCCGAGGCGGACGGACAGCCCGGGGCGCAGCTCGCGTACGCGGTCCCTGAGGGCCGTCACGGTGGCGAGCGCGCGCGGGTCCCGGCTGCCGTGGGCGACCAGGACCAGGGCGGGCCGGTCCAGGCGGCGGCGGGGCGGGGGGACCAGGCGGATGCGGGGCCCGGAGCGGGGAGGGGTCGACGCCGTCATGGGGGGATCCTGCCGGGGCCACGTTGCGTGGCCGTTGCCTGGCCGTCACGGGTATTTTCCGCGGCTTCACGTCGTACACCTGCGCGGTGTGAGGCGAAACCGGATCCGGGCCGCCGGCGTCCTCCATGGTCGGGACCGCTCGCTTCGGGACCGCTCACCGGGGACGTCGGGGGGATGTGACGTATGAGGATCCGTCGACCGCGGCTGCCGCGCACCCGTACCGGGCAGCGGCGGCTGGTGCAGGCCGTGATGGCCGTGTGTGTGCTGGCGCTGCTGCCGGTGACCTGGCTGTACGCGTCCACGGCGGACCGGCTGCGCACGGTGGCCGACGCGCCGGCGGCGAAGGTCGCCGTGGTGTTCGGGGCCGGGCTGTGGAACGGGGAGCCGTCGCCGTACCTCGCGAACCGGCTGGACGCGGCGGCGGCGCTGTACCGGGCGGGCCGGGTGAAGGTCGTCCTGGTGACCGGGGACAACAGCCGCGAGGACTACGACGAGCCCGACGCCATGCGCGCCTATCTCAGCAGGCACGGCGTACCGGCCGGGCGGGTCGTGCGCGACTACGCCGGGTTCGACACCTGGGACTCCTGCGTGCGGGCCCGGAAGATCTTCGGGGTCGAGCGGGCGGTGCTGATCAGTCAGGACTTCCACATCCGGCGGGCGGTGGCGCTGTGCGAGGCGGCGGGCGTGACCTCGTACGGGGTGGGGGTCGCCGAGAAGCACGACGTGACCTGGTACTACGGCGGGACCCGCGAGGTGTTCGCAGCCGGCAAGGCGGTCCTGGACGCGGTGTTCCGCCCGGATCCGCAGTTCCTCGGACCGAGGGATCCGGGGGTGGCGCGGGCGCTCGCGGCGGGACGCTGAACTTCGCCGACGCCGTGCGCCTCACGGCGGGCCGGGCCATGGCGCCCCGCTCGGGTCCACCTGCCAATTCCGATCACACGCCCTCCATCACAAGTCCGCCATCGTACGGTGATCAGCGTGAAGCTCCGGTACGACTTCCGCTTGTACCCGAGCGCCTCCCAGCGCGAGCATTTGGCGAGGGCGTTCGGGCGCGCCCGCGCCGTATGGAACGACGCCCTGCGTCTACGGCGCGACGCCTATGACAAGGGGCTTCCGTATCCAAGCGCGACCGAGCTGTCCCGGCAGGTCATCACGCAAGCCAAGCAGACTCCGCAACGAGCCCGGCTCTGCGAGGTTTCAGCGGTGGTGCTCCAGCAGTCCCTGCGCGATCTCGAGACGGCGTACAGCAACTTCTTCATCTCCAAAGGCAGCGCCCGCAAGGGCCCGTCGACGGGTCCGCCAAGAATGCAGAAGAAGAGCGCCCGACAATCATCAAGGACCCAGTCGGCCGGTACTTCGCCTCCTTCGTGGTGGAGGTCGCGCCCGGCCCTCTGCCGGAACTGAATATGGAGGAGACGGAGACTGGGATCGATCTGGGCCTGTCCGCCTATGCAGTGCTAAGCGGCCGGAAGATCGCTTCCCCGAAGTTCTTCCGCCGTCAGGAACGCAAACTCAAGCGGGCGCAACGCAAGGTGTCCCGTCGGCAGAAGGGATCGAAACCGCCGCAAGGCCCAGCACGTCGTCGCGAAGATTCATGCTCGCATCGCCGACCAGCGACGCGACTTTATCGAGCAGGAAACCACCGCATCGTCCGCGAGAGCCAGGCGGTCTATGTAGAGGACCTGAACGTGAGGGGCATGGCGACCCGGCGCGGCAGGCTCGGCAAGAGCGTCCGTGATCAATCCCTCGGTGGGTTCGTCCGTACTCTGGAAGCCAAGTGCGAACGAAGCAGGAACCCACCCGAAGCACCGCTGCGCGCGGCGGGGCAGGCGGGAATCACCCATCCTCACACGGGTGAGGACGTCAAGAGCACAACACGCTGTTCCTCTTTGGTTCGGCGTCAACGCTTGCAAGGACTCGTACAGCCGAACTGATCAGCGCCTGCACCAGTCGCCGCCCTCGATCCGGATGCCGTGGGCGCGCAGGCGGGCGGCGACGGGCGGGGCGGCGAGGTAGACCCAGGCGGGGGCGGTGCTGCCGTCGGCGCGTACGACGGGCCGGGCCACGCGTTCGTAGCGGCTGCGCGGGTCGCCCGGGGTGTACTCCTCCAGCCGGTCCAGGGCGGCGAGCAGGCCGTCGTACGACTCGGGGTGCGCGGTGACCAACTCCCCGCGTATCTCCGCGCCTTGGTGCTCGACGGCGTAGGGGTATCCGGGCCCGTCGTAGAGCACGGCGCCCGGCAGCCGGGCCGGTTCCTCGGCGGTGGTGCGGCCGCGCAGGAACAGGTCGTGGTTGGCCTCGCCGGGACGCAGGGTGCCGTAGACGAAGAAGGGCAGTTGGGCCCCCGGTTCCGAAGTGATCACGGAAACGATTCTGTACCCGCAACGGCATCGCCGGCGACGGTGACGGCACCGCCTTCGGACCGCTGGACGACTCACGGCGGGAAGCCCGGAAGGCCGACGCCCCGCGGGCACCGGCCTTTCCCGTCGCATCCGGTCAGACAGCCAACTCCGGCTCCTGCTCCTGGGACTGGGCGGGCTGCTGCGGCTTGCGGTCGCGCATCACGGCCGTGGCCAATACCGCCGCCGCCAGGACACCCGCCGCGCTGACCGAGAAGGTGGTGGTCATCGAGGAGGCGAAGGCCTCGCGGGCCGCGTGGAGGAGGGCCGGGCGGGCCGTGGCGACCGCGCCGGCGATGGACTCGCGGGCCGGGGCGGCGGCGTCGGCGGGCATCCGGTCGGTGTAGCCGCTCGCGAGCAGTGAGCCGAGGATCGCGATGCCGAGGGCCGTACCGGCCTGCTGGATGGTGTCGTTCAGGGCCGAGCCGACGCCCGCCTGCTCCGGCGGGATCGTGCCCATCAGCGCGCCGACCGCCGCCGGCATGGCGGCACCGGCACCGAGGCCGAGCAGGCCCAGGGCGATCGCCGGGACGGCGAAGCCGGAGCCGGCGTCGACCGTGGTGAGGACCGCGAAGGACGAGACCATGATCAGCATGCCGAGGAGGATGACCACGCGGTTGCCGGTCTTCGCGGCCAGCTTCACGCCTCCCGCGTTGCCGATGATCGCGGTCACGGCCAGCGGCAGGAAGGCCAGGCCCGCCTTGATGGGCGAGTAGCCGAGGACGAACTGCAGGTACTGGGTGAGGACCAGCATCAGACCGCCGTTGCCGATCTGGACCAGGGCCAGGGAGAGCGAACCGCCGCTGAAGTTGCGCTGCTTGAAGAGGACCAGCGGGACCATCGGGGAGGCGGTGACGTTCTCCCAGAGCACGAAGCCCGCCAGCGTGAGCACCGCCGCCGCGAGCACCGGCAGCTGGCCGGCGGCGAACGCGCCATGCTGCGGGATCTCGATGATCCACCAGACCAGCGCGGTCATTCCGGTGGCCGACAGGATCGCGCCCAGCGGGTCGGGCTTCTGCCACGGCGCCTTCGACTCCGGCATCAGGGTCGCACCGGCGAGCAGGGCCAGGGCGACGACGGGGACGTTCAGGAAGAAGATCGCGTGCCAGGAGAAGTGGTCGATCAGCAGCCCGCCCAGCACGGGGCTGCCCACCAGGCCGAGCATCGACACCGAGCCCCAGGCGGCCATCGCCCGGCCGCGCTCCTCCTCGTCGAAGACCGTGATGAGGATCGAGAGGGTGGACGGCATGATCAGCGCCCCGCCGACACCCATCGCGATCCGCAGCGCGACGACCTGGCCCGGATCGGCGGCGAACGTCCCCGCCAGTGAGGCCGTTCCGAAGAGCAGCAGCCCGATCAGCATCACCTTCCGGCGGCCGAAGCGGTCTCCGAGGCTGCCGGAGGTGAGCAGCAGGCCGGCGAAGACCAGGACGTAGGAGTCGAGGATCCACTGGATGTCCTGGGCGCTCGCGTGGAGGTCCTCGGTCATCGAGGGCACGGCCACGGTGAGCGCCATGCTGTCGATCGTCAGGACGAGGGTGCTCAGGCAGAGCACGATGAGGATCCACCAGCGGCGCGGGCTGCGGCCTGCCGCGTGCTCCGGGCTTGCCGGACCCGCCGAACCTGCCGAGCTTTCCCTGCTCTTCATGGATTTCCCTCCCTGGGCGCGTACAGCGTGCCCGCTGTGCGTACACCGTTCCATTCGGTGCGCACACTGTACGCAGTCCGGAACAGTGTGCGCAACCCTTGAACTCTGTACGCTGGATGCGAACGACGTACGCACGCAAACAGGCACGCAGAGGAGTCCGCAGATGGCCGCACGGACCGACCCGAACCCGATCCCCTCCGTCTGGACCCGACAGCGGCGCGAGCCCGACCAGCCGTCCCTCAGCCGGGAGGCGATCGTGCGCGAGGCGATCGCCATGCTGGACGCGGACGGCGTCGAGGCGCTCAGCATGCGCAAGCTCGGCGCCCGGCTGAACGCGGGCGCGACCTCGCTCTACCGGCACGTGGCCACCAAGGACGAGCTGATGGAGCTGGCCGTGGACGAGGTCGCCGCCGAGATCCGGGTGCCGGCGGGCGCCGGGGCCGACTGGCGGGCGGCCGCCACCGAGGCCGCGCGGTCCTTCCGGGCCACCGCACTGCGCCACCCGTGGGTGTCCTCGGTGATGGGCCAGGCGGGCCTCGTCTACCTGGGCCCCAACCTGATGGCGTTCAACGAGCGGCTCGCCGCGCTGTTCGTCGAGGCCGGCTTCCCCCAGGCCGACGCGGCGATCAGCACCCTGCTCGGCTATGTGCTGGGCATGAGCACCACCGAGGCGGCATGGCTCACCACGGTCGCCCGTTCCGGGCACACCGAGGCGGAGTTCGTCTCCCGCCTGCTGCCCGCCGCCCAGCAGGCCGCGGCCGGTCACGACAACCTCTCCGCCGCCTACGCCGCCACCGACGCGACGGCCGTCCGGGACCCCGCCCAGGAGCGGGACGCCAAGTTCGGGTACGGCCTCGACGTCGTCCTGGACGGCCTGGCCGCACGGCTCCCGCATTAGGGTGCTCTTCGCGCCGGCCGCTTCCGTGCACCCTTCGCACGCCTGTGACCTGCCGAAACCCCGCGCGGGTTGGGCCGTGCGGGGGTCGGGGGGCGGCACCCGTTCGCCGTATTCCTGACGGGTCATCAGCAGGCGGGACCCCGTGACTGCGACTTACCTCGATAGCGAACAGCCGAATCACGAAGGTCTGGGGAACACCATGCGCCGCACTGCCCGTCTGATGACCGGTATCGCGCTCGTCGGGGCGGCCGCGGCGCCCGCCTGGGCCGGCACCGTCGGCAGCCTGGACGTCTCTCCCGGCACGGTGGCGCCGGGCACCCACGTCACGGTGAACACGGCCGCCTGCGGGCGCGACAGCGGCGGCGCGACCGGGGACGCGGGCGCGGTCGGCGCCGGCACCTTCCTGCTGGCGCCCAGCGCACACGAGGGCGACGTGATCGGCCAGTTCGCGGTGCCGGAGAGCGCACAGCCGGGGACGTACGAGATCGTCGCCACGTGCGCGGAGGGCAACCGGCGGGTGACGGGCGACCTCGTGGTGGCCCTCACCGCGGCGCACGAGCAGGTGCAGCCGCACGGAAGTCTGAAGACGGGGGTCGGCGGCGCACTCGGCCCCGACCCCGTGCACACCGCGGCGGGTGTGGCGGCGCTGGCCGTCGCCGCCGCGGGCGGTACCTGGCTCCTGCATCGCCGGGCGAGAGGCGACGGGATCTGACGGACACCCTCCGCTGTCCGTCCGCCGGTACCGCACTTCCCGCCCCCTCCGGGTCCGATGCCCCTCGCGGCCCGGAGGGGGCGGGGATTTTCGGGGGTCCGCCCCCGGGAGAGGGATCGACATGCGCACAAGCGCCAGAAGTGCCGGGCGCCGCGCCCGCGCCGGCCGCGGCCGCGGCGCCCGGCTCGGCGACACCGCGATAGCGACGGTCACCGTCGTGGCCCTCGGCACCGGGGTGTGGCTGCTCGGCGGCGGCACCGGGACGCACACGCCGCCGCAGCCCGCCACCGCGGAGGGGCGCCCCGACCCGGGCGGCGAGCCCCCCGCGGCCCGCGCCCTGGCCCCCTCGCCGCCCACCCGCATCCGCATACCGGCGATCCGCGTGAACGCCCCGCTGATGGGCCTGGCCCTGACCGCCTCCGGCAGCCTGGACGTGCCGCCCGCACGGAACAACAACCTGGCCGGCTACTACGAGGCCGGCACCCTGCCCGGCGAGACGGGCACCGCGATCGTCGCCGGGCACGTCGACAACACCGAGGGGCCCGCCGTCTTCTACAACCTCGGCGCGCTCAGGCGGGACGCCCGCATCGAGGTGGACCGCCGCGACGGCTCCGTGGCCGTGTTCAGCGTGGACGCGGTGGAGGTGTACGCGGCCCGTGACTTCCCCGACGAGAAGGTCTACGGCGCGGCCCGCCGCCCGGAACTGCGCGTCATCACCTGCGGCGGCGGCTACTCGCCGACGACGGGGTACCAGGGCAACGTGGTGGTGTTCGCGCACCTGACGGGAAGCCGTGCCTGAGCCGCGCCCCGCAGGGGCCCTCGCACCCCCGGACCTCACACGCCGAAGCGCCGCGGGCTGAGCGCAGCGTTCCGCACGGGAAACAGACGTGATGCGGCCGGGTAACGTCCGCGCCGCACGCTCAGGGGCATGACCTCGCATACACGTACCCCGGGAGCCACCCCCACGATCGTGCTCGTCGGCCACGGCATGGTCGGCCAGCGCTTCCTGGAAGCGCTCGCCGAGCGCGGCCTGACCGCCACGCACCGCGTGGTCGTCCTGTGCGAGGAACCGCGTCCGGCGTACGACCGGGTCGCCCTCACCTCGTACTTCTCGGGCCGGAGCGCCGAGGAACTCTCCATGACCGACATGGGGTTCATCGACACCCACGGCATCGAGCTGTACGTCGGTGACCCGGCCGACGCCATCGACCGTGCGGCGCGGACGGTGACCGCCCGGTCCGGCCGGGTCTTCGCGTACGACACCCTCGTCCTCGCCACCGGCTCGTACCCGTTCGTGCCGCCCGTGCCGAACAAGGACGCCGACGGCTGCTTCGTCTACCGCACGATCGAGGACCTCCTCGCGATCGAGGAGTACGCGAAGGGCGCCCGGACCGGTGCCGTGGTCGGCGGCGGTCTGCTGGGTCTGGAGGCGGCCGGCGCGCTCAAGGGGCTCGGACTCGACACGCACATCGTGGAGTTCGCGCCGCGCCTGATGCCGGTGCAGGTCGACGACGGCGGGGGCGCGGCGCTGCTGCGCACCGTCGAGGACATGGGGCTGGCCGTGCACACGGGTGTGGGCACGCAGGAGATCGTGACCGGGGCGGCGGGCGCCGTCAGCGGCATGAAGCTGTCGGACGGCTCCGAGCTCGGCGTCGACATGGTCGTGTTCAGCGCCGGTGTCCGCCCCCGCGACCAGCTGGGCCGGGACTGCGGCCTCACGGTCGGCGAGCGCGGCGGCATCAGCGTCGACGAGCAGTGCCGTACGGTCACCGACCCGCACGTGTTCGCGATCGGCGAGTGCGCGCTGGCGGCGGACGGCCGGGTGTACGGCCTGGTCGCGCCGGGGTACGAGCAGGCGGAGACGGCCGCAGCCACCATCGCCGCCGCCGAGGCGTCGTTCACCGGCGCCGACCTGTCCACCAAGCTGAAGCTGCTCGGCGTCGACGTGGCGTCCTTCGGCGACGCGCACGGCACCACCGAGGACTGTCTCGACGTCGTGTACTCCGACTCCCGCGCGGGCCTGTACAAGAAGCTGGTCATCGGCCGGGACGGCACGCTGCTCGGCGGCATCCTGGTCGGCGACGCGGAGGCGTACGGCACCCTGCGCGCGCTGACCGGTTCGGTGCCCCCCGTCTCCCCCGAGTCCCTCGTCCTGCCCGCCGGAGCGGACTCGGGGGCGCAGCTCGGCCCGGCCGCGCTGCCGGACGAGGCGATCGTCTGCTCCTGCAACAACGTCACCAAGGGCGCCGTCCGTGGCGCGGTCACCGAGCACCGGTGCACCAGCGTGCCCGAGGTCAAGAAGTGCACCAAGGCCGGTACGACGTGCGGCAGTTGCGTCAAGGTGCTCGGCCAACTGGTCGACGCCGAGCTGGCGGCGTCCGGCGTCGAGGTCGACAAGGGGCTGTGCGGCTGCTTCGCCCTGACGCGCGAGGAGCTGTACGAGATCGTCCTGAGCCTGCGCATCACGTCGTACCAGGACCTGCTCGACCGCCACGGCCGCGAGGACGCCCGCGGCGGCGAGGGCTGCGAGATCTGCAAGCCGGCGGTGGCGTCGGTCATCGCCTCCCTCGCCCCGACGATCGGCGCGAGCGGCTACGTCCTCGACGGCGAGCAGGCGGCCCTCCAGGACACCAACGACCACCACCTCGCCAACCTCCAGAAGAACGGCTCGTACTCGGTCGTGCCGCGCATCCCCGGCGGCGAGATCGCGCCCGAGAAGCTGATCGTGATCGGCGAGATCGCCCGGGACTTCGGCCTCTACACGAAGATCACCGGCGGCCAGCGGATCGACATGTTCGGCGCGCGGGCGGAGCAACTTCCGTTGATATGGGCCCGGTTGGTGGACGCCGGCTTCGAGTCCGGACACGCCTACGGCAAGGCCCTGCGGACCGTGAAGTCCTGCGTCGGCTCGACCTGGTGCCGTTACGGCGTCCAGGACTCGGTCCGCATGGCGATCGACCTGGAGCTGCGCTACCGGGGCCTGCGCTCCCCGCACAAGCTCAAGTCGGCGGTCTCCGGGTGCGCCCGCGAGTGCGCCGAGGCCCGGTCGAAGGACTTCGGCGTGATCGCCACGGCGAACGGCTGGAACCTGTACGTCGGCGGCAACGGCGGCGCGACCCCGCGCCACGCCGACCTGCTCGCCCAGGACCTGTCGGACGCCGAACTGGTCCGGCTGATCGACCGGTTCCTGATGTTCTACATCCGCACCGCCGACCGCCTGGAGCGCACGAGCGTGTGGCTGGAGCGGATCCCGGGCGGCCTGGACCACGTACGCGACGTGGTGGTGCACGACTCGCTCGGCATCTGCGACGAGCTGGAGGCGCTGATGCGGGCGCATGTGGCGGGCTACCGCGACGAGTGGGCCGAGACCATCAGCGACCCCGAGAAGCTCACCCGGTTCGTGTCGTTCGTGAACGCCCCCGACACCCCCGACCCGCTCGTCGCCTTCGTCCCCGAGCGCGACCAGATCAAGCCCGACCTGCCGCTGCTCGCCATCGGCAGGCGGCCCGCCGCCGACGTCCTGGAAGGAAGCACCCCGCGATGACCCTGGCTGTCGAGACCACCACCCTGAAGGTCCAACTCCGGCTCGCCGAGGGCTGGTTCACGGCCTGTGACGTGCACGCGCTGCTCCCGGGCCGCGGGGCCGCCGCCCTGCTGCCGGACGGCCGCCAGGTCGCGCTGTTCCGCGACCGCGCGGGCCGCCTCTACGCGATCGACAACCGCGACCCGTTCACCGGCGCGGCCGTCCTCTCCCGCGGTCTGACCGGCACCCACGAGGGCCGCCCGTTCGTCGCCTCCCCCCTGCTGAAGCAGCGCTTCGACCTGGCCAGCGGGGAGTGCCTGGACGACGAGACGGTCCGGGTGACGGCGTACGAGGTCCGGGCGGCGTAGGCCCTCGCCCCATGGGAGAATATCTTGACTGATCGTTCCGGAAAAGCCTAGGCTCCGACCTGTGGCCAGGACCAAGGAATTCGACCCGGACGCCGCACTGCAGGCAGCCCTGGAGCTGTTCTGGCGGCGCGGCTACGAGGCGACGTCGATGGCCGACCTGGTCGAGCACCTGGGCATCGGCCGGGCCAGCCTGTACGCGACGTTCGGCAGCAAGCACGAGCTGTACCTGAAGGCACTGGACCGCTACGGGGCAACAGGACTCGCCCGGATCGTGCGGGAGCTGTCCGGGCCGGGCCCCGCCCTGCCGGCCGTGCGCGCGGTCGTACGGCGCTACGCGAGCGAGGCGGCCGACGAACGACTGCGGCTGAACGGCTGCCTGGTCACCAACACGGCCGCCGAGCTGGCGCCGCGCGATCCGGCCGCCGCCCGGCGCGTCGAGCGCAACTGGGACCAGGTCGAGACCGCCCTGCACTCGGCGCTCACCCGCGCCCAGGCCCAGGGCGAGCTGCCCGAGGACCGCGACCCGCTCACCCTCGCCCGCATGCTGCTGGTGCTGACGCAGGGCCTGCAGGTCGTCGGCAAGGCGTCGGCGGACCCGGCCCGCGTCCGGGACGCTGCCGAGCAGGCCCTGACCCTGCTCGACTGACCACGCCCTCCACCCGGAGGGCGTTTTTGCGCACCCGATAATGGATCGATCAGTCAAGAAATCGGTCAAGAAAAGAGAAGATCATGACCACCACCCGTTTCACCGGCAGGACCGCCCTCGTCACGGGCGCGGGCTCCGGCATCGGCCGGGCCGTCGCCCTGGCGCTCGCCGCGGAGGGCGCCAGGGTCGTCGTCGCCGGACGCAGGCGGGAGCCGCTGGACGAGACCGTCGCGCTCATCGAGGAACAGGGCGGCAAGGCCCTCGCGGTGACCGCCGACGTCTCGCGCGCGGCCGACGCCGACGCGGTGGTACAGGCCGCCGTCGACTCCTACGGCTCACTGGACGTGGCGGTCAACAACGCGGGCGTCTTCCGGGGCGGGCAGCCCCTCGTGGACCTCCCGGAGGAGGACTGGCACACCCAGCTCGCCACCAACGTCACCGGCGTGTTCCTGTCCCTGCGGGCTCAGATCCGCCAGATGCGCGGCCAGTCGGCGGGGGGCTCGATCGTGAACATCTCCTCCACCTTCGGACGGCACACCGCAGCCCCCGGGGCGGCCGCCTACTCCGCGTCCAAGGCCGCCGTGACCGCGCTCAGCCGGGGCGCCGCCCTCGACCACGTCCGGGACGGCGTCCGGATCAACGTGGTCAGCCCCGGCGCCACCGAGACCTCCATGTCCCTGCGGCCGGGCGAGACCGAGGCGGGCCGGGCCGAGCGCGCGAGGAACACCCTCCCGCTCGGCCGCATCGCCACCACCGGGGAGGTCGCCGCCGCCGTCCTCTACCTGGCCTCGGACGACGCGGCCTCGGTCATCGGCACCGACCTGGTCGTGGACAGCGGCGCCACGCTGTGAGCGCCAGGGCCTGTCGTCACCTTCCCGTCGTCCGCCCGAAGGGCGGGCCGCGCGGCGTCTCGTGCGCGCGGCTGCAAGGCGGAGGAGGGAGCCGACGCGTGGGGCCCCTCCCGAGCGAGCGAAGCCGAGCGCGGGGGAACCGGCGACCGACGACAACGCCGCTGGGATGCCCCCTCTGGGGGAGCGCGTGCCAGACGCCGCACGGCAGGCGGGAATTCGACGACAGGCCCTAGTCGATCCCCGAGCGCTCCACCCCCGCCACGATCCACCGCTGGAAGCACAGGAAGACGAGCAGCAGCGGCAGGACGGACACCACGGCGGCGACGAACAGCTCGTGCAGCCGCACGACCTGGGACGTGGTGAAGGACGACAGCGCGACCTGCACCGTCCAGGCGCGCTGGTCCTGCCCGATGACCAGCGGCCACAGGAAGGAGTTCCAGGAGCCGAGGAACACGATCGTCCCGACGGCCGCGAACACCGGCCGCGCGTTCGGCACGACCACCAGCCAGTACGTCCGCCAGTACCCGAGCCCGTCGACCTGCGCCGCGTCCTCCAGCTCCCGCGGGAAGCCCAGGAAGTACTGGCGGAAGACGAAGCAGGCGAACGCCGAGAACAGCGTCGGGACGATGAGCCCGCGGAGCGTGGAGATCCAGCCCAGCGACGACACCAGCACGAAGCTCGGTACGAAGGTGACGGCGGCCGGGACCAGGAGGGTGCCGAGGATGCCGTAGAAGACCTTGTTCGCGTGCCGGTAGGGGATGCGGGCAAGGCCGTACCCGGCGAGGGAGGCGAGCAGGAGCGTCCCGGCGGTGGTGGCCGCGGCGATCAGCGCGGAGTTGAGCAGGGACCGGGCGAAGGGCACGGACGGATCGGCGAACAGCTCCCGGACGTTCCCCCACCTCAACTCCCCCGGGAAGAAGGTCCATCGAGGCGAGGTGATGTCCTGCTCGCTCGCCAGCCCGTTGCGGACGAGCAGATAGAAGGGGATGAGGAAGAGCAGGGCGAGCGCGATCAGCAGCACCGCCCGCAGGGCCCGCCCGGCCCGCACCAGGGCGTCATCCATCGGCGTCCGTCCTTCCCAGCCGCAGCCACCGCGCCTGACCGACCGTGACGACCGCGATGATCAGCGCGAGGATCACCGCTCCCGCGCTGCCGAGCCCGAGGTTCTGCCCCTGCCCGAGCGCGGTGTAGTAGAGATAGACGAGCGGCGGCCGGGCGTACGGCGGATAGCCCCGGGCGTCGGAGAGCAGGTTGTAGAACTCGTCGAAGGCCTGGAAGGCGTTGATGACGAGCAGCAGCAGCACCGCGACCGAGGTGGCCCGCAGCTGCGGCAGGGTGATGTGCCGCAGCACCGGCCAGCCGGGCCGGGCCCCGTCCACGGCGGCCGCCTCGTAGAGCACCGGATCGATCCTCTGCAGCCCGGCCAGGAAGAGGATCATGTAGAAGCCGGCCTGGAGCCACAGCCGTACGGTGACGATGACCAGCCAGTACCAGGGCGGGTCGGTGGTGGACAGCCAGGCCACGGGATCGCCGCCGAACCAGTCCAGCACGGTGTTGGCCAGCCCGAACCGCACCCCGTTGAAGATCGACATCTTCCAGACCAGGGCCGCGACGACGTAGCTGCACGCGGCCGGGAGGAAGAAGACGGACCGGAAGAACGCGCGCGCCCGCCGGACCCGGTTGACCATGAGCGCGAGCGAGAGGGACAGCAGATAGGTGACGGGCACGATGAAGGCGGTGAAGACGAGGAACGTCTTCAAACTGCCGGTGAACGCGTCGTCCCGCAGCATCGCCGTGTAGTTGTCCAGACCGACGAAGTGCGTGGGCGTGACGGTGTTCTGCGCGTCGAAGAAGCTGAGGCCCACGCTCCACAGCAGCGGGACGTAGGTGAAGAGCGCGAGCCCGGCGGCGAACGGCCCGACGAACACCCAGAACCAGAGGACCCGGCGCCGCCTCACGACGTCCTCTTCACCCGGTCGAGCTCACCGGACACCTTCCGTACGACGGCCCGCAGTTCGCTCTCCGGGTCCGCGCCGCTCTTGATGATCCGGCTGAGCGCGTCCTGGTAGGCGGTCTGCGCGGCCGGTGTCCACAGCAGGGGCTGGGCGTACCCGTGTTCGGTGGCGAGGCGGACGGCGTCGGCGGCGGGACCGCTGTGGAGTTGCGTGGCCTTCTTCGCGAGGGAGATCCGGGCGGGGATGTGAAAGCCGTAGGAGAGGGCGAAGTCCTCCTGGTAGTCGGTCCGTTCGACCCACAGCCACTTCACGTACTCCCTGGCGGCCTCCCGGTGCCTGCTGCGGGCGCTGACGGCGGCGCCGTACGCCCCGACGGGCACGGTGGGCCTGCCCTGCCCGCCGTCCGCCGGGAAGGGCAACACCCCGAAATCGTCGCCCAGTTGCTGTTTGATCTGGGGCAGCGCCCACAGCCCGCACCACTGCATCGCGGTGAGTCCCTGGAGGAGGGCGGACGGGTCCGACCAGTCCGCGGGCGCGCCGAGGAGGAGGGACTTGTCGGCGTAGAGCCGGCGCAGCTTGCCGAGGGTGCGGGCGGCGGCCGGGTCGTCGAAGCCGGCCTTCCCCTCCTCGGTGACGAGCTGAAGTCCGGCGGCGTAGAGGGGAGTTCCCCCGAGGACACCGGCACCTCCGTCGTTCCCCAGGAAGAGGCCCTTGACCTTGCTGGTGGTGAGCGTGCGGGCGGCGTCCACGAGGGCGTCGAGCGTGGCGGGCGGCTGGACCCCGGCCGCCTTCAGCAGGCTCTTGCGGTAGTAGAGGAGCTGCATGTCGATGACCTGCGGGATGCCGTAGATCCTCCCCTCGTACGTCTTGGGCGTGAGCACGCCGGGGTTGAAGTCGTCCTTGACGCCGTCGAGCAGGTCGGTGAGGTCGACGACCTGTCCGGCCTGGATCTGGTCGAGCGTGGGCCCGTTGACCTCGAACACGTCGGGCCCGGAGTCGGTCAGCAGCGCGGCGGCGGTCTGCTGGTCGTAGTTCCCTGGCCGCCACTGCACGGTGACGTGCGCCTTCTTGTACGCGGCGGCGTACCGCTGCACGGCCTGCTGGGTGCCCGGCTCACCGTACTGGTGGTACCACTGGGACAGCCCCGCCCCCGAACCCCCGCCCCCGCGCCCGGTGTCGGATCCGCATGCGGCGAGTGCCCCCGCCCCGACCCCGGCCCCTGCGACCAGCAGTGCCCTGCGACTCATGGCCATCGTCCGTACCCCCTGACGTTTCGGTGTCGGTCATCGATGCACGGCCCAACGATCAACCTTGCGCGATGATTACGAAAGAGGTGTTGCGGCCGTGTGTCACCGTGCGGGGGCACGGCGTCACGATCCGGGGCCGATTCCCGCCGCCGTCACCCAGCCCGATTCCCACCGAAATCACCCAGCTCGGCGGCCGCCGAAATCGCCCGGCCCGAGGCACAACTTTTCCGGGCCGCGACGCATCCAACACAGTGACCTTCATCCACCCGTTCGCCCGATGGAGGCGGATATGTCAGTTCACCGTCCGAACCCTCTGAAGCTCTTCCGGACGTCCCCGAGGCGCGGCGCGGCGGCCGTCCTCACCGCGGCCGTCGTGGGCCTGACGGCGGCGGGAGCGGCCTGGAGCGCGCCCGCGGCGGCACCGTCGGCCGCCAAGGCCCTCCGCACCTGCACGGCGAGCGACCTGCACCTCTCCATGGGTCGCAAGGAGGGGGCCGCCGGGTCGCTGTACTGGCCGGTGCGGTTCACCCACACGAGTAAGGGCAGCTGTGCCCTGCGCGGATACCCGGGCGTCAGCGTCCTCGACACCGCCCACCACCAGCTCGGTCCGGCGGCCGCCCGCAGCGGCACCTCCTACCGCACGGTCACCCTCACCCCGGGCCACTCGGCCTCGGCGGTGCTGCGCACCACGAACGGCCCGGTGGGCGGCCCCTGCCTGCGCACCGGTTCCTACCTGCGCGTCTATCTCCCGGCGTCCCGCACCCCCGTCCTGATACCGGCGTCGTGGACGACGTGCTCCGGACTCTTCGAGGTGGGTCCGGTGAACACGGAGGAGGTGTTCTAGAGGGACGGCACCCGGAAACGCCGGAGAGGCGACACCCCCGCACAGGGTGGATGGCCGACTTCCTGACCTGGGAAGTCGGCCATCCCAAGGCGTCAGAGGGCACAGTCAGGGCACATCGCTCAGGACCGCCTCCATCATGTCGGCGGTCCGGTCCGCCTCCGCCTCCCACAAGTGGGTGTAGACGTTCAGCGTGATCGATGGCTTAGCATGACCGAGTCTCATCTGCACCTGCTTCGGGGTCGCCCCGTTCTTGATCAGGACTGAGGCGTAGAAGTGCCGCAGATCGTGAAGCGTCGTGCTCTCGGGGACACGGACCTTGCTGCCTGACTTCTTCAGGTGGGCGTTCGCCCGCTTGACGTTCCGGTTCCACACTTTCGCCCAGCTGGCGCGCCGGATCGCTCCGCCAGTCTCGCTGGTGTACAGCAACCGAGCATGGCGCCATACGGGCTTCCTGGGGTTCGTCCGATCCTCGATGTACACGACCTGCGGCGGGAACTTCGCACGGTGCCGTGCGATCTCGTCTACGACCGAACGTCCCTGAGGAACAGACCGATAGCTCTGTCTGGTCTTCGGTTCCCCGAGGTACGGCACCCCCTTGTCGGGACCGATCATCTGTTGCTTGACGGTCACAGTCTCGGCAGGGTCTCCGTCCTCCAGCCCGAACAGTTCGCCTTGCCGTAGGCCCGTCGAAGCGGCCTGCCTCACCAGGGCGCGGTATCGGGGAGACGCGGTCACGATGAGCGCCTTCACCGCCTCCGGATCAAGCGGGTGGATCTCCGGATAGAAGACCTCTGGCGGTTTCAGCCCCTCCCATGGGTACTTCGGGATGATCCCCTCTTGGTGGGCCATCTTCAGGATGCTGGTGCAGACGTTCCAGGGCGTCGCAAAGGTCGACGGCGCGATGACCGCCGACCGTTCTTTGATCCACCTCATACCGTCGGCCCGCTGAATACGGCCGATCTCGCGGTTGCCGAACGTCGGGTAGATGTGCAGCCGCAGGGCTCGCTCGACGTTCGTCTCCGTCCGCTCGCGGTGTACGGCCGTCTCCTGCCAGCGTTCAGCGATAGTTCTGAACTTCTGCTTGCCCAACTCCCGGTTCACAAAGGTGCCGCCGTCGAGTTCAGTCGTCACCTTGGCGGCGCGGGAGTCCGCAGCAGTCTTCTTCTCGAAGTTCTCCTTGCACTGCTTGCCGGACAAGTCCCGGTAGCGCACCTGCCAGCGCTTCCCTGTGTCATGGTCCGCGCTGGGATAGACCTTTTGGGTCTTGGTGCTGTGCGCTTCGCACGGCTCGGCGTCGGCCGGCGGTCGGGAGAGGTGCCAACGGTCGTACACCTCAGCCATCAGTTCCCCTCCCTTCAAAGCAAGCCGAGTCAGTTATGAGGTGGGGTCGGTTTCTGTTTCGGGTCATGCTGCGAGTCGGCCTCCGATCTCCTCGGCGTCGTACTTGTCCAGCGCTTCGGCGTCGTACAGGACATGTCGACCGCGCCTGATGAAGCACTGCGGGCCGGTTTCGGCGTAGCGCCAGTAGCGGACGGTCGAGGGCGACGTGCGGTAGCGCTCGGCGACTTCCGCAGTCGTCAGGTACTTCTTCATGACGTCCTTCCTGTGGGGAAGGGAGAGCGAGTCCCGCCCCGTCGTTCCTGGCTGTGTCCGAGGTGCGGATTTCTGCGTCACCGCGTCACCTGCGTCATTCAGGCCTTCTGACCTGCGAGTTTCGGGTGACGCAGAGCGTTGGGGGTGCGTCATCGGTGACGCAGGCTGTCCGTCATCGGTGACGCAGGTGACGCGAGGTGACGCAGACTTCTCCGTCCTGCGTCACCGCTGTATGCGCAGGTCACCCGCCGTTTTCCGAGGCCCGGTGACGCAGGTGACGCAGCGTTCCCCACTTAGGAAAAAAGAGGTGGGTGTCTGTGGTGGTGTGGTGCGGCTCAGGGCGTGAAGAAGGAGCCGCTTCGCGGCGCGTCCATCGCAGGGCGGCGCCGCCGCCGAACAGCAAGAGGAGCACGCCGCGGCGCTGGTGCTCCTCTTGCTTGTTCGGTCGGGGGCGGTGCCGGTCAGAACGTCTGCTGTTCGTGCGGGGGCGCGGCGGGCGAGCGGGTCATCTCGATGTAGCGGCCCTCTTTGGTGCGGCCCGAGTCGATGAGGACGCCCCGGGCGGCCAGGGTCGGCTGGAGACGCTTGAGACGGTCGGAGAGGACTTTGCCGGTGGTCGGCCAACCCTTGGGCAGGGGGCGGAAGTCCTCGCCGGTGTAGAGACGGGTGAGGCAGTGCAGCCACTCGGTGGAGGTCATCCGCTGATCTCCACCCGGTTCGAGGTCTGCGGCGTGCCTGAGTACGGTCTGCGCCAGGAGGTCGCCCTCAATGACGTCGTCGTTGAGGTCGTCCAGGCTGGCCCGGTAGGCGGTGAGCGCTCCGAGGCCGGTGGCCGCGTCGAGCTGCGCGCACAGGTGGGCGAAGTCCGCCATCCGCAGGTCAGTGGGCGTCTCCGCCTCGACCGCGCGGACCTTGACCGTGAGGTCCAGGAGGGAGCCGAGGACGACGGGCAGCACCTCCGCGTACTCGGTCCACAGCTCATCTTCTGTGCGCCGCAGCCGGGGCCGCTCCAGACGCAGCGGCAGGAGCCGTTCGGCGAGGTCGGGGCGGATGACTCCGACGTCGATACCGGTCAGGAGCAGGGGGCGGCGGTAGCCAACACGGAACACGTCCCCGTCGGTGAACAGAGCGCGCTTGACGTTCTCGGCACCGGTGACGATGCAGCACATGGCATCGGAGAGATCCGGGCTCATGTGGGAGAGGTTGTCCAGCGCGGTGACCCAGCCGGCGGCCACGGCCGCGATCAGGTTCTCTTCATCCTTCGGGGCACGGCGCAGGTCACCGGTCATGCCCTCGATGATCCGCACGAGCATCCGCCCACCGGTGGACTTGCCCGCGCCCTGGGGGCCGGTGAGGAACGGCGCCGGGACAGGCACAGACGGTCCCAGGCACCCGATCAGCCACGCGATGGCCAGGCACTCGGTTTCTGCGTTGGCGAAGTTGCACAGCCGCATCAGCAGATCGATGCCCTTGCCGTCCGTGTTCTTGACCGGCATCGGGAGTTCGCCGGTGAGCTGGGTGCGCCGCCAGCACACCTCACGCGGATCGGGAACGGCGATGTCCCATCCGGTCGGGTGGATGCGGACGGACTGCCCGTCGGCGCGGCCCAGGTCCAACCATGTGGCCCCGTCGAACCCCGGGGCGACGCGGATGTACACGGGCTGCACGTCCTCGGACAGCGCGAGAGCTTCGATCAAGTCCAACGCCTCCTTAAGCGCGGTCCCGTTGAACACGCCCAACCCGTCCCTGTACAGACCGACCATGAGTTCCTGGCGGTGGCTGCCGGTCGTGCCCTGGGAGCGGATCGGGCGGGCCACGGGGTGGCCGTTCCGCTGCGCGTACACGGTCCCGTCGGCGGTGCGGAAGTACCGGAAGTGCGCCTGTGCGTAGTCGGTGATGACCTCGCGGGCCGGGTTCTTGTCGTCGTCGGACATGGTCACAGTCCCAACGTGGTCAGGGCGTTGGTCCACGCGTCGGTGCAGTGCCTGGGGGATTCGCCCTTGGCCTGCGCGGCGGTGAACAGCCGCGCGACATGGGCGTCGGTGAGGCAACCGCACCGGCCGTGCGTCGACAGCACCGCGAGGAACGTGCGGTACACAGTCGCGTGGATGGCGCTGCGGGCCTCGGTGATGCGCTGCACGGCCATGGCGATGCCACGGTCCAGATAGGCGGGCATGCGGTGTGGGCACTCGCCCCCATGGCCCCTCAGACGCACTGTGAGGCTCTGTGGCGCCCTGCGGGCGGGCGACGGGTCCTTTGCTGTCAGCGCGCGCACAGCGTCCGGGAGAGCGGCCGTGGAACCCGTGCCGTTTCCGAGCCAACGGGCGTACTGCATCAGGGACTTGATGTCGACGCCGGGCCGTACGGCGTTCGATGACGGCATGGTGCCCCGGTAGATCCAGTGCTCGCCCCGTGTGGTGGTCACGGTCCGGGTGACGGGCAGGTTGGTGCGGGCCCACTGGATGGCGGCGGGGTCGTCCAGGTCGACCACGGTCACGCCGGCGCCGCCGGGGTGGTAGGCGACCGTCGCCGCGTGCCGCCACGCCGATGCCCAGGCGGCGGAGTTGAGGACGTGCGGGTCGGTGGTGGCGGCGGCCCAGCCGTGGCACGGCTGTGGGCAGGCGCAGGGGCCCGGGATCTTCATGTTCGGCCGGCCGCCGCACGCGTTCTGCGCACAGGCTGGGCAGTTCCCGAACGGCACCTTCCCCGCCCGCAGGGGCAGGACCGGGACGCCGGCCGCCGCGAGGTGAAGCGCGGTCCGCAGGTGGGCGCCTACTGGCCGGTTGTCGGTCGGATGGGTCATGCTGGGTGACCTCCACTGTTCAGTTGGATGGGTGGAACGAGGGCGGCCCCGGTTCTTGCCGGAAGGGGGGCCGCCCTTGGCGTAGCTAGAAGTCGTTGCCGGTGTAGTGGGCGACGTAGCCGGGGCAGGCGGACTCGGGGCAGTCGCAGCCGCCGCACTCGTTGCAGATGTCGCCGGAGCACTCCTCGCACAGCTCGTGTCCGGGGCATCCGTAGTCGGCGCAGTCGTCGCAGTAGATCTCGTCGTCCACGTGCGGGATTCCTTCCGTCACTGGTGGTTCACGGGTTGGGGATGGCGTGGACGACGGCGGTGGCGAGGGAGTTGATGGGGCCGGCCGCGCCGGTGGAGGCGAGGAAGAAGCCGAACATGACGGCGGCGAACGCGGCGCCGAAACTCAGGCTGTGATTGCGGAGCAGGAAGAACAGGACGAGTCCGAACAGGAAGACGAGCGAGACGGTCACGGCCATTCGATGAACTCCCGGTCGGTGCGGCGGTCGTAGTGGGGGCGGCGGGTGCCGGCGCGGTGGATGTCGCGGCCGGTGTTGAGCAGCCGGCGGCCGAGGCGGAGCCGGTAGCGCTGTCCGTGGCAGCGGCGGCAGAGTTTGACCTTGCGGCGGGCCTGCCTAACGCCGATGCCGGAGCACTTCCGGCATGGGGCGAACGGCTGAACCGCACATAACAGTGCGTAACCAGCGGCGACCAGCAGGAGGGCGAGGCTAGCGAAGCCCACGGGGGCTCACATCCCTTCTCAGGGCGGTTTCGGGGTGTTTCCGCAGGTGGGCCGCTAGACGCTAGTAAGCTGATCAGCGGCCCTATAGGGCGCTAGTGGAGGTGCTAGACCTAGCGGCGACGGCCGCTAGGTCTAGCAGCTCTGCTCGGTCTAGGCGGCGGCCCGATCGGCGTTACGCCGAGTAATCGCGGCGACGATGTCGGCGCGCTTGATGCCGCGCCGGTTGGCGCCCTCACCCTCGTCGGTGGTGCCCCACACCTGCCCCGGCTTGATGCCCCACGGCTTGAGCGCGGCGGTGACGTTCTCGCCCTGCCATCCGGCGTAGGTCTCGGGGCGCGTGTCGGAGAGGCGGACCGCGATGCGCTCGCACCACACGGCTTTCTCGTCGGCGGCGATGACGTCGAGGGTGTCGGCGAGGATGTCGGATCCGGCGCCGGTGGTCTCCGGGCCCTGGCCGATGGCGTGGCCGGTGACGTTGCCGTACTCCTCGCGCATCTTCCGGGCCCGGGTGACGACCAGTTCGGCCTTCGGGGCGTCCACGAACGCGCTCGCGACGATGCGCGGGTCGTCGCCCTCACCGGCCATCCAGCAGATACCGAGGTCGCGGCGGCTGAACATGGTGGCGCGGATACCGGACTTGTACGTGCCGGTGCCGAGCACCATGTCGTTGGCCTGGTGGTTCATCACCTTCAGGCAGAACCGCAGGACTGCGTTGGCGGAGATGCCGGGCGGCAGCGACTTGGCGTCGGGCCGCTGGGTGGCGAACATGCCGACGATGCCGAGGGCCGGGCCGCGCTTGGTGATGTCGGTGCAGATGGACTCGATCTCCGGGCCGTACTTCTCGTGCTCGAACACCATCTGGCACTCGTCGATACCGATGACGATCGGGTGCAGGCCAAGGCTCTTGTCGCTGGCCAGGTCCGGCGTCACCTTCGACTCCGGGCAGCGCGAGCGCGGCAGGCTGCGGATCACCTTGGCCCGGCGGCGGATCTCCTCCTTGATCTCCCGCAGGGCGTTCAGGATGTACTCGACGTCCTCGTCTTCCTCGCCTGAGCGGTAGCGGTGGCAGACGGGTTCCAGTGGGCCGAGGTCGCCGGTGCCCTTGAGGTCGAACGCGTACAGGGCCGCGCGGGGGTCGAGGGCGCAGATCAGCAGGAGCAGACGCAAGAGGAACGTCTTTCCCATCCGGGGGATGGAGCCGATGACGATGGCGGCGAACATCAGGGTGACCTCGACCCAGCGCATGCGCTGGTCGTTGCCGAAGATGACCGGCTTGAACAGGTCGACCCGGCCGTCCTTGAGCAGCGGCCAGGCCGGTTTCGTCGTCTCGTTCATGGGCCGGTCGCCGACCCACAGCACGAGACGTCCTTCGTGCTCGTTCTCGTCACCGGACGGCCAGACGCAGCCGACCTTGCGGCGCAGACCGGACGCGAGGGCCTCGCGCTTTTCCATGATGTCGTCCGGCGTGACGCCGTAGGGAAGGTCGAGGTCGGCGCGGTAGCCGGGCCCGTCCCGCACGATCTCCGAGGTGAAGCGCATCCCGTCCATGTCGCCGCCCCTCTTGATGGCGGCGGTGATCTTCGGGTTGCCGATGGACTCCAGACCGCGCAGGACGATGGTGCCGGTGAGCTTCTGCAACTCGGTCTTGAGCACCGCCGGGCCCACGACCGGGGCGTCCGGCTGCTGTCCGCCCATACCGAGCATCAGCACGCCGCCGGCCGCGAACGCGTACAGGTACTCGGGGGCGAGGACGTACAGGTAGAGGGCGAAGCCGAGACCGAACATGGTTGCGACTACGGTGACCAGGCCGCGCAGCCGGACGCGGCCGGAGCGGAGGCGGGCGAGGCGCATGTACTCCTCGACGTCCTCGGTCTGGACCGCGTACGCCCGCAACGGGGCGGCCTCGCGGTCCCACACCCACCGGTTCGTTGACGCGATGAACCGGCAGGCACCCCGGGGCGACATCAGGGCGAGGCGTCCGGCATACACGGGGAGTCGAACCCCGTGGTAGAGCGCGGCGTAGCCCAGGTTGGCGCCGGCGTGGCGGGCGGTGGCGAGGAAGTCACGCCGGTTGGTGAGCCATCCGGCGAGAACAGGCTTGCGCTTCTCGATCGTCACCTTCGGGTCCGGCAGCGCCGGGTTGTCGACCGCGACGGGCGCGGCCGGGGTGTCGTCGTCCTTGTCGAGGCTGGGCACGGGGCGCAGGTGCGGGCCCGTCGTGCTTTCCGTCATGCTGGGTACTCCCTGCTACTCAAACGGGTTGTGGGTGGCCCGGGGGGCGGCCGGTTTCCTTGGCCGGGACGACCGCCCCCGGGGCGTGGCTACTTGCCGTTCTTGGTGCGCTCGGCGCGCTTGCGGGCCTGCTCCTCGATCCGCTCGACCTTGCGCTGAAGGTCCCGCTGGTCGACCCGGCCGCCGAACTGGCGGTCGTCGGCGAGCCCGCGCTTGGCCATCCGGGCGACCAGCAGCGCGATGCGGGCCTTCTCGCCCCGGGTGAGGTGGAGTTCTTCGCGGCTCACGTCGGTGTCTCCGTTCCGGGCCGGACTGTCCGGCTCCCGACGGCCCCGGGACGCGAGTCCCGGAACCGCGGGGAACCGTCAGCGCCGGCGGCGGGCGCGGCGGACGTTGCCGGCGGCGCGCTTGCCGTCCTCGCCGCCCACCGAGCGGACGACGGTGACAACACCCCACACGCACACGGCCGCGAGGAACGCGATCAGGGCGAGGTTGGCGGCCATGGCGGTGAGCACGCCGACCAGCAGCGGGCCGAAGTAGACCCCGGCCGCCACTGTGCCGGCGCCGATGCCGGAGCCGAGGGCGATGCGCTGGACGGTGCGGTCCGGCGGGGCCTGGTGTACGTGCTGGTGGATGATCTGCGGGCCGCTGTAGTACTGCGGCGGGGCGGGAAGCTGATCGGTGTAGGCGTAGGTGCCGTCCGGGAGCTGGACGACTTTGGGCACGTCAGGCAGCGATTCCATCCGAAGTTCCTTCGGGGTACGCGCACGGCACGCACGTGCCGAGCGAAGAGGGAATGACGTATCCGGCGTCCCGGCCGCAGGCGGGGCAGATGCGGCGGGCGGCGTTGGCCTTGGCCAGCGCCGCCCACTTCGCCGGGGTCATCGGCCGGACCGGTTTGGCCAGGTCGACGCGGTACAGGTACGCGATGAGCGGGCCGCGCCGGCGGCGCGGGCGCTCGATCTGCGCAGCCACGTCCTGACCGCCGGGCCTGAGCCCCTGCGCGCGCAGTTGGCGCAGGGTGGCGTATCCGTCCGGGGCCAGGCGCCAGAGATATACGGGTATAGCGGCCATCAGCGGCCGACGACGGTCAGTCCAGCCCCGCCGGCGTCCGGCGGCCGGTGTTCGGCGTAGCGGGCGTTGACCCAGCCCACCGACCAGCCGCACAGCTCGGCGGCGGAGCGCACCGACAGACCGGCGGTGAACGCGGCGGTTACGATCGCGCGTGCTTCGTCCTCCGGGAGCTTGCCGGTGGCCGGGCCGCGTTCCAGCAGCGCGGCGCGTTCACGCTCGGCCCGCTGCTGCTGCTCGGCCTGTTCACGGCGTTCACGCTCCACTCGCTCACGCCGCTCGCGCTCGCGGCGCTCGGCTGCCTCCCGCTCGGCCCGTTCACGGTCGCGCTCGCGCTGTTCACGCTCGCGTTCACGGGCCTCTTGCCGTTCGCGTTCCTCGCGGCGTTCGGCGACTTCCCGCTCGGCCGCCTCCCGGGCCATGAGGGCTTCGTGCTCACGCTGTTCACGGGCCAACTGCGCGGCGTGCTCGCGTTCCTCCCGCGCCCGCCGCGCGGCATCCTCCCGCCGGGCGGCAGCAGCCTGCTCACGCTGCTCGCGCTCGGCCCGCTCCCGTTCCTGCAACGCCGTGACAGCGGCGGCGATCGCCCGCCGGTAGGCGAGCCCCGTCTCTGCGGTCACGATCAGCAGCAGAGGTGCCACGGCGTGGACGGCGACGCCCACCAGGTCGTTCTTCAGGGCGGAGTCGGCGACGTTCAGGGCCAGGGTCATGCCCCCGGTCATCCACCGCAGCACCACCGGCCACCGGCCACCGTGCCCGCCCAGCCGGGCGAGAACGGCGTCCAGGCGGACGACGATGACGACCGCAGCGTCCACGACGAGCGGGAGAATCGGCGCGGTCCACGACCACTTCGCCGGGGTGTGAGCGGCGGCGAGCGGGGTCACGGTGAGGACCGAGTAGAGCACCGCGCCGGCCACGATCAGCCAGGTACCGACGGACAGGGCGCGCTCGGCTGAACGGATATGAACGGCGTTCACGCCGCCTCCCTTCCGCCCGTTCCCGGGCGGCCCAAGCGGCGGCCGGCCCGACTGGTGTGGGTCAGGTCGGGGCCGTCGGCCAGGCACCAGCCGCCCCCGTCGCGCTTGGCCGTGTACATGGCCTCATCCGCCCGCCGTAACGCCAGCGGCAGTGAACGGGAGGGGAGTTCGGCGGTCAGGCAGGCGCCCACCGAAGCGCCCACACGGAGGGTGCGGCCCCGGTAGGTGAACGGGGCGGTGAGTACGCCGTGCAGATCGTTCAGCAGCCAGGGCAGCGTGAACGGCTCCTCCAGCGGTACCACGGCGGCGAACTCATCCCCACCCAGCCGGGCCGCAACAGCCCCGCGATGCTCGGCGAGTGCGCCGTTCAGGCTCGCGGCGGTGACCCGGATCGCCTCGTCACCGGCGGCGTGGCCGAGGGTGTCGTTGAGGGCCTTGAAGCCGTCCAGGTCGACCAGCACGACCGCCGCATGGTGGCGGGCCAGCAGACGGGCCGCACGCCGCTCGAACGGCGCCCTCGTCCACAGCCCCGACAGCGGATCCCGCCGCGCGGCCGACAGCCGGCGGCGCATCCACAGACCGTGGACGCCCCACCCGCCGGCCAGCGGCCCGGCCACCGACGCCATCGTGAGCAGACCGTTCACCGAGACCACCACCGCTTCTTCGGCGCCGGGGCGGTCACCTCGGCCTCACGCTGTTCCCACTCGCGGGCGTCGTCCTCGCGTCCGTCGAGACGGGCCAGGTGCGCGGCCTGCTGGTAGGTGGTCATCCGCACCCACTGCTCATGCGTGGCAGGCCGCTCCGGGCCCCGCACGGAACGCTGCTGCCGAGCGGCGTACTGCTGCTCCGGCGTCTGCATGTCCTTGAACCTGCGACCCATCACACCGCACCCCCGTCCGCGCCGTAGTGGCGGTAGGTGGTCGGCGGCTTCTTCGCGAGCTGCTCACGCAGATAGGCGGTGTGCCAGCCAAGCCCCCAGTCGGCGGCCGGCGGCTCGCCCAGGGCGCCGGTCAGGGCAACGACCGCGTCCAGCACACGGTCTTCCAGTAGACGGCTGAACGCTTCGCTGTCGCCGAAGGTGGCCGGTGCGGGAATGTTGATGGCGTCCAGGACGGCGGCCAGGAACGCGCGGGTGTCATCGTTCACGCCGCACCGCCCGGCAGGCTCGCCGTGGCCGTGCGCTCGGCCAGCGCGGCCCGCTCGGCCAGCACCCGGCGCCGGGCCCGGCGGATCCGGCGGGTGTCCAGCTCCGTGGGGGCGTGGTCGAGGGTGATGATCTGTGCGTCCAACAGGTCGACGTCCGCGAGGATCAGCGGCATCTCCTGCTCGATCGCGTCCAGTTCCGCACTGGTGGGTTCCATCCAGTCCGCGAACGCGGTAACAGCGTCCTGAACTGTGACGATGTGCTGCATGGGTCGTGGTTCCTCTCACAGGTGGAACGGCCCGAACAGCGGCTCCCGGGTGGCACCCCGGGAGCCGCGCGCCGTTTCAGGTTGGGATGGGGTGGGACTTGCCTGTCAAATCAGTGCGGCCGCCGCGTTGACCAGGCGGTCAGATGCCGCGATCGCTGCTTCACGGCGAGCGGTGAGGATGTCTTCGTCAGCCACCGCCCGCAGGGAGTAGCTGGCATGCGCCGCGTGCTCGGCCGCGTCAGAAAGAGACGGGGCGAGGATTTTCACGGCCGTCAGCGGCGCCGTGATCGCGGCGCGGGTGATGTGACTCTGCGCCCGCGCTTCCGCGTAGGCGTCGGACGGAGCACCCGAGAGCCGTAAGTCCTCTCGGACCCACATCGCGCGGCGGTGCTCGCTCAGCGCGGCGACCAGACTCGTCACGGCCGACAGCCGTTCACGACGCAGTGCCTGATCCTGCGCCTCCTGCCGGTCCATGCGGGATGCGCGATGCTGAAGCAGTCCCGCGACCACCGCACCCAGCAGTGTTCCGACAACAGCAATCACGCTGCTCACCAGCGAATCCATGTCGATTGCTTCCCTTCGGCTAGCGGCCGTTGGCCTTGAACTTGGCGATGTGCCGCTCGCCCCTCTGCCTCGCGAGGCGGCGGGTGGGGTCCGTGAAGCCCTCGGCCCCGCAGGTGCAGCAGTACTGGTAGCCACGGCCGCGCGGGCCGGACATAACGAAGATGCTGTGGCTCTTACCGAACACGTGGTGTCCTCTCAGAGGTGGTCGGGTTGGTGGTGCGTGCCCCGGGCCGCATTCGAAGCGGCGCCCTCACGGCGAGATGCCGGGGCGAAGTGGGTCTCCTTTGGGCGCCGCGCCCGTATCAGGTAGCGCGGCATGACCCCGTTGAAGGCGTATGGAGACATGACCTTTCGGTCTAAGCCCTCCCGAATGACCAGGGGTCGGGTGCGCCCTCGGCCCGCTCTGTCCCGGGCCCCTTGAGGCCGCGTCCGTGAACGTGGCCCCCATTGGTCGTGCACTCGTTCGGGGCGCTGACGCGCCCCGAACGAGAGGAACATGTATTACGTGTTCCTCATCTTGCAGAGAGGGGTTCGCCCCGTCAAGCCCTTCGGCTGTTTGAGTTCTGCGAGCCCCTCGCGCTCGATGCACCTACAGACTCGCGCCGCCAGCGACGACGATCGACTTCGCGGTTGACCGGCTCAAGTCGTACTTAGCTCCCGTAAAGTCGAACCAAGTCGTCCCAACAAGGCGGAGGTTGGATGTGGCGAACGAGCGGCTGCGCGGCGCGATAGTGGACTTGGGCCTGACGCTCGATGAGGTCGCCCAACGGCTCGGGGTTGCCGCCAAGACGGTGGAACGATGGATCAACGAGCCTGAGCGCAAGCCATATCGTCGCTTCCAGTACGCGACTGCCTCGCTTTTGAAGTGCGAAGTGTCGTACCTGTGGCCCGACGAACGCACATCATCCGAGGTCACTGCCTCTGGTAACGCAGAGTTGGTCAGGCTCTATCCGCACCGGTCTGTGGTGATGCAAACTCTCTGGACGAACCTCTACTCCAAGGCGACCCGTCAGTTTGACCTGTTGGTGTACTCCGGGTTCTGGCTCACGGAAGACGCGACCTTCCACAGGATCGTGAAGGAGAAGTCAGCCGACGGAGTGCCCATCCGCTTCATGCTGGGAGAGCCCACGTCGCCGGCCGTGGCGGTGCGCGGCGAGGACGAAGGAATCGGCGCGACGATGGCGGGCAAGATCCGGAACGCCCTCATCAACTACGGCCCGCTCTTCGGCCTCCCCGGAGTGGAGTTCCGGTTGCACGGTACGACCCTCTACAACTCGATCTACCGGGCCGATGACGAGATGCTGGCGAACGGGCACCTCTACGGCGTCGGTGCCTACATGGCCCCCGTGCTGCACCTGCGACGCGTGCCCGGCGGTGAACTCTTCGACGCCTACGCTGAGAGCGTTGAGAAGGTCTGGGAATCGGCCCGTCCGATCTCCTCACCCGCCGATTGGGAAGGCACTGCCTGATGAGCCGCATCGACTACTTCCGCGACCCGAACGCCCCTCAGGCCAACTCGGTAGTGCCCTCGGTCACTGCGGTCGTCCGGGACGACTCGGGGCGGTTGCTGCTCATCCACAAGACAGACAACGATCTGTGGGCACTGCCCGGCGGTGGGCACGACATCGGCGAGCGCATCGGTGACACCGCCGTCCGTGAGGTCTCGGAAGAGACCGGCATCGACGTTGAGGTAGACAGCATCGTCGGTCTCTACACCGACCCTGAACACGTGCTGGCGTACGACGACGGAGAGGTCCGACAGCAGTTCTCCATCTGCTTCCGGGCTCACCCTGTCGGCGGTTCCCTGCGCACGAGTAGCGAGTCGAAAGAGGTCCGCTGGGTTGACCCAGCGGACCTTGACGGGCTGGACATCCATCCGTCGATGATGCTGCGTATTCGCCACGGTCTCGACGACTCGCGGCGCGAGCCCTACATCGGCTAACCCTCAGCAGAGACCTGCGCCAACCGACCCTCAACGCGCCTCGCCGCCGCGTGGATCTCGGGGGCCGCGCGCTGAATGAACCGTCCGACGATCGTGTCCGGGCCATACCGCTGCACGATCTCGTCCAGCCGCTCGACCGGCGTGGTCTGCGTCCCGTCCGGCGTCGTGGTCATGTCGCAGTACAGCAGGGCATCGACCAGGTCCGGACGCTCTAGCTCGAACTCCTCCTCCAGCTCCTGCCTCAGTCCGCGTTCCTCGGCTTCCAGCAGGGCGCAGGAGTGGTGAGCCACGAGACGAACAACCCGCTCGTCAGCCTTTTCCTGGTCGCGGAGGAAGCGTGCGCCGTCCAGCGGGTGAAAGCCGGTCGTGGCGATGGCCGGCGCGTACCCGATGTCATGCAGCACCGCGGCAGCTTCCAGCAACTCGGCATCACCGCCCAGGATCGGGCCCAAGGAGCGAGCACGCTTGGCGACACCCAGCGAGTGCGCCCACCGACGCGGAAGCGGATCGGACAGCAGCGATTCGGAGAGCGAGTACGCCCACTCAGTCAGTCCCATGGCGGCCAAGGTTACGGCCGGACCGTGGGAGTCGGGAGAGCGCGTACGGTTCGCCCCTTGCCGTGAACGGTGGCGAGCAGGCCGTTTCCCTCCATCTGGGCAAGGACGCGGCGCACGGCGGTACGGGACGCGCCCAACCGCTCGCACAGCTTCGCTTCGGACGGGTACGGATCCCCCACCGAAAGCGAGTCCTCCGCGATCATGTCAGCCATGCGCTCAGCGAGGGACCGCCGGTCACCTTCCCGGACCACGCGCCACCCGATCCCGGGAGCGGACTCGACAACTCCCTCGGCTTCGAGAACCTTGAGTGCTCGGCGGATCGTGTTCCGAGAGACACCATGCGAATCCATCAGGTCGGCCTCTGACGGCAAGGCGTCGTCGCCCCGATCCGCCTGAATCTCGCCACGCAGCGCCTCCGCAATGATCAGGTAGGTTCCGCGCGGACTGGCCTCCGGCACTTCGACTCCTCTCGCGTCGCTCTACAGCGCACTACCAAGGGTCCCACCCCCTTGCAGTCATGCGCGTCCAAGGCATTACCACCGCAGGTCATGGCCCCGAGTCCATCTTCGCCGACCGAGGCTACGACCACCACATCTACCGCGAACGGTGCGTGGTCGAGCGGACCATTCGCCCGGCTGCATGGCCTCCGCCGCCAACGCATTCACAGAGAACACCGGTCCGGCATCCACGAAGCGGTCCTCAAACTCGCCTGTCGCCTCATCACTCACCAACAACTCGGCCCATTGCGATAGCCGTTGTTAAGCCATGTGATAGCGACCCCGAAAGGCCCTATCACACGGAAGTGAAAGGAGGTCCGGAGAGGATCGCCCAAAACGGGCATATTGAACTTCGACAGGATGCTTCTGACCTGCCAAGTCGCACGCATTCTGTGATCCTCGCCACGCTCACAACAGCCTTCAAATATCGGGCTTGTACACGCATCGCTGCGCCTAGTAGGTCGAGCACAAATCGGACACCACGCGCATGTCTGCACGTGAATACCCCTCCGGGGTGCGTCCGGAATGCCCGTTACGGCGTCAATAAAGGGCGACACGCCCGGGATTTGCGGACTCGATTGCGCAACTGTGGCGCAGCACACGTTTCTTGAAGATGTGAACCCGCTCCCGGTATCGGTTGGATCGGCACCCGACGCGGGTGCACCCACAGGCCTTCGGCCGCAGTCAGACCCCCGGGAATGACTGCGGCCCCCTGGTGCAACAGGGGGCCGCCGGGTAGTGCGTCGAACCTCGAAAGGGTCGATACCCATGTCCCAACGTAGTCGGTGGACTAGCACACGCACAGTGACCCCGCTCACTGGCAGTCCCGTCAGGTACGGAATGCGACGGGTTCTGATCGCTTCCACAGCCGTCGTGATCGGTGCGCTCCTTGTCGCCGGTGTCCTCACCCACGTGATCGAGCCCGAGGAGGGAACGGCCATCGGCAGCATCGCGGCCGCCACGGTCGCCACCGTCGCGTACGTCCTCCACCGCCCGACCCCCGAGGCGATCGTCATGGGCCCGAAGGAGGCCGGCTCCGCCCCCGCACTCAAGTAAAGGCGATCTGACCATGCGTCCCGGGACGCTCACGTGTCCCGGGACCCATGATCTACTCGGTCCTTGACGAGGTCGATGGCCAGCGCAGTCGTGGTCTCCCGGGCGCTGCTGCCCTCGCTCACGGCGGCGACGTTCGCGAGGAGCACATCCTTTGTCGCTGCCGGGCCGGCGTGTGAAGGGACCCGACCGCACTTGCAGGGCACAACGAGGGCACAACGGCTTCGGGCGGGTTCAACGGCAACCAACGCGAGCAAACGCCATTTGTCCTGGTCAGCGACTTAGCTTGACAGTCCCCGCAGATGATGCACGGAGAGGCGACACCCCCGCACAGGGTGTCGCCTCTCCTTCTCGTGCGCCGGGGCCGCCGCCGATCGGTGAGGGTCGGGGACCGACGGCGGCTCCGGGGTTCATACGGCCCCGGAGGGGTCAGCGGTGGTCGCTGCCCGCCGACTGCGTCGCCGCGCGGCCCGCCTCCAGGCGGGCGACCGGGATGCGGAACGGGGAGCAGGAGACGTAGTCCAGGCCGACCTCGTGGAAGAAGTGGACCGACTCCGGGTCACCGCCGTGCTCGCCGCAGACGCCGAGCTTGAGGTCGGGGCGGGTGCGCCGGCCCGCTTCGGCCGCCAGCTTCACCAGGGAGCCCACGCCGTCCTTGTCGATCGTCTCGAACGGGGAGACGCCGAAGATGCCCTTCTCCAGGTAGGCCGTGAAGAACGAGGCCTCGACGTCGTCGCGGGAGAAGCCCCACACCGTCTGCGTCAGGTCGTTCGTGCCGAAGGAGAAGAACTCGGCCGCCTCGGCGATCTGGCCTGCGGTGAGCGCGGCACGCGGCAGCTCGATCATGGTGCCGATCGCGAGCTTCAGCTCGGTGCCCGTCGCCGCCTCGACCTCGGCGATGACCTGGTCGGCCTCCTCGCGGACGATCTCCAGCTCCTGGACCGTGCCGACCAGCGGGATCATGATCTCGGCGCGCGGGTCGCCCTTGGCGTTCTTGCGCTCGGCCGCCGCTTCCGCGATCGCGCGGACCTGCATCGTGAACAGGCCGGGGATGACCAGGCCGAGGCGTACGCCGCGCAGGCCCAGCATCGGGTTCTGCTCGTGCAGGCGGTGGACGGCCTGGAGCAGGCGCAGTTCGTTCTCGTGGGGCTCCTGGCGGGACTCGGCCAGGGCCACCCGGACCGACAGCTCGGTGATGTCCGGGAGGAACTCGTGCAGCGGCGGGTCCAGGAGGCGGACCGTCACCGGCAGGCCGTCCATCGCCGAGAACAGCTCGACGAAGTCCTGCTTCTGCAGCGGGAGAAGGGCCTTCAGGCTCTCCTCGCGCTCGGCCTCCGTGTCGGCCAGGATCAGGCGCTCGACCAGCTCACGGCGGTCGCCGAGGAACATGTGCTCCGTGCGGCACAGGCCGATGCCCTGGGCGCCGAAGCGGCGGGCGCGCAGCGCGTCCTCGGCGTTGTCCGCGTTGGCGCGCACCCGCAGCCGGCGCTTGCGGTCGGCGAAGGCCATGATGCGGTGCACGGCCTCGACCAGCTCGTCGGCGTCGTGGGCACCCGCGTGCATGCGGCCCTCGAAGTACTCCACGACCGGGGAGGGGACGACCGGGACCTCGCCGAGGTACACCTTGCCGCTCGAACCGTCGATGGAGATGAGGTCGCCCTCCTCCACGACCTGCCCGCCCGGCACCGTCATCCGGCGGCGCTTGGTGTCGACCTCCAGCTCCTCGGCGCCGCAGACACAGGTCTTGCCCATGCCGCGGGCGACCACGGCCGCGTGCGAGGTCTTGCCGCCGCGGGAGGTGAGGATGCCCTCGGCCGCGATCATGCCGTCGAGGTCGTCGGGGTTGGTCTCCCGGCGGACCAGGATGACCTTCTCGCCCGAGCGCGACCACTTCACGGCGGTGTACGAGTCGAAGACGGCCTTGCCGACCGCCGCACCGGGGGAGGCGGCGATGCCGCGCGCGACCTGGGCGACCTTCGCCTGCTCGTCGAAGCGCGGGAACATCAGCTGGGCCAGCTGGGCGCCGGTGACGCGCTGGAGCGCCTCGGTCTCGTCGATCAGGCCCTGGTCCACCAGCTGCGTCGCGATGCGGAACGCCGCGCCCGCCGTGCGCTTGCCCACGCGCGTCTGGAGCATCCACAGCTGACCGCGCTCGATGGTGAACTCGATGTCGCAGAGGTCCTTGTAGTGGTTCTCCAGGGTCTCCATGATCTGCATGAGCTGGTCGTACGACTTCTTGTCGATCGACTCCAGCTCGGCGAGCGGGACCGTGTTGCGGATGCCCGCGACGACGTCCTCGCCCTGGGCGTTCTGGAGGTAGTCGCCGTAGACGCCCTGGTGGCCGGAGGCGGGGTCGCGGGTGAAGGCGACGCCGGTGCCGGAGTCGGGGCCGAGGTTGCCGAAGACCATCGAGCAGACGTTGACGGCCGTGCCGAGGTCGCCGGGGATGCGCTCCTGGCGGCGGTAGAGCTTGGCGCGGTCGGTGTTCCACGAGTTGAAGACCGCCTCGATGGCGAGGTCCATCTGCTCGCGCGGGTCCTGCGGGAAGTCCCGGCCGGCCTCCTTCTTGACGATCTTCTTGAAGGTGGTGACCAGCTTCTTCAGGTCGGCGGCCTCCAGGTCGGTGTCGACCGTGACCTTCTTGGCCTCCTTGGCCGCCTCGAGGGCCTCCTCGAAGAGCTCGCCGTCGACGCCGAGGACGGTCTTGCCGAACATCTGGATCAGGCGGCGGTAGGAGTCCCAGGCGAAGCGGTCGTCGCCGGCCTGCTTGGCCAGGCCCTGCACCGACTTGTCGGACAGGCCGATGTTCAGGACCGTGTCCATCATGCCGGGCATGGAGAACTTGGCGCCCGAGCGGACGGAGACCAGCAGCGGGTTGTCCGGCTGGCCGAGCTTCTTGCCCATGTTCCGCTCAAGGGCGTCGAGGTGCGCACTCACCTCGTCACGCAGTGCCGCGGGCTCCTCGCCGCTCTCCAGGTAGACCTTGCAGGCCTCCGTGGTGATGGTGAAGCCGGGAGGGACCGGCAGACCGAGGTTGGTCATCTCGGCCAGGTTGGCGCCCTTGCCGCCGAGGAGGTCCTTGAGGTCCTTGTTGCCCTCGGTGAAGTCGTAAACGAACTTCGCTACGTGGGGTTCTTTGTTTTCCGACACGGGTCTCGACTCCTTGAGGCCACGGTGGCTGCCCTGACGGCGAGGAACATACCCAGATCGAAGGTTCATGGGTACGTCTACTTGCGCGTCATGCGCCTGTAACCACCCGTCCGCCACCGGATCGAAAGTCAAAGCTTGGCAAGCCAGCACGGCCCGATGTGTTCACTTCTTGAAGGCAAGAACCCCTCAACACCGGGTTTATCGCTCAGATGAGCAGGGATCCTGCACGTCTGATTTCGATCGATGAATGATCAAGGGGTGGCACCGAGTGCCACCCCTTGGAGAAGTGCAGTCGCCCATGATTCGCTCATCTGAGCGCAACCCTTATCAAGGGTGGCGAGAATCACGCTGCCACAGCGGTCGGGATTTCACCATGCGGACCGTCGTCCGAGACCCGAAACGCGCCCGGAAACCCCTCGAAACCCCTCGTCACGCACCCGCCGGCAGCGGCCTCACACCCCCAGCGCCAGCAGCCGCTCCTCCACCCGCTCCGGCGCGTAGAGGTGTTCCACGACCAGTGCCCCCGCTCCGATGAGCGCGGCCTGGTCCCCGAGCGCCGAGGTGACCACGTCCAGGTGGGCCGTGGAGCGGGGCAGCGCCCGCTGGTAGAGCAGCTCGCGCACGCCGGTGAGGAAGGGCGTGCCCGCCAGGTCGCCCGCGATCATCAGCACCCCGGGGTTGAGCAGGGTCACCACCGTCGCCAGCACGTCACCGACCAGGCGCCCGGCCTCCCGGGCCAGCGCCGCCGCCTCCGGGTGCCCGGCGGCCAGCAGGTCCCGTACGTCCGAGCCGGACGCGGCCGGGACGCCGGACTCCGCCAGCCGCCGCGCCACGGCACCCCCGCTCGCGACGGCGGCGAGACAGCCGTGGGAGCCGCACCGGCACAGCGCGTCCGCGCCGACCCGGATGTGCCCGATGTCCCCGGCGCCGCCGTCGATGCCCCGGTAGATCGAGCCGTCGACCACGACCCCGGCGCCGATCCCGGTGGACACCTTGACCAGGACGAACGCCCCGCAGTCGGGGTGTCCGGCGCGCTGCTCGCCGTACGCCATGAGGTTGGCGTCGTTGTCGACCAGGACCGGGACGGCGGCCGGGGCGCCGGTGTGGCCGGTGTGCTCCGCGAAGGCGCGCGAGAGACGGCCCCGTATGTCGTAGCCGTCCCAGCCCGGCATCATCGGCGGCTGCACCACCCGGCCGGTCTCGCTGTCCACCGGACCGGGTACCGCCAGCCCGATGCCGGCGACCTCCGTCGCCGCGTGCCCCGCCTTCTCCAGCAACGCGCCGAACCAGCGGCCGAGTTCACCGAGCACGGCCTCCGGCCCGTCCTCCACCACCACCGTGCCCGCGTGCTCGGCGAGCAGCTCGCCGGTCAGGGACAGCACGGCCGCGCGGGCGTGCCGGGTGTCGAGGTCGGCGGCGAGGACGACGGCGTGGGAGCCGTCGAACTCCAGGGTGATGGAAGGGCGCCCGCCGAGGGGTGAGCCGACCGGGCCGCCGGCGCCCTCGCGCAGCCAGCCCGCCCGGAACAGCCGGTCCAGGCGCTGGCCGACCGTGGCCCGGGACAGCCCGGTGACCTGCTGGAGCGCGCCCCGCGTCACCGCCCGTCCGCTGCGCACCAGTTCGAGCAGGTCGCCGGCGCCGGCCTGGCCGCCGTTCGTCCTGACGGCTCTTCCCGGACGTCCGGTCATGCGCACCCCCTTGTGTTCCTCAACCCTGCATTACATAGTGGGTTTTGCTTGTTAAGTAGACGTAACCCTACGGTAGCCACAACCGAACCCGGCCGGCCCGGCCGGGCGTTCTTCGTCTTCGGGGAGCCCCGAGTGGATCGCACTGCCCAGCTCACCACCCGCGCCACGGAGCACGCGATCGCATACGATCCCCCGGCCTCCGGCGGCGGTCTGCACGTCAGGGCGGCCCGGGTACTGGCGGCGAACTGGACCGGCAACGCGACGGTCCCGTCCCGGAGCCTGTATCCGCACCAGTGGTCCTGGGACTCGGCGTTCATCGCCATCGGCCTGCGGCACGTCTCGCCGCTGCGGGCCCAGACCGAGCTGGAGACGCTGCTGGCCGCCCAGTGGGGCGACGGGCGCGTGCCGCACATCGTCTTCAACCCCTCCGTCCCGCTCGACGCCTACTTCCCGAGCCCCGACTTCTGGCGCTCCGCCACCGCCGGGCGCACCGCGGGCGCCCCGCGCACCGTACAGACCTCCGGGATCGTGCAGCCACCGGTGCACGCGCTCGCGGCCTGGCTGGTGCACCGCGCCGACCCGGTGCTCTCGCGCTCCCGCGGCTTCCTGGCCCGGGTGTACCCGCGCCTGGCCGCCTGGCACCGCTATCTGACGCACCGGCGCGACCGGGGCGGCGCAGGGCTCGCGTCGGTGGTCCACCCCTGGGAACAGGGCATGGACAACAGCCCCTGCTGGGACGCCCCGCTGGCCCGGATCACCCCGGCCCCGGCCCGCACCTTCCGCCGGGCCGACCTCGACCACGGGGCGGCCGAGGACCGGCCGACGGATCTGGACTACGGGCGGTACGTGCGGCTGGCCGCGGACTACCGGGACGGCCGGTATGCCGACGGGGAGGGCGAGTTCGCCGTCGAGGACCCCGCGTTCAACGCCCTGCTCATCGCCTCCGAGCACGCGCTCGCCCGGATCGCCGACGAGCTGGGCGCGGCCGGCACCGCCCGCCGCGCGCGGGCCGAACGGCTGACGGCGGCGCTGGTGGAGCGGCTGTGGGACCCGGCGGCCGGCATGTTCCTGTGCCGGGACCTCATGGGCGGGCAGGGACTCGTCCGCGAGCGCAGTGTCTCCGGGCTGATCCCGCTCATGCTCCCCGGCCTGCCGCCCGAGATCGCCGCCACGCTCGTGCGCACCCTGCGCGGTCCGCACTTCGGATGCGGGGACGGGCCCGGCGACCGCACCCGGCTGGTCCCGAGCTACGACCTCCTCGGCGAGGCCTTCGACCCGCACCGGTACTGGCGCGGGCCCGCCTGGTTCAACACCGGCTGGCTGCTGGAGCGGGGCCTGCGCGCGCACGGGGAGCCGCGACTGGCCGACACCCTGCGGGCGGCCGTGCTGCACCTCGCCGACGCCACCGGCTTCGCGGAGTACGTCGATCCGCGCACCGGCGAGGCCTGCGGCGCGACCGGCTTCGGCTGGACCGCCGCGCTCGCCCTGGACCTGTATCACGACGTGCAGGGTCAGCCCCGCCCCCAGCCGTACCAAGAGCTTGTCAAGGGCGCCCGCGAGGGCGTGTCCAGCGCGGTGACCGGCACGTTCGACACGAGTGACGAAGGAGGAGACCGGCGATGACGGACCGGCATCATCTGCTCGTGCACGGGGCGACGTTCGCCGCCGTGGGCGACCGGGGCGACATCAGCGGAGTGCGGGGCAGCGGCGCCCCGGACGGGTTGTTCGTACGGGACGCCCGGCACCTCAGCCGCTGGCAGCTCACCGTCGACGGCGCCGTGCCCGAGGTGCTCACCCCGGTCACCGAGGGGGACGCGGCCCGCTGCGTCCTGGTCCCGCGCGGCGGCCGCCGGGAACCCCCGGCGCACACCGTCTTCCGTCACCAGGCCGTCGGCGACAGCTCGTTCGTGGAGTCGCTGCGGGTCACCAGCAACCGCCCGGTGCCGACCACGGTCCGGCTCGCCCTCACCGTCGACGCCGACTTCACCGACCAGTTCGAACTCCGCTCCGACCACCGCACCTACGTCAAGCCCGGCGCCGTACGCTCCCGCGAAGTGACGGGCGACGGCATCGAGTTCACCTACCGGCGCGCCGAATGGACGTCCCGTACGGCGATCACGGCCGACCCGGCGCCCGACGCCGTGGAGGAGACCGGCACCGGCGCCCGCCGCCTGGTGTGGACCCTGGACCTGCCCGCGCACGGCACGAGCGAGCTGATGCTGCGCGTGATCGCCCGCCCGCACGGCGAGAAGCGGGCCGTCCGGGTGCCGCGCGACCCCGCCGCCGTGCACGAGCAACTGCAGGCGCGCGAGGCGGAGTTCATGGAGGGCGTGGCCTTCCCGACCGGCTGGCCGGAGCTGGCGGAGGCGTGCGCGCGCGGCCTCGCCGATCTGGCCGCGCTCCAGGTGCCGGCCGGCGGACCGGGCGGCGAGGAGCTGCGCGTCCCGGCCGGCGGGGCCCCCTGGTACCTCACGCTGATCGGCCGGGACGCCCTGCTCACCTCCCTGTTCGCGCTGCCGTACCGGCCCCGGCCGGCCGCCGCCACGCTGCTCGCCCTGGCCACGACCCAGGCGACCGGCTCCGCCGGCCCGTCGCGCGTCGCCCAGCCCGGCAAGATCGTGCACGAGGTCCGGCACGGCGAGCTGGCGCACTTCGGGCAGGTGCCGTTCGGGCGCTACTACGGCTCCGTCGACGCGACCCCGCTGTTCCTGGTCCTGCTCGGCGCGTACGTCGAGCAGACCGGGGACACGGACCTGGCCCGCGGCCTGGAGCGGCATGCCCGCGCCGCCGTCGGCTGGATGCTGGACCACGGCGGGCTGACCTCGCGCGGCTATCTCGTCTACCGCGCCGACGAGGGCGGCCTCGCCAACCAGAACTGGAAGGACTCCCCCGGCGCGATCTGCTGCGCCGACGGCACCCGGCCCACCGGCGCGGTGATGGCGGCGGGCGCGCAGGGGTACGCGTACGACGCGCTGCGCCGCACGGCGTGGGTGGCGCGGACGGTGTGGGGCGACGAGACGTACGCGGCGCTGCTGGAACAGGCGGCGGCCGATCTGCGGGACCGTTTCCAGCGGGACTTCTGGATGCCGGAGCACTCCTTCCCCGCGCTCGCGCTCGACGGGCGGGGCCGCCGCGTCGACGCGCTGGCCTCCGACGCCGGGCATCTGCTGTGGTCGGGGCTGCTGGACAAGGAGTACGGCGAGGCGGTCGGCCGGCGGCTGCTGGAGCCGGACTTCTTCTCCGGGTGGGGCGTGCGCACGGTGGCCGCGGGCCAGGCCGCGTACCACCCGCTGTCGTACCACCGGGGCTCCGTGTGGCCGCACGACAACGCGCTGATCACGCTGGGGCTGGCGCGGTACGGGCTGCACGACGAGGCCCGGACGGTGGCGCACGCGCTGGTCGACGCGGCGAGCACCGCCGGACACCGGCTGCCGGAGGTCCTGGCCGGGTACGGGCGGGACACGCATCCGGAACCGGTGCCGTACCCGCACGCGTGTGTGCGGGAGTCGCGTTCGGCCGCGGCGCCGCTCGCGCTGCTGACGGCGGTGGGCGGGGTCTAGGTGTATTGATCACGAGCGTTGTTAACGCTGGGCGGTCTTGATCGTGGCGAAGGCCCCCGTGTGTGGTGGAGGTGTCGAATCTTCACCGCACGGAGG